>CALBVZ010000060.1 GCA_937969445.1 uncultured Octadecabacter sp. | reverse complement strand
CTGCCGGATTTCGTGGTTCAGGCGGCGACGGCTGCGGGTGAGGACAAAGAAGCAGGCGGCCCTGTCGTCACTCTGTCACGTTCCTTGATCGTGCCGTTCCTGCAATTCTCCTCGCGGCGCGATCTGCGCGAGAAAGCTTATAAGGCATGGACAGCGCGCGGCGCGAATGGCGGCGAAACAGACAACCGCGCATTGGCCGCTGAAATTCTGGCGCTGCGTGCAGAACGCGCGAACCTGCTCGGGTATGACAGCTTCGCCGATTACAAACTTGAAACTGAAATGGCCAAGACACCTGACGCTGTGCGCGCGCTTTTGATGCAGGTCTGGGAACCGGCCAAATCCGCAGCCGAAGCAGACGCCCAAGTCCTACAAGCCACAATGCACAATGATGGCGAAACCGGCCCGCTCGAACCGTGGGACTGGCGCTACTACAGCGAACAACGCCGCGCCGCTGAACACGACCTGAACGAAGCCGAGCTCAAGCCCTTCCTGCAGTTGGATCGCATGATCGAAGCGGCGTTTGATTGTTCCAACAGGCTGTTCGGTCTTGAATTTGCGCCGATCGACGCACCTCTCTACCACGAAGATTGCCGCGCATGGGACGTCACGCGCAACGGCGAACACGTGGCAGTCTTCATCGGGGATTACTTCGCACGCGGCTCCAAACGCTCCGGCGCGTGGTGTTCAGCAATGCGTAGCCAACAGAAACTGGCGGGCGACATCCGCCCTCATGTGATCAACGTGTGCAACTTCGCCAAACCGCCGAAAGACGCGCCCGCGTTGTTGTCCTATGACGATGCCCGCACGCTGTTTCACGAATTCGGCCATGCATTGCACCAGATGCTTTCTGATGTGACGTATGAGTTGATTTCAGGAACCTCTGTGGCGCGTGATTTCGTTGAACTCCCCAGCCAACTTTATGAACACTGGCTCGAAGTTCCTGACGTCTTGGAAAAATTTGCCACACATGCCGAAACGGGCGAACCCATGCCGCGCGATTTGTTGGACCGGATGCTTGGGGCGGCGACCTACGATATGGGCTTTTCCACGGTCGAATATGTTGCCTCCGCGATGGTTGATCTAGCGTTCCATGAAACTGAAGACGCTCCGGCTGACCCGATGCAAAAGCAGGCAGAAGTCCTCGAAGACCTTGGCATGCCCCACGCCATCCGTATGCGCCACGCCACACCGCACTTCGCGCATGTGTTTGCTGGCGACGGATACTCAAGCGGGTATTACAGCTACATGTGGTCCGAAGTCATGGATGCGGATGCGTTCCAAGCATTCGAAGACAACGGTGGCCCGTTTGATCCAGACATGGCAAAGAAACTGGAAACCCACATTCTTTCTGCAGGCGGATCAGAAGACGCAGCCGTCCTGTACGAAAAATTCAGGGGGTCAATGCCAGACGCAACCGCATTGCTAAAGGGACGGGGCTTGGCCGGTTAAGGCACCCCACTTTCGCTTCTTTGGCTCTGAAATACTCTGCCCCGCAGGGCCGGTTGGCCTAGTCGCGCAACTCGTCCGGTGCAACGCCAAATAGCGCGGTTTTCGGGGCCCAGCCACGGTACCCGTCGGCACGAAGGCGGCACCAATCGACGCTGCATTCGCCAAGATCCGCAATCACGCCAAGTTCCAACATGGCAATCTCAGCCGCGTTCGTTACTGGCTGCCCGCGCAGGACCAACAAGTCTCGATCAACGATTACCGTGCGATTGCCAGAAAGCAGGGAATAGTGCACCCATCCACCCATGCCTTCACGGTCAACAACACGGCGCCAATGGCCGTATTCACCAACGACACGCAGCGGCATATCGCGGCGCTGGAAAACCCAGTCAATGCGGTGTGAAAGAGACGGGCCACGGCGCACGTTGGCTTCATTGGCCTTCAGCGACACAAACCGCGGCATCGGCAAGTTTGTTACGGGCCCACGTTCACCTTGAACGGCCGTTATCGGTGTGACGACTTCGGATGTAGCTTCTTGTGCGAAAACAGGCGCGCCAAACGCCAAAGTAATCGCCAGACAAACTGTGCGTGCTAAAATCATAATCTCTGCTCTCAACTGGTCCTGAATTTACATGGTGGTTCTTGTGCCACCGGACCTTTGAGGGCAACTTGGCAACAACCGCCCCGTAGGGCAAGCGAAGGGACACAATCATGCCAAGCAAACGTCTAAGTGTTACCGTCACGCGACGGTTACCCGATGCTGTTGAAGCCCGAATGCGCGAATTGTTCGACGTGACCCTACGCGAGGACGACACGCCTATGACCTCTGCCGAGCTAATCGCAGCAATGCAGAGCTGTGATGTGCTGGTTCCGACTGTCACGGATGACATTAATGCAAAGGTTCTCGGGCAAGCGGGGGATCGCTTAAAACTTATCGCGAATTACGGCGCGGGGGTGGATCATATCGATGTTCAAACTGCACGCCAACGGGGGGTGCTGGTGTCCAACACGCCGGGCGTTGTGACGGAAGACACGGCTGACATGACGATGGCGTTGATTTTAGCTGTCACCCGCCGCATTCCAGAAGGCCTTGCACTGATGCAGACGGGGGATTGGGACGGCTGGGCGCCAACTGCGATGTTGGGCGGGCGCATCGCGGGCCGCCGGTTGGGAATATTGGGCATGGGGCGCATCGGGCAGGCCGTTGCCAGACGCGCCCACGCGTTCGGGATGCAAATTCACTACAACAACCGCCGTCGACTGCGTCCAGAGGTCGAGGATGATCTGGACGCGACATGGTGGGAAAGCCTTGATCAGATGGTTGCCCGTATGGACATCATCTCGATTAATTGCCCCCACACCCCCGCCACGTTCCATTTGATGAATGCGCGGCGTTTGAAACTGATGAAACCGGATGCGGTGATCGTGAACACGGCCCGCGGTGAAGTGATCGATGAAAACGCCCTGACACGCATGTTGCGGGCGGGTGAAATCGCGGGTGCCGGATTGGATGTTTATGAACACGACACTGGCGTGAACCCGCGCTTGCGCGAGCTCAAGAATGTCGTGCTGCTCCCGCATATGGGGTCTGCCACGTTGGAAGGGCGCATTGAGATGGGCGAAAAAGTCCTGCTGAACGTCAAAACATTCGACGACGGCCACCGCCCGCCTGATCTTGTCATTCCAGCGATGCTTTAACCGCTAACGCGGCCAACTTTTCACGATTTTTCCAGCGCGCCGTTCGATTTTCATCAGATCAGTATAGTGCTCCATAGCATGTCGAAGCCCGATGTCCTTTGTGACGGGTTGCATGACTTCTGTGTTGCCAGCGCGACGGTAGCCTAAGTTTTTCGGAGGCAAACGGCATACAGGGTCATCGTTGCGCACCACGTTCAGAATGAGGTGTTCATTGGTCAGTTTTCGCGAGCCTTGTCGTGGCATCGGTGACGCGAACGCGATGGCGGGCACTCCATAGATACACCCAAGGATTTGGGCGGCAGCCGCTCCGAGAGAATGGCCGACAATAAATGTTGGCCTAGCGCTTCCAAGTTGATTGTAGATTGTTGTCGCGAAGCCGGCGAAGCCTTTGTGCCATATGGCGTTTCCGCCAGCTTTGCCTTTCAACTTCCATGACACCTTCTGCTTGCCAATGACCAAGTTTGACTTGGTCCAATCGTTCGCGTCATTCGTGCCTGGTATGACCAGAGTGTTGTTTGATAAAAGATAGGCCTCTACGTGGCCTTTTTTGACAATCGTGCGAACGGGGGGGAGGTGGGACTTGCCCTTGTAACTGTTAGCAACCAGTTCCGCGGCGTCCATCAAATCCATATTGCGCATAGCTGTTCTCCCTCAGGTTTCCCTAAGGTCAATCAGCTATGGAAATATGTCTAGTCGGGTTTTCCGCACCCGGAAAAGGGTGCAGATTAAACCAATGAGTACGCTGTTAGCGCGCGAGGCTCATGGTTGAGAAACGCATGAAATCATTCTCCGAACGCGACCCAACTGGGCGCGGCGTATAGCTTTCCGCGGCTTCAAAGCCGGAATACAGCGTTTCGCTGCTGTCCATCCGTGAAGCGATTTCGGGCGCTGTACATGCCCCAAGAACCATTACAGCGCCAAGCGCTGTTAGTGAAATACGTGTCATACTGCTCTCCTCGTGGGGCCGCTTAGCACGGCTCTCTCACGTTACTCTGACGTCAACATAGGCGCAGTTGACGCGTTCTCCTAGGGGAAAGCGTCTCCATCTCACACCCTGTCGTAAAATTGCCGCACTCGTTAACCTTTTGAAAGTTAAACATGTTCTCGCCTTGGTTGAATTGGCCTTACGTTACGGAATGTGGGTCGAAAAGATGTGGGTCTTGCAGGTTTGGGCCGCGCTGAAAATAGGCAAGCATCTTTGTGGTTTTGACATGATTTAGCGCGCATGGTCGGTTTTGATCGCTGTGGCGTCGGCGGGGTTTGGCGAAGCCCGCGCAATTGCGCCAAATTACCTGCAAGTACCGTAAGGGAGTCGCATAGATGAAAACGAACGTAAAAGCTTTGGTCGTAGGCGGCGGTGCCGTCGGAACGTCAATCGCATATCACCTCGCCAAAGCGGGCTGGGACGATGTAATGTTGCTGGAACGCGACGAGCTGACGTCAGGCTCAACATGGCACGCGGCTGGCTTGCTTCCGCTGTTCAACATGTCCTACGCGACAACCCACATTCACAAATACTCGGTCGATTTCTACAAAGAGCTTGAGGCAGAGACAGGTTTGAACGCGGGCTTTGCGGTGGTCGGAAATCTACGCATGGCCCAGACCAAGGAACGCATGGAAGAATACATGCTTTATGCGTCTACGGCGGAAACCTGTGACGTGCCATTTGAATGGCTGACCCCAGAACAGATCAAAGAACGCTGGCCCCTGATCCGCACTGAAGACCTTGAAGGCGCGATTTACCACACCGAGGACGGCTATATTAACCCAGCCGACGTAACGATGGCGATGGCCAAAGGCGCGCGTCAACGCGGCGTTGAGATCGTGCGTAAATGGCAGGCTGACGCCTTTGATTGGAACGGTTCCGCGTGGGACGTGACATGCACTAAGATGGTGGAAAAAGGTGGCAACCTTGTTCCGTCCGACGAACAGATCGTCATCACCGCAGAGCACGTGGTCACCGCATCGGGCAACCACGCCCAACGCACCGCGAAAATGCTTGGCATCAAGATGCCCGCGATCCCTGTTGAGCACCAGTTTATCGTTATGGATCAAGATCCTGCGCTGGTGGAGTTCCGCGCAAAGGGTGGTGTTGAACACCCCGTCGTTCGTGACGCTGACGCCCAATCCTACGTGCGCGAAGAACGCGGCGGCTGGATTCTCGGTGTCTATGAAAAGAACGCCCCTGCGGTGTTCGAACACGGTGTGCCGGACAGCTTCCGCGCCGATCTGTTCCAGCTCGATCTGGAACGGATCGAGGAACAATACATGGCGATGATCCACCGTGTCCCATCCTGCGAAGAAAGCGGCCTAAAGGACGATTTCAACGGCCCGATCTGCTACACCCCAGACGGCAACCCGCTGGTCGGCCCTGCACCAGGCTTGCGCAATATGTGGCTGGCTGAAGGGTTCTCATTCGGCATCACCGCTGCAGGCGGCACGGGCTATTACCTCGCGCAGATGATGGTGGACGGCGAAGCCGAAATCGACATGGCCAGCCTTGATCCAAAACGCTACGGCGACTGGATGACCACCGAATTTGCCGCCCGCAAAAACGAAGAATGCTACGACCACGTCTACATCCTGCACCACCCTGATGAGGAACGCCCAGCCTGTCGTCCCCTGCGCACGGCCCCCGCATATGACCGCCAAAAGGCACGCGGCGCGCAGTTCGGGTTCGTCAACGGCTGGGAACGCCCGAACTATTTCGGCCCCCTCGATGCACCTGACAGCTTTGACCACGACAGCCGGTCGTTCCGTCGTGGCGCATGGTGGCAACACGCCGTGGACGAGGCAAAAGCCATCCGCGAAGGGGTCGGTCTTATCGACGCCACAGCTTTTACCAAACATGTCGTCAAAGGCCCCGGTGCGACCGCCTTCCTTGATTGGTTCACCACCAATAAGCTTCCAAAAATCGGCCGCATCAACCTGACCTATGCGCTCACCGCCCACGGCACCACGCGCACGGAATACACGATCGTGCGCACGGGTGAGGATAGCTATTACCTCGTCTCTGCTGGTGCATGGACGGATTATGACGCCGACTTCTTGCGCAAAGCGATTGAAGACAAAGAACCCGAATTTGGCCGTATCGAGTGCCAGAACGTCACCACGCAATGGGGCGTCTTCGCGATTGCGGGGCCGAAGTCCCGTGACGTGTTGAACGCGGTCATCAATGACGCAAACCCTGAAACGGCGTTGCACAACAAAAACTTCCCGTGGTTGTCTGCCAAGCAGATTGAACTGGGCATGTGTCCGGTCAACGCCATCCGCGTCGCCTATACTGGTGAACTCGGCTGGGAATTGCACCACCCGATGGAAATGCAGAACTACCTGTTTGATTTGCTTGAAAAAGCAGGTGAGCCACACGGCATGAAACTGGTCGGCGCACGGGCGCAAAACTGGCTGCGTCAGGAAAAATCCTACCGCGCCTTCGGCACCGAACTTGGCCGCGACGCGACCCCGCTTGAGGCCGACTTGCCGCGCTTTGTGGACCTCGAAAAGGACTTCCACGGTAAAGACGCGATGCAGAAAATAGGCATCCGATCTAAGTGTGTTACACTGCTGATTGACGGTCCTACAGATGCTGACCCATGGGGCCGCGAGGCGTTGATCCATGACGGGCAAAAAGTGGGGCGTCTAACCTCGGGCGGCTACTCCGTGGCCTTCAACAAATCCATCGGCATGGGGTACCTACCGCCAGAGTTGTGCGCGGTTGGCACCAAGGTCAAGGTGCGTATGTTCCGTGAGTTGTGGGACGCTGAAGTCGTGCAAGACAGCCCCTATGACCCCAAAAACGAAACCATCCGTAAGAACGCTGACGGCGCTTAGCGCTGGCCTATATCCCTATTCGCCAGTCCTGTTCTGGCGAACGGGTTTGCCAGCCTTAGCGGGAATATCGTTTGCTATCCGGAACTAGACGGTGGCATTTCAGTCGATCGCACACCCCCTTTTTTGCTTAATATTTGAAGCAAATTGGGACGTGCAGGTTGACTATGATGCATCCTGTTAACTGGACCGTACTCGCGCGATTACGTTGCCGCGAAATGGTGTCCCCACGGAGCACTTGATGTGCTACGGAGACGTTTTCTGGCCTGCACCGTTGGCCGCGATCAGCTACAGGTTTGAGTGGTCATTTTGACTTCGATTGTTCGATGGAAACTGACGGCGTGCGTTGTAGCAACGCGTCAGGAAATTCAATCGCCGTAAACCGCGTGCGACGTTCGCTGAACTAGGCCTGAAACGCCACGTCGAGGCGTTGTTTCAGCCGCAAAAATTGCAGCTGCTGAGACTCGTTTTTCGCGTAACCTGACGTTTCAATCGACGCCCAGTCAATCAACAACCGGCCCCGCATCGCGACGTCGAACAGCTCTGGTTTTACCTTGTGTTTGTAGCCCTTGAAAAACATCTCGCGGTGCTTGGCAATGATGCCGGAACGGTCAATTTTTTCGCGAGGCATTTGGCGGTAAATGTCGACTTTCAGAAAGTCGACAGTATCATATAGCGCCATCTTCATGCGGGCTTCGGTTAGATCGAATGCATAGGTCGTTCCTGGAGCCAGCATCATGTTCTCGCTGTGAAAATCCCCGTGGCTCCATGCGCGGGTGCTCTTGGTCTGGTGAACCTCAACAACCTCTTCGCGCAAAATATCGCGCATCCGTTCGACGTCGGCTAAGGGTGCTTTCATATTCCCGTCTTCGATACGTGCATTGATCTCATGGACCATCCATTTGCCGTCGAACTTACCTTGTTTCTGCTCTTTGAACTCGTGCATCGCTGTCAACCAAAGCCCCGCGCGGCGGTAGACCTGACGGGTCGTTTGCAACTGTTGTGATTGCTGTAATCGTTCGCCAGCCGTGGGTAAGTTTAGGAAGTTCATGGCGAGGAACGTGCCAGCCTTGGAAAGATAGATGGGCGTGGCAGTTCCCAAGTTTTCGTAGTTTTGAAAGTGTTTGCTTAGCTGTTTCAGACCTTCAAATTCTTGCGCCAAACGCGCTGTGATGTCTGAGGTGAAATCTACTTTCATCGCATAGATGTCGTGTCCCAAAGTCACACGCAACACTTGGCGTTCTAGTGGCAGAACCGGAGAGGTGAAAATACGCTCAACTTTAGGTAGGCCGTGAAAGTCCATCGCATCCGCAAACTCGCGCACCATTGCACTAAGCACATGAAAATTGGGATCAGTTTCAATCAGCATAGGACACTTTTGTGGGTCTTTCGGGTGGGGGCAACGTGAATACACGTATGTCGTGAATTTAAGGCAAACTGTCCAAAAGGACAGGATAAACTTTCTACATTTGCCCCATTTGCGCCATGAGCGTGACAGTTTACTGCGTCAGAAATAGTCCAAACCGAGGAAAGACATCGGAAAGAGCAGATATGAGATTTCAACCAGAACTTCAGGCGCTGTCCCCTTGGGTCGCAGCGTTCGGTATCACGCCACAAACACGAATTGCGACTCCAAGCGGGAGCCGTGATGCACGGGATTTGCGGATCGGTGATATGGTCGAAACCCGTGAACATGGTGCGCAACCAATCACCAACGTCCGTGAAGCATTCGCCGCACCAAGTGAGCGTAATCATTACCCTGTACGCATCGCTAAGGGTGCTTTGGGGTTCGGCATTCCACACGCCGACCTAAACGTCGGACCGCAACATCGCGTTTTGTTTGAACACATTCGCGTGCCGTTGATGTTTGGCACAGACGCCGTGCTGGTGCGTGCGAAATCGCTCGCAGTAAGCCATCCAAACGTCAACGTTACGCGCGCCGATATGCCCGTGAGTTACATCCAAATTTCATTGGAAGAGCAGGGGGTTATTTTCGCTGAGGGCGTCCCGATTGAGACGATCCTGCCTGACGGTGAATGTGATTTAGACTATATGACACTACGCGCATGGGAATTGATGGCTGCCGTCGCTTAAGACGTCAGTCGCCTAAGCGAAACGGGCTGGTGACAGTTTAGCGACCATATCCGCTGAAATTTGTGGCGTATTTCCAACTGTAAGATCAGCCACCAATTGGCTCGCGGCAGGTGCCGTTTGAAAACCATAGCCGCCTTGCCCTGCCATCCATACAAATGACGGATCCGACTTCTCTGGCCCAAGAACCAGATTGCGATCAGGCGCGAAGGTGCGCAGGCCCGCCCAGTTCGACAAAAGCCGCGTCACGGGTTCCGTCACATGTTCTTCATAGCGCGCCAGCCCTTCGGCCAGCATCATGTCATCCGCCCATGCGTCCATCGGCGGCATAAGCACCTCTTCGGCGGGCGAGACGATCAATGCGCCAGCGTCTGGTTTAGCATACCAATCTTCACCAGGACCAAAGAGCATCGGCCAACCGGATACATCATGACCGCCAGGGGCAGGGATGCGTGCCATTGAACGGCGCAGCGGTGTCACACCAAGCGGCGCAACCCCAGCCATTTCAGCGATCACATCCACCCAAGCACCTGCAGCGTTTACTATGACCCGCGCACTTAGTACGTCATCTCCGACAGTAACATCCCAGCCAGCTGCGGTGCGGGCGATGGCTGTGACTTCAGCAGAAGTTTGCACCACGCCCCCGTTGCCACGCACTTCGCTGGCAAAGTTCTGAACAAGACGATCCGTATCCAAATCCCACGCATCTGCATCATAGCCAACCCGCGTCACAGTATCATTGAGGATCGGAAACATCGCCCGCGCATCGGTAACGCTGATGGTCTCCAGATGCATCGTGGTGAGGTCTTTTTCAAACGTGTCCTTGTCGTTGTCAGTTCCAACCAACATCAGCCCACGCGGGCTTGTGACACCGCCATTTGCCTCGAAATGATAGTCACGACTTGCTTCGTTCAACGCGACCGTCGACGGCAGCCCATAGCTTTCTTCAAACAACGCGGCAGAACGCCCTGACGCATGATATGCTAGCGCGCTTTCGCGCTCCAACACCATGACATGTCCATGATGGGATAGCCGTGCGCCAACCGACGTACCTGCGATGCCGCCGCCGATGACCAGAAAATCAATCACGTCTCATCGCCCTCGAAGAGAACGCAAAAACAGCCCGACACCACCGATCAGCAAGATCATGATCATGAGAAGGTCAAACGCGCTCATCCGCACGAGGGTGAAGTTGATGGATGCGATCACACCAACCACCAACGCAAGGACTGACCCTAGCGCCAGTATCCAGCCAATCCAATTGCGGCTGTTGTAAAACACCATGCCAACACCGAATGCGAACGGCACAAGGACTAACCCCGTGGTGACAGGAAACCCGCCAACGGCAAACATCTGGTTACCGAGCCCGAATTGCGGCCGCACCATGATACCCTTTAGCAGCAGATAGCCCCCTGCGATCATCATGATAATCCCGATCAGAAAACTACCTTCCCCACCGTTCGTTCCGCCTGCGCCGCGATATGGCATTTGATTGCTCCCTTGGTTTTTCGGCACTCTGGAGTGCTGACGCAATAAATTCTAGAAATTTTTGTTGGGAAGCGACAAATCTCAGTGCCCCACGCCAAAACGTTTAGAAACCGCCACTCACCTTGAAACGCAAAAGGCCCGCCATTTCTGACGGGCCTTCCTCAGTTCAACGTACAGTCGCTTACTGCGGAACTTCTGCTGTCAGACCTTCAACGTAGAAGTTCATGCCAGCCAGACCATCGTCCGAGTAATCCTGCGCTGTTTCACCGGCCGCCAACCAAACAGAACCGTCCTGTTTGTTAATCGGGCCCGTGAACGCGTGATATTCGCCGGACGCCAATTCTGCGACCATTGCTTCGGCGGATGCTTTGACTTCAGCTGGGATCGCGTCAGAGATTTCACCGATGCCAACCATGCCAGCGCCGATGCCATCCCATGTGGATGTGCTTTCCCATGTGCCGTCCATAACAGCCTGTGTGCGCGCGATGTAGTACGGCGCCCAGTCATCAATGATGGACGATACGCGTGGCATTGGACCGAACTCGGACATGTCAGACGCTTGGCCGAATGTGTAAACGTTGCCCGCTGCCTGCGCCGCAGCCTGTGGAGCTGTTGAGTCAGTGTGCTGCAGGATCACGTCCGCGCCTTGTTCAATCAGAACGTTGGCCGCTTCAGCTTCTTTCGCAGGATCGAACCATGTGTAGGCCCAGATGATCTTGAACTCGACGTCTGGGTTCACTTCCTTAGCGTGAAGGTAAGCAGAGTTGATGCCGCGAATAACTTCTGGGATCGGGAAAGACGCGATGTAGCCGATCACGTTGGATTCAGTGATCTGACCCGCGATGTGGCCCTGAACTGCGCGGCCTTCGTAAAAGCGTGCAGAATAAACAGATACGTTGTCTGCCTGCTTGTAGCCTGTCGCGTGCTCAAAACGAACGTCAGGGAACTGGGCCGCGACATTGATTGTCGGATCCATGTAGCCAAAGGACGTTGTGAAGATCAGGTCAGCACCTTCAAGCGCCATCTGTGTCATCACACGTTCAGCGTCTGGGCCTTCTGGAACGCTTTCAACGAACACAGTTTCAACTGCATCGCCAAATTCTGCTTCGACAGCAAGGCGACCTTGGTCGTGCTCGTATGTCCAGCCACCGTCGCCAACTGGGCCAACGTAAACGAAACCAACTTTGGTCGCACCGTCTTCACCAGACGCCATATCGTCTGAGCCTGGCGCAATGTAGAAATACGCGGCAGCAGCTGCGACAACAACGGCTGCCCCGCCCAGTAATACCTTCATGTTCATATCTTATCCCCCTAGGATTTTCTGAGTTATTAGTGTGCCTCAGCGTGAGGCGTGGAATATCTTGCCGAGTGACCCCGGCGCTCCGCCGCTGGACATAATGACCAGAACGAAGATGGTGGCAATATAAGGCGAGGATGAAAGCCAAAGAGTCTCGTTAAAAACCCATCCAAGCCATTTATAAAAGCTAAAGAATGCAGCTGCGATGCAAAGACTGGCGCTCCACCAAAGCATCTTGGCGGTAAATCTGCGATTCTGGATGAACCCTGTGATGATTACGACTACGGCCGCTGCCAGCGCGGCGATCGTGAGGACATCTAGCAACGAAAGGCTCGCGGCTTGCAGGTTCAGCTGCAACGCTGTCACACCGCCAAACAGATATGCGCCCAACAGTAAACGCCCCGGTTTCCAGCCCGCGAACACCACAATTGCCAAGGCAATCCAACCCATCCCAGCCGTAAGGCCCGCCGCATAGGTCGGTACCCGGACGATAGACAGATATGCACCGCCAAGCCCCGCACAGGCCCCGCCAAACATGATCGCCAGCATGCGCACGCGGATCACGTTATAGCCCAGTGCATGGGCCGCCTCGTGGTTTTCACCGACAGCGCGCAAGACCAGCCCAGCGCGGGATTTTTTCAGGAACCACCAAACACCTGCAACGATGCCAAGCCCAAGATAAACCATAGGGTCATGTTGGAAAACGATCGGGCCAAGGATCGGAATGTCGCCCAGCAACGGGATGTGCCAATCTGCGAACACAGGCGCTTTTACGCCAAGGTAATCCTGCCCAAGCAGCGCGGCCAACCCAAGCCCGAACAGCGTGAGCGCCAAGCCGGTGGCGACCTGATTGGACAGCAAAAACTGTGTCAGGATGCCAAACAGCAGCGACAACGCGGCACCACCCAATGCGGCGGCAATAAACCCGATCCACGGATTGCCCGTTTTGATCGCAGCGATAAAACCGATGACAGAACCGGTAATCATCATACCTTCCACGCCAAGGTTCAGAACCCCAGCACGTTCCACCACCAGCTCACCGATCGCGGCAAGCATAATGGGCGTTGCTGCCACCATGAGGGAGGCCAGTAATAGTTGCGGGTCGATAGATCCAAACATCACGCAATCCCTTTGTGAACGGCAAGGTGAACAATGCCGCTGACGATCAAAGCTGCTGCCAACATCACCCCAACGTGTCGCAAGGACGGTCGATGTAGGTGTTCAAACCGTGCTTTGATGCGGGGCGATAAGCGGGTCGCAAACACAGCCATCCCAATCGCAATGGCAGCCACAACAACATGCGCCACGACAAAGGCAATCAACGCCCCCGTACCAATCGTTCCCTCACCGGTTAATGCGCTGTGCAGCATCCACATCATCATCAGCCCCATCAGGCCACCCATGATGATCGGTTTCTTATGCTTGGAAGTTCTCATGCCGTGGCCCCCCGTTTCATCCGCACGCGGTAGTTCGTCAGCACGTCGATCCCCAGCAGGGAAAACAACAGCGTCCCTTGGAATACTTGGATCGCCGCCTTGGGCAGCCCGAGCGAGGATTGCGCCACATCGCCACCGATATAGGTCAGTGCCATCAATGTTCCGGCCATCAAGATACCGACCGGATGCAAACGGCCCAAGAACGCGACGATGATCGCGGTAAATCCATAACCTACGTTGAAGTCGATGCTGACCACGCCCGCAGGGCCAGACACTTCCGTCAAGCCCGCGACCCCTGCCAATGCGCCCGATGTGCCGAGGCAAAACAGGACCAATCGCGCTGGGTTAACGCCCGAAAACGCCGCCGCACGTGGGGCTTGGCCCGCCAATTTGATTTGAAACCCAAGGATATGTCGGGTGAAAAGGATATAGGCAAAGATCACCGCGATGAGGGCAATAACGACGCCCCAGTGCATGCCGTTTCCTTGGTCGATCCATGAACTGGCTGATGCGTATTGCGACAGGTTGCGCGACCCTGGAAAGCCCATGCCTTCGGGGTTCTTTAACGCCCCAAGCGCCATAGCTGCTAATAATTGTTCGGCAACATAGACCAGCATCAAAGACACCAAAATCTCGTTGGTGTTGAACTTCACGCGTAAAATTCCGGGGATCATCGCCCATGCGAACCCGCCAAACGCACCTGCGATCAGCATTGCTGGAAGCACCAGCCAACGTGCCTCCATCGGATAAAGCGCAAGTCCGACGGCAGCACCGCAAAGCGCGCCAATGATGTATTGCCCCTCGGCACCGATGTTCCAGATGCCTGCCTTGAAGCCCAACGATAGGCCCAACGCGATGGCGACCAATGGCGCGCCCTTGATCAGGAGTTGTGGCAGGTAAAAGAAGTTGAACTCGCCAAACAGCGGTTCCCAGAAGATTTTACTCAGCGCTTCGACGGGTGGTTTCCCAAGGGTCGCGAACAGGGCAGCTCCGAAGATCATCGTCAGAATGACCGCGACAATCGGCGCCCCATAAGACCAGAATTGCGACGGCTGCGGACGTTTTTCCAATAGGATCATGTCACAGCCTCCACATGCGCGACTTCCATATCGTGCGCGCCGCCCAACATCAGGCCGATTTCCTCAACCGTGAGACCCTGCGCAGGGCGTGGCTTGGACAGCCGCCCTTCGTTCAACGCAGCAAACTGGTCTGAAATTTCCATCAATTCATCAAGGTCTTGGCTGATCACAATGACCCCAGCACCCTTGGCCGCCAAATCCAGTAAAGCCTGCCGAATAGCGGCAGCGGCGCTTGCATCAACGCCCCACGTCGGCTGATTGACGATCAGGATCTTCGGGTCTTGCAAAATCTCACGCCCGATGACGAATTTCTGCAGGTTCCCACCACTTAACGATCGCGCGGCATTGCCCGCCCCCGGCGTGCGGACATCAAAGCGCTCGATAATTATTTCGGCAAAGTTCCGCGTTTTGTTCCAGTCGATAAACCCGTTTTTTGCCAAGTCTTTACGCTTGCGTCCTGTTAACGCCGCGTTCTCCGTTAGGGACATGTCAGGCGCGGCGGCATGGCCCATGCGCTCCTCTGGAGCCGCGCAAATCCCAAGGCTACGCCGTGCATCTGGCGCCAACTGGCCAATGTCTTGGCCCATAAAGGCAACTTGGCCTTCACCAACCTTGATTTCGCCCGACAACGCACCCAGCAATTCATCCTGCCCGTTGCCCGCTACACCGCCGATCCCGATGACGTCACCAGCGCGAATGTCGAGGGTGATGTCCTTCAATGAGGTACCATATTCCGCGGGTGAGGGGGCGGACAAGCCACTGATTTGCATCAACGTTTCACCAGACTCACCAACTTCGCGTTCCGGCACATGAAGCGTTCCACCCACCATCAGCTCTGCCATTTCGCGTGCCGATGTCTCGCGTGGGTCGCAGGTTCCGACGACCTCGCCGAGGCGCAAAACCGTCGCGTGATCGCACAGCGCACGGATTTCTTCGAGCTTGTGCGAAATGTATAAAATCGCTGTGCCTTCGGACTTCAGCTTGCGCAGGGTCTCGAACAGGATTTCGACTTCTTGTGGGGTCAATACGCTTGTCGGCTCATCCATGATAAGCACCTTCGGGTCTTGCAGAAGGCAGCGAATAATCTCGACGCGTTGGCGTTCGCCCGCGCTTAAATCACCGACAATGCGCGACGGGTTCAGCGGCAAGCCATAGGTTTCAGAGACCTCTTTGATGCGCTGCGCGAGATCTTTCATTGGGGGCGGGTTTTCCATCCCCAAGGCAACGTTTTCTGCGACATCCAAGGCTTCAAACAATGAGAAATGCTGGAAGACCATCGCGATACCAGCGGCGCGTGCGGCACGTGGTTCAGCAGGTGTGAAGGGTTTTCCGTCCAGCGTCATCGTGCCCGTGTCAGGTTTGACCAAGCCGTAGATGGTTTTGACCAAGGTGGATTTTCCAGCGCCGTTTTCGCCCAGTAGCGCGTGAACTTCGCCTGCTTGAATGTTGAACGAGACGTCGGAATTCGCAACGACTCCGGGGTAGGCTTTGGTCAGCCCTTCAAGCTTCATAAGCGGTTCGGTCATGCTGTGCGTTCCCCTATCCCTTGGCGTTCAACCCCGTCCGCCGAAGCAGAGATTAACGCAGCCGCAACACTTACGGCAATGGCTTGCGGGTGCTTTCCAAGGCTCGGGTCGCCAATGGGACAAGCAATGCGTGAAATCTGTGCAGGTGTGTGCCCCATTGAGGCGAGCTTCGACTTAAACCGTGCCCATTTCGTCGCGGAGCCGATTAAACCCGCGCTCGCGAATCCATGACGGAGCAGTGCATCGCAGAGTGCCAGATCAATGGCATGGGAATATGTCAGGACAAGGTGATCCGCATCGCGGGGCGCATGGGTAACGACGCGAACAGGGTCAGCAGCCACAAGGGGCGCAACCGTGATCGCAAGCACATTAGGCATGCGTTCGGCGGTGGTGTCGACCAATGTGATTTGGCGGTCTTCAAGTGGTGCCAAAACGTTGGCGATCGCACGCCCAACATGACCTGCACCCCAAATCCACAGGGGCGGCTGTGGCGGTTCTTTAACCTGGTCATCACGGTTGAAATCAAGCGTGACAACGCCCCCGCAACACTGGCCCAGATCAGGGCCAAGCGGCATGACCCGCTGGATGTGCGCAGCGTTGTCGCGCAGCATTTCCCGCGCGATTTTTGCAGCTTCAAATTCCAGCGCCCCACCACCGATGGAGCCTTCCTGACGGTTAGGCCAGATGCGCATGACAGCGCCAACTTCACGCGGTGCAGAACCTTTGACGCCAGAAACCGTGACCGCAATGAACTGTACTTCATTTTGGGTCATGCTCGGGCTCGCTTTACGGCTTGTAACACTTCTTGCGCCGTCGCGGGGGCTTGCAAGTCCGGATAGGTTGCCCCGCAGGCACCACACGCATCCGCCAACGCCAAATGCGCCGAAATCCCAAGCATAAACGGCGGCTCACCGACCGCCTTAGACCGATAGACAGTTTCAGCGCGGTTTTCGCCATCCCATAAAGCCACGTTAAAAACCTCGGGGCGGTCACTGCAGGCGGGAATTTTATAGGTGCTGGGCGCATGCGTGCGCAAACGCCCCGTATCGTCCCAAACGAGTTCCTCAGTGGTCAACCAGCCTGCACCTTGCACAAATCCACCCTCGATCTGACCGATGTCCAAAGCGGGGTTCAGCGAGGCCCCCGCATCATGGAGTACATCCACGCGCAGCAGGCGGTTTTCACCCGTCAGCGTGTCGATCACCACTTCGGAGACCGCCGCGCCATATGCGAAATAGAAGAATGGGCGACCCTTTCCAGCGATCCGATCCCATGCAACGTCGGGCGTTTTGTAGAAGCCCGTGGCGCTTAGGCTGACGCGGTTCTCGTAAGCAATCTTGGCAGCGTCCGCGAAGGACATCTCGACATTACCAACCATGACCTTGCCATCACGGAACGCAACATCCCCAACCGCGGTATCGTGAATTTCCGCTAAGCATCCTGCGATCCGGTCTCGGATGATGTCGCATGCGTTTTGCACCGCCATGCCGTTCAAATCCGTTCCGCTCGAGGCGGCCGTCGCAGACGTGTTTGGAACTTTGCCCGTGTCCGTCGCGGTGATTTTCACGGCACTCAAATCCACCCCGAACCGCGCCGCCGCAACCTGCGCAACTTTCTGGAACAACCCTTGGCCCATCTCTGTGCCGCCGTGGTTTAGCTGGATTGACCCGTCTTGATACACATGCACCAGTGCGCCTGCTTGGTTCAGGTGCGTAAGGGTAAATGAAATGCCGAACTTAACGGGGTTGAACGCGATCCCTTTCTTGAGGGTTGTGTGCTTGGCGTTCCACTCGTCCACAGCCGCTTTTCGGCTTTCATAGTCCGCATCTGCAAGCAGCGTTTCGGTCATCTCGTGCAGGATGAAGTCAGTGACTTCCATGTCGTAGGGCGTTGTGTTTTCGCCTTCAATGACAGGTGAATGCTTTGCTCCGAAGCGCCGACCAGTTCCCGCCTTTCCCTCTGACGAACCCGTTACCGCATCGGGCGCGGCATAGTAGTTCACCCGCCGCACGTCTGCAGGGTCCTTGCCCAACGCGTGCGCCACGTGGTCCATAACGCGCTCAATCCCGAGCATCCCCTGCGGGCCGCCAAAGCCACGATAGGCTGTGGCGCTTTGCATATTGGTTTTCAGCCGATGCGACGTAATGCGTGCAGCAGGCAAAAGATAGGCATTGTCCGCGTGCAACATGGCGCGATCCGCGACGGGCAGGGACAGATCCTGCGCCCAACCGCAACGCGTGTAATGCGTGAAATCCACTCCGGTCAGGCGCCCGTTGGCGTCATAGCCAACATCATAATCGATGCGGAAATCGTGGCGCTTACCTGTGATCGTCATGTCGTCGTCGCGATCATAACGCATCTTGCAAGGTTGCCCCGTTGCGCGTGCAGCAATCGCGCAACTCACGGCGAGGGCGTTGCCTTGGCTTTCCTTGCCACCAAACCCGCCACCCATTCGGCGGATTTCAACGCGTACAGAATGCATATCAACACCCAGTGCGTCCGCCACCTTGTGTTGAATTTCTGTTGGGTGTTGCGTTGATGAGTGCACCACCATGTCGCCGCCTTCTTGTGGAAGGGCGAGGGCGGCTTGGCCTTCTAAGTAGAAATGCTCCTGACCACCCATCTCGAGCCGTCCTTGAAGACGGTTTGGTGCAGATGAAAGCGCTGAGGTGATATCGCCTTTCGTATAAACGCGCGGACCGTCCTCAAAGCGGGCATCCGCCGCGAGCGCGTCTTCGATGCTGAAAATCGGGGTTTCTTCGATGTATTGGATGTCGCCCTGTCGCGCCGCAAAACGGGCTTGCAGGTGTGTTTGCGCCACGACGAGAAAGATCGGTTGTCCGACATAGTGAACGGTTCCGTCCGACAGCAGTGGTTCATCATGGATCGAGGGCGAAACATCACTGGCAAATGGAAGATCCTTCGCCGTTAGAACTGCGACAACTCCGGGTGCTTGCTTCACCTTTTCAAGGTTCACCGATTTGAGCGTTCCACGCGCGACCGTGCTCGTCCCAAAGGCCAGGTGCAACGTGCCCGCAGGCATCGGAACATCATCGACGTACCGCGCAGTCCCCGTGACATGGAGCTTCGCTGCGTCATGGGGGAGGGGTTTCGTGACGCTCATGCGCGAACCTCCAGTACGTTCATCGCTTTGCCGTTGATGTCATCAAAATATCGCAGCAACTGACCCTGCGCCGCTTCCATGCGGTAGGCCGCAGACGCGCGCATGTCGCTCATGGGTTGGAAGTCTTCGGTTAGGTTTTCGGCCGCCGCTTGTAGTGTTTCGAACGCCCAAGGGCGTCCGACCAGCGCGGCCTCTACCGAGGCCGCGCGTTTGGGCGTTCCGGCCATACCTCCAAATGCGATACGTGCGGCAGTGATTACGCCGCCTTCGACTGTGATATTGAAGCAGCCACACACCGCCGAAATGTCTTGGTCAAACCGTTTGGAAAGTTTGTAACAGCGCAAAGCGGGGGCCGTTTTGGGGACCGTCACAGCCTCAACGAATTCCCCCGATTGGCGGTCCTGCTTGCCATAAGCGATGAAGAAATCCTCAATTGGAATGTCGCGACGTGTGTCGCCACGACGCAAATGCAGCGTTGCACCCAGCGCGATAAGGGCAGGCGGGTTGTCCCCGATGGGCGACCCGTTTGCGATATTGCCGCCAATGGTCGCCGCATTGCGCACTTGTTCAGATCCGTATCTGCGGATCATTTCAGCATAAGACGGATTCAAATCTCGAATTGCCCCTAAAACATCTGTCATTGTAACGGCGGCGCCGATACGCAATGCATCACCTTGATCTTCGATTTGTTGCAAGTCAGCGCAGCGGTTCAGAAATGCCACGTCGCCCAGATCGGTGAAGTGTTTGGTGACCCAAAGCCCAACATCTGTGGCACCTGCGATAAGCGTGCCCTCGGGGTGGTCCATGTACCACTGGGCAAGTTCATCACTGGTGGTTGGCGCGGGAATATCCGTTTCGCCAAGTTGCGGTGTCACGTCCCGCATATGGTCTGGGACGGAAGTACCTTCGCTTGCTTGGGCCGCGCGGATGATCGGGGCATAGCCCGTACAACGGCACAGGTTACCCGCCAGAATATCGTCGTGGTCGGTGCGTCCGTTTAGGTGAGCTGTGGCCATCGACATCACGAAACCCGGCGTGCAGAAACCGCACTGGCTGCCGTGGTTGTCGATCATCGCTTGTTGAACAGGATGCAGGGTTCCGTCAGGCGCAGCGAGCCCTTCGACTGTGCGCACTGCTTTTCCGTGAAGTTGCGGCATGAACAGGATGCAGGCATTTAAGGTTCGCGCGCCGGTTTCGTCTGTCACCATCACCGAACAAGCGCCACAGTCGCCCTCGTTGCAGCCTTCCTTGGTTCCCGTGAGGCGGCGTTTTTCGCGCAGCCAATCGAGCAGCGTTTGCGTGGGATGGGTATCCACATCCACGGTCTCTCCGTTGAGAAGAAACGTTATATTCATGATATTGCTCTGCCGCGGTACCAAAGAAAGTTGGTGCGCTGGGTCGATGCGGCGTAGACCTCAGCGTTGATTTGGATCAAAGCGGGAATTACACGGTTTTGCAAGCCTCAGTTCCGCTTGGGTCATCTAGTTGGCTTTCCCAAACGCGGCGTTGCCATTCCAGCCAGCCTTGTAATTCCATCATTGGGGCGGCTTCGATGTGGCAGGTGCGCACGCGACCCTTTTTGACAGAACGCACAAGACCGCAGGTTTCAAGAATTTTAAGATGGCGCATAAAGGTTGGCAGCGCGATGTCGTAATCGCTTGCGAGGGTTGTGACGCTGGCGGGGCCTTTGGCCAGTTGCTCAACCACGGCGCGGCGGGTTGGATCAGAGAGTGCTGCAAAGATGGTGTTTAGGTCTCTGGGCATGGGCTTAATCATGTCCATCTTTTCGACAGGCGTCAAGATAGTTAGCTGAAAAGCTAAGTTATGAGATTGAGAACTGAAGGCGATCCAATTTTGTATCTAGCGCTTCCACCCATGACGCGCCCCAGCTAGTGTGGCCATCATGGCTGATCCGCGATTCATACATCTTCGAACGCACACGGAATATTCGCTCCTTGAAGGGGCGGTTCCTGTGAAAACCCTAAGTGGACTTGCGGAAAAGGCAGGGATGCCTGCGGTGGCCGTTACGGATACCAACAACCTATTCTGTGCATTGGAGTTTTCCGAATACGCGGCCAAGGCTGGTGTGCAGCCCATCATAGGCTGTCAGGTTGATTTAGGGATGGGTTCGGATGAACCCGGTCGCCGCCCTGAGCCGCCCGCACCGCTGGTTTTTCTGGCCCAAAATGAGGCGGGTTACCTGAACCTCATGAAACTAAACTCCTGTGCATACTTGGATGCGAACGGGGAGTTGCCGCAGGTTTCACTCGAAGATTTGGCGACTCATTCAGATGGGTTGATCTGCCTGTCAGGTGGGCCGGACGGACCTATCGGGCGGCTATTGCGTGCTGGGCAACGGCCCGCTGCC
Organism: uncultured Octadecabacter sp.; assembly: GCA_937969445.1. Lineage (GTDB taxonomy): Bacteria > Pseudomonadota > Alphaproteobacteria > Rhodobacterales > Rhodobacteraceae > Octadecabacter. The sequence goes on along the minus strand of CALBVZ010000060.1, from coordinate 4,421 downwards.
GAAGCTTTGATGACCAAACTGGCCGCGACTTTCCCAGATCGTTTGTATGTGGAACTGCAGCGCCACCCCGTTGATGGCGGCCTGCCTGAGGCTGAACACCTGTCTGAACAAGGCCATGTTGAAATGGCCTACGCGATGGATTTGCCGTTGGTTGCGACCAACGATGTCTACTTCCCGAAAGCCGCGATTTATGAGGCGCATGATGCGTTGATCTGTATCGCAGACGGGGCCTATGTCGACCAAAACGAGCCCCGCCGCCGCCTGACACCGCAGCATTATTTCAAGTCACAAGAAGAGATGGTCACGCTGTTTGCGGACCTTCCAGAGGCCGTCGCCAATACCGTTGAAATCGCCAAACGTTGCGGTTTCAAAGTTTACAAACGCGATCCGATTTTGCCCAAATTTGCCGATGATGAGGTCGCGGAATTGCGCCGCCAGGCGGAGGCTGGCCTCAAGGAACGTCTGGCGATTATCCCCCATGCGGCGGATGTTGCCGAATACGAGAAACGCCTCGATTTTGAACTTGGCATCATTGAAGGCATGGGGTTCCCCGGCTACTTCTTGATCGTTGCGGACTTCATCAAATGGTCCAAGGATAACAATATTCCAGTCGGTCCGGGCCGTGGGTCGGGTGCGGGGTCTTTGGTGGCCTATGCGCTGCTGATCACCGACCTTGATCCTTTGCGGTATTCCCTGCTGTTTGAGCGGTTCTTAAACCCTGAACGTGTGTCCATGCCCGATTTCGATATCGATTTTTGCATGGACCGCCGTGAAGAAGTAATTCGCTACGTTCAAGAAAAATATGGCCGAGATAAGGTAGGTCAGATCATCACCTTTGGCGCATTGCTGTCCAAAGCCGCCGTGCGTGATGTTGGGCGTGTTTTGCAGCTGCCATATGGACAGGTCGATAAGCTGTCCAAAATGATCCCCGTTGAGGGCGTCAAACCTGTCAGCATTGTTAAGGCACTGGCCGATGAACCGCGCTTGCGTGAAGCGGCGAACAACGAAGAAGTCGTCGATCGCTTGCTGACCTATGGGCAGCAGTTGGAAGGCTTGCTGCGGAACGCATCGACCCACGCGGCCGGTGTTGTGATTGGCGACCGATCCCTTGATGAGCTTGTTCCGCTTTATCAAGATCCGCGTTCTGATATGCCCGCGACCCAGTTCAACATGAAATGGGTTGAGCAAGCAGGCCTCGTTAAGTTTGACTTCTTGGGTCTTAAAACGCTGACAGTGATCCAGAACGCGATTGATCTGATCCGCAAGTCTGGCCGCGACATTCACACGGCTGCTGATGGCACCGAATTATATGTGCCTGCTGAGGGCGCGGTGAACGAAATCAACGCGATCCCGCTGGATGACGAGGCGAGTTATAAACTCTATGCTGCGGCCAAAACTGTGGCCGTGTTTCAGGTGGAATCCAGCGGCATGATGGATGCGCTGAGGCGCATGAAACCGGACTGTATTGAAGACATCATCGCGCTGGTCGCCCTGTATCGCCCAGGTCCGATGGAAAATATTCCGAAGTTCTGTGAGGTCAAGAACGGCACATCCGAACGCGACACACTTCACACGTCTATCGACCACATCCTAGACGAAACGCAGGGCATTATTGTTTACCAAGAACAGGTTATGCAGATCGCCCAAGAAATGGCGGGCTACTCGCTTGGTGGCGCTGACTTGTTGCGCCGCGCGATGGGTAAAAAGCTGCAAGAGGCGATGGACGCCGAGAAGCCGAAGTTCATTTCAGGTGCCGCTGAAAACGGTGTCGATAAGAAAAAGGCGCAGGAAGTCTGGGACCTGCTGGATAAGTTCGCAAACTACGGTTTCAACAAATCTCACGCGGCGGCCTATGCGGTGGTCAGCTACCAAACCGCTTGGCTAAAGGCGAACCATCCGGTTGAGTTTATGGCCGGTGTGATGAATTGCGATATCCACCTGACAGACAAGCTGGCGGTGTATTTCCAAGAGGTGAAGAAGGGGCTTGAACTGCCTTGGAAGCCACCTTGCGTGAACACCTCGCTCGCCACGTTTGACGTGCAGGATGGCGCATTGGTCTATGGCCTTGGTGGTCTAAAAAATGTCGGCGCGGATGCGATGGGTCTAATCGTGGATGCGCGACTGGCCGAGGGTGCGAAACCGTTCTCGACACTATTTGATCTTGCCCGTCGTGTTGATCTGAAACGTGTCGGCAAACGCCCGTTGGAAATGTTGGCCCGTGCCGGTGCTTTTGATGTGCTGGATCCGAACCGTCGCAAAGTGCTGGGAGGGCTGGATGCGCTGGTCGGCTATTCCGCCGCGATCCATGATCAGAAGAATTCCAATCAGGTGTCGTTATTTGGTGAAGCTGGTGATGACCTACCGGAACCGCGCTTGCCAGCGTGTGAGGATTGGTTGCCTGCTGAACGGCTTGCCGAAGAATTCAAAGCGGTCGGGTTCTATTTGTCCGGCCACCCGCTGGATGACTACCTCGCGCCGCTTAAACGCAAAGGTGTGTTGACCCTTGATGAGGTGACAGCCAAGGCCGAACGCGGGGCGCATGTCGCCAAAATGGCGGGCACTGTGGCGGGGCGTCAGGAACGTAAATCCGCACGCGGTAACCGGTTTGCGTTTGTACAGCTTTCTGATCCAACGGGCCAGTACGAGGTCACGATGTTCAGTGATGCGCTAGAAGCCTCGCGCGACTTTTTGGAAACTGGCGCGCAGGTTGTTCTGAGCGTTGAGGCCACGATGGAAAGCGAACAACTGAAGCTCCTCGGGCGGTCGGTATCGCCGATTGATTTGGCGGTGGCGGACGCTGGCTCAACCGGTTTGCGTGTGTTCCTTGGGGATATCACGGCAATTCCAACAGTGGATGAGATTTTGCAAAACGCGATCCGCGACAAGGTTAAGGGTGGCCGTGGGCCGATCACGTTTACGATTGATGATGCCGAACTGGGCGAGATTGACGTAGAACTTGGCGCTGAATTCCCTGTGAACCCGCAGATCAAAGGTGCGTTGCGCAGCCTTAGCGGTGTCATCGAAGTACAAGAAATTTAACGTGCGGCGAATCCTCGCCTGTCCTAAGGGTCCGGTAGACGCACGCGACCCCATCCGTTAAGACATTCGAAACGGTAAGGTGAAGGACGCTAAATGCGCCATATTTTGTTGGGACTGGTTGCCGCCACAGGGCTTTCTGCATGTGGAGACCCGCTGCGCAATGTTACGCGCTTGGATGATGTTGCTGTTGCGGAAGGCGCAGCGAACGTCGCCGAAACCCCTGTTGAGGCACGCAACAACGCAGGCGGCGGTGGTTTGTTTCGCCGGATGCTGAACCGACAACCTGATGACCCGACCAATGCAGCCGTTGAAGCGGCTTTGGCTGCAACAGCAATTGCCGAGGCTGGCGACGAGGAAACTCTGGTTCAAACATCCGCCTCATCAACAACACCGGAACCGCAGGAAGCTGAACTGCCAAGGCGCGGTTTGCGTGGACTGTTTGGTGGGAATGGTCGCGCGGAACGCCCGCGCACTGGCCCCGACGCGACCGATGTTGACGCTGGCACTGTGATGCCGTTTGGGACAATCGCGCGGGTTTGTGGGTTAGCTTCTAACCAGCTTGGCACACAAATTGATGGTGGCGGTGGTTTCAGAATTTACGACACCATTCCACATACGACGTCGCCGCGGCCCTTTTATATCACAGGGTTTGATGACAATTGCGCACGCACATTTACAGGTGCGGTTGTCGTGACTGGCGACATCGAAACACATGAATTCGTCCGCTACCAAGGCAGCAACGAGCGCATTGATTACACCACAACCGACAACGCCTATGAGGCCTTGAAGGCAAGCGAATGTCGCGTCGGACGTGGCCAGCCTTGTGGTGAGCGCACAGAGCGTCTGAACCGCGACACGCATTTCATCACTGTTTATAACTTCTTTGGCGGCACGTTCAGTGCGGTGCCCACGCAGTGGGCGCAAATCCTCGTCCATGACGGAGAAGTTCTGGCGATGTCCTTAAAAGACGGCTAGCGCCTAGTAGTGTGGCGGACGTTGGTCTGCCATCATCGCTGATCCGCCCGCATCGGCTTCACGGCCTGCTTCGCGCTCCATCAACATCTGCACGCGGTGGGTTAGCTTGCTGATCTCACCTTCTTGGCGTGCCACAATATCTGACAAATCATCCACGGTGCGGTTCAGATGCGCGAGCTGTTCTTCAAGGTTTGTTTGGTCACTCATACACATCCATTAAGGCGCTGGGCCGCGCTTTGCTAGCCCCCGCTGTTGCGTGGCGCGTGTGAGCGCGGTAAAGCGCGGGGATAAATGTCCTCAGCGGGAGCCAAGCGAATGGCCAAGCAGAAAAAACCCCAACGACCCAAGGCGCAGACCCCAAAAGGGTTTCGCGATTATTTTGGCGCGGAAGTCGCGCAGCGCACAGA
>CALBVZ010000059.1 GCA_937969445.1 uncultured Octadecabacter sp. | reverse complement strand
CGGAATGCGCTTATTGCTGCAGGTGGTTCGATTTTCTTCGCTTACCAGCTGTATAGCTGGCCGAAGGGAGATACCCCGTCCTATCTAATGTGGGTGTTTCTTGGGCTTGCAGCCTTGACGATCATTCCGACGATTTTGACCTATGTGCGGCCAGTGCCCAGCTTTGCTGCGGATCGCAATGGGTTTTCGGTCAAGGGAAAGCCAAAGAAAGGTTGGGACGAATTCCGCGGCGTGAAAGTTCAGAGCGTCAATTATCTGTTTTTCCCACTCGCCAAGAATGTTGTCATCAAGACTGGTAAAAGTGTTCTAGGGGGCAGTCACGCGATCTCGCGGATTCATCAAAGCGGCCCGGCGGATGAAATGGCGGCTGAGATTGCAAACTATGCCCGTGCAGCCCAGCTGGCACCGGCAATGGTGCGAACCGATATTCCCAAGCAGGCACCTCGTCCTGTTCTGCAGCCGTTGCCCACACAACACGTGGTTACACCCAGAGATCCCATCATGGCGCGGGTGCAGGGTGCAGGTGGCGCAATTGAAAGCGTGCCGAGCTTAAGCGAACGCATTTTCGGCCGCCGTAAGGTGATTTGAGCGCAGTCCTGTGCTAAGCTCGCCTTTACGGAGGACGAGGCATGGCGGATGCGAAGAACAAAACCCAAGAGACAGATGCGGATGTCCGCGCGTTTCTTGAGGCGGTTGAACATCCGGTGCGTCGCGCTGACGGGTTGGTTTTGGACGCACTGTTTCGCAAGATAACGGGATGGCAGCCGAAAATGTGGGGGCCAACGATTGTTGGGTATGGCTCGTATCATTACAAGTACGAGTCTGGCCGTGAGGGCGATTGCAACGCCAGCGGGTTCAGCCCGCGCAAGGCAGCGCAGAGCATTTACATCATGCCGGGGTATCAGGACTACGGGGACATTCTGTCCCGTTTGGGTAAGTACAAGATCGGTAAGGCTTGTCTTTATATAAACAAGCTCGCCGATGTGGATATGGATGTTCTAGAGGAGCTGATCCGCGCAGGGTTGCGTGATTTGGCGAAAAAGTATCCGGTTAGCCCGACCTAAGCCGTCGGGCTGAATGTGGACATTGATGCGCGGGTATGAAAAAGGCTCGGGGACCCTTTCAGACGGACAAATACATCATGACAACGACCCGTTTCGCACCTTCCCCAACAGGCTATATTCACATTGGTAACCTGCGCGCTGCGCTGTTTAACTACGCGATTGCACGCCAAGCAGGTGGCGAGTTCATCTTGCGGATTGATGACACGGACCCTGAGCGTTCCAAGCAGGAATATATTGATGGGATCATGGAAGACCTGACGTGGCTCGGGATTTCTTGGGACCGGATCGAATACCAATCCAAGCGGTTGGAGCGTTACGACGCGGCCAAGCAGCGCCTGATTGAGATGGGGCGTTTGTATGAATGTTTTGAAACGCCGGTTGAATTGGACTTAAAGCGTAAAAAGCAGCTGAATATGGGTAAGCCGCCTGTGTACGACCGTGCGGCGTTGGCCTTGTCCGAGGACGAGAAGGATGCGCTCCGGTCTGAACGCGGTGGATCGCATTGGCGGTTCAAGCTGGATCACAAGCGGATCGAGTGGACGGATGGCATTATCGGCGACATTTCAATTGATGCAGCGTCAGTGAGTGACCCTGTTTTGTTCAAGAACGATGGGCAGATTTTGTACACGTTGGCGTCTGTCGTGGATGACACGGAAATGGGCGTGACGAATGTTGTGCGTGGGTCTGACCATGTGACCAACACGGCGACCCAGATTCAGATGATCGAAGCGCTGGGCGGCACCGTGCCGAGCTTTGCACACCATTCGCTTTTAACAGGCCCGCAGGGTGAGGCGCTGTCTAAGCGTCTTGGCACGCTGGCGCTGCGCGATTTGCGCAAGAACGGCGTCGCGCCGTTGGCGATCCTGTCTTTGATGGCGCGTCTGGGGTCGTCTGATCCGGTTGAGCTGCGCGAAAGCATTGATGAGGTCGTGGCGGGTTTCGATTTGACGAAATTCGGTTCTGCCCCGACGAAGTTTGACGCCGATGACCTTGGCCCGTTGACGGCGCGCTGGTTGTCTGCGCGCCCTTACGGCGAGGTTGCTGACGCAGTCAGCGGTCTTGGCGTGCCTGCGGATTTGGGTGAACGGTTCTGGAATGTCGTGCGCGAAAACATCGCGTCATTGGACGAGATGAGCGATTGGTGGACCGTGTTCCGTGACGGTGCTGACCCGCAGATTGCTGATGAAGACGCAGAATTTATCCCACAGGCTTTGGCGCTGCTCGGGGAGCCGCCTTACGCCGATGATACATGGGGCGTTTGGACGTCTGCCGTGAAAGAGGCGACTGGCCGCAAAGGTAAGGGGCTGTTTATGCCGCTGCGCCATGCGGTGACTGGGCGCACGCGCGGGCCTGAAATGGCGGACGTCATGCCGCTGTTGCAGGTTAAGCCGAAGGTCTGACCTCAACTGCGAGGGCTGCTAGGGCGTCATCAACGCACACGCGGGTTTGCTCCGTTAGCGGTTGTGCACGCGGGTAGCGTGGATTTGCGCGGTCATCGATGACGGGCACCCAACCTGTTGTCGTTTCAAAGAAATGCGCGGGGCCGGCGTCCCCCATCAGGGTGGTGTATCCGGCGATCACCACATCAAGATAGCTTAGCAAGATGGGATGTTGTGTACCCTGCGGTGCTTTGAAGTCTGGGTTTGCTTCATAGACGGCGGTTTGGCTGGTGAATTGATCCGTAACATCGCGGCGATTGTAGACGTTTTCACGTTCGTCCAACGCGGCCCAATCCGCGTTTGGGACTTGGGCTGTGATGCCATGCAATGTGGTTGCAGGGCAGGGTTCGACGGACAGAAACGCGACGGGAAAGGCGTTTGAATGACGCCAGACGCGCCGCCATCCGACCAGTTCCGCAGGGATTGGGTCTGGATAGCAATGCGTTGCGAGGTTAACGAGGCTGCCGTAGCCAAAGAAGCGGGGGTGGGTCATGTTTTACTCTCTCGCACGAAGGACTTGGGCTGGTTTTGCAGCCAAAGGTTGCCATGCAAATGCGAGGCCAGCAAGCAGTGTTGCCCCCATTCCACCAAGGATAATGATACCTGCTGAGGACCATATCGGGGTGAAGTCAGACTCCATGATGAAGGTGCTAACGGCCCAGCCGCCGGCGATCCCTGCCGCGAGCGCGACGAGTCCTGCTGCCAACCCAAGGAGGGCGGAGCGGAGTGCGAAGCTGAGTAGGATTGTAGCGCGCGAAGCCCCGAGCGTTTTCAGAACTGCTGCTTCATAGGTGCGAGCGCGGATGCCTGCGGCGGCGGCCCCGATCAGCACAAGGAACCCAGTGACGAGCGTGGCAAGCGCACCGTAGCGGGTGGCGGCTGATATCCCGCCAAGCAGTTGCACGACTTGGTCAATCGCGTCGCGCACGCGGATCGCGGTGATGTTGGGGTAACTGGTGGCAAGGTCGCGCAGGATCGCGGCTTCGGCGCTTGGATCTGAATAGACGGTGCTGATCCACGAGTGGGGTGCGCCCTGCAGGGCGGCGGGATTCATGGACATGATGAAGCCCATGCCCGCATCCTCGAACGAAACTTCGCGAAAACTGGCGATTGTGGCGACAATATCGCGCCCCAAGATATTGGTGGTGATGGTGTCCCCGATTTTGAGGCCCATTTCAGCGCCTTCTTCAGCGGCGAAGCTGATGAGGGCGGGACCTGTGTAATCATCGGGCCACCATTCGCCTTCGGTAATGATCGTGCCATCGCCCGGTTCTGCGGAATAGGTGATGCCGCGATCCCCGCGCAGGACCCAGTGGTCAGTGACGTCGCGGGCGGGAATGCCGTTGATCTGGGTGATGATGCCGCGCAGCATTGGGGCAGCTTCGTATTCTGATACCTTGGGGTCGTTGTCGAGGCGGGCGCGAAAACCGTCGATCTGGTCTGGCTGGATATCGACGAAAAAGTAACTTGGTGCGACGTCGGGCAGTTCATTCGCGATGGAACCGCGCAGGTTGCCATCGATTTGGCCAACGGCAGAAAGCACCGAGAGGCCGAGCCCGAGGGACAGGACAACGGAAGTGGTTTCACCACCCCGTGCGCCGATTGAATTGAGGGCTGCGCGAAGGGCGGGGCGACCACCGCTGAGGCGGCGGAAACGCCCCGCGGTCCAGCGGGCGACGGCGGCGGCGGCAACCAGCAGGGTGAGCGCGAACAGGATACCGCCTGCGGTCCACAGGGTGAGGAAAGCGGTGCCAGAGAATATGATCGCCGTGCCGACGAGCGTTGCGAGCAGCAGGAGCGTTGCGACGAGGTATTTGACTGCGGGAAGGGTGTTGCCTGCGCCAAACGCGTCGCGGAATAGGGTCGCGGGCTTGATGTCTTCGGAGCGCGCGAGGGGCCAAAGTGTGAAGATGAGGGCGGCGAGTATGCCGTAGATTGCGGCCTCGAAAAGCGGTGCAGCGTGTAGGGTGAAGTCGGACGGGATTGGCAGGCGGGCCTCAATAATGGGTGCGAAGGCGAGCGGGACTGCAGCGCCAAGGATAAGGCCGAAGGCGACGCCGACGAGGGTAAGGATGCCGATTTGAAAGAAGTAGGTCATGAAGATGGTGCTTCGCGTTGCACCAAGCGTCTTCAGGATCGCGATGACGGGGGCTTTGCCGCTGAGATACGAGCGAACGGCGGAGGATACGCCGACGCCACCGACGGCGAGACCTGACAGCCCGATAAGGATAAGGAACGCACCGATGCGGTCGACAAAACGCGCAACGCCCGGCGCACCCGCGCGGGCATCGCGCCAGCGAAGGCCGGAATCTGCGAATTTGGTTTCGGCCTCGGTTTCAAGAGCTGCGAGGTCGGCGTCGTCGGGCAGATCTAGGCGATAGTTGCTTTCCATCAGGGTCCCCGTCGCCAGAAGGCCTGAGTCTTCGAGGTCTGCCAGCAGCACCAGTGTTCGCGGGCCAAGGCCGAACCCACCGCCGGAATTGTCGGGGTAGGACACGAGGATCGCGGAAAGGGTGAAGGTTTGATCGCCCAAGTTAAAGGTATCGCCAGTGGTTAGTCCGAGGCGATCCGCGAGGACACGTTCAAGAACAGCGCCGGGATGGGTCGCGTCGCCAGCGAAGGCTTGGGCGAGGGGCATGGGCGGGTCGAGGGTGGTCTCGCCGATCAGCGGGTAGAGGTCATCAACGGCTTGGACTTGGGTGAGACCGCGTTCGACTGTGTCGCGGTTCACGACCACCATTGAACGGAAGTCTGTGGTCTCAGAGACGTGGTTGGCGATTGAGGACATCCATGCGCGTTCATCGTCATCGGCGAAACGGTAGGTAAAGCGCACGACGGCATCGCCGCCAAGAAGGGCTGCGCCTTCGGCTTCAAGACCTGATTGGATGGAGGCGCGTACCGTGCCGACGGCGGCGATCGCGGCGACGCCAAGTGCGAGGCAGGCGAGGAAGATGCGAAACCCGTGCAAGCCACCGCGAAGTTCGCGTTTGGCGAAAGTCCATGCGAGTTGAAGTCGGGTGAGGTTCATTCGGCGGCCGTCTGAAGCGTATCGATACGGCCATCCCGTAAGCGGATCACACGATCACATCGTGCCGCAAGTTCGTTGGAATGGGTCACCATGATCAAGGTCGCGCCGTGCTGTTCGCGTAAAGAAAACAGCATGTCGATGATGGCGGCCCCGTTGGTTTCATCGAGGTTTCCCGTGGGTTCATCCGCCAAAAGCAGCTTAGGGCGGGTGACAGAAGCACGGGCGAGGGCGACGCGTTGTTGTTCGCCGCCAGACATTTGTGCGGGGAAGTGATCCGCGCGATGGGCGAGGCCAACGGCGGTGAGTTCGGCCTTTGCGCGCGAATAGGCATCGCGCACGCCGGCCAGTTCGAGCGGGGTTGCGACGTTTTCAAGGGCGGTCATTGTGGGAATGAGGTGGAAAGACTGAAACACCACCCCCATATTATCCCTACGAAAGCGGGCAAGGTTATCTTCACTTAAGGATGTGATGTCTGTGCCGAGCGCTGCAATTGACCCAGACGTGGCGGTTTCCAACCCGCCCATCAGCATCAGGAGAGACGATTTGCCAGACCCACTTGGCCCCACCAAACCCAGAGTTTCACCTGTGGCGACGGAGAGCGAAATGTCATGCAGGATATCGACTGTTCCGGCATTGCCCCTAAGGGACAGGGAAACATCGGTGAGCGAGAGGGCATCTGTCATGGGGGCGGCCTTTGGTGAAATCACATCCTTTGGATATGGGGTATTTCGCGCCACTCGCAACCTTTGTTTAGGGATGATTTTATCCGCCAGCGCTGTACAGGCGGAAACTGTGACGATTGCGGCGTTAGGGGATTCATTGACGCAGGGCTACGGGCTGCCGATTGAAGAGGGCTTTGTTCCCCAGTTGCAAGCGTGGCTGCAGGCCCAAGGGGCTGATGTAACGATAATAAACGCAGGGGTTTCCGGTGACACGACTGCGGGTGGTTTAAGCCGCGTAGCGTGGACGTTAACGCCTGATGTTGACGCGATGATTGTGAACCTTGGTGGCAATGACTTGTTGCGGGGGCTGGACCCTGCGGTAAGCCGTGCGAACTTGGATGGCATTCTACGTGCGGCGACGGATGCTGGCGTTGATGTGTTGTTGGTTGGCTTGGATGCGCCGTCAAATTACGGACCCGCATATGAAGCCGCGTTTGAGGGCATTTATCCGAACTTGGCGCGGGAATATGGGGCCGAGTTGTATGAGAACTTCTTTGAACCGTTGAATGCCGGCGCTGATCCAGACGCGGCGCGTGCGCTTTATATGCAAGCGGACGGAATTCATCCAAATGCGGATGGGGTGGATAAGATCGTCGAGGGTATTGGCCCAGCGGTTCTTGGACTGATTTCAGAGTAACCCAACGAGAACGTGGACGTCTGCCGAACTGGGCGCTAACTTAGCGGCTTAACCAATAGGGAGAACTGTTATGTCCAATTCAATCGCAAAAGTCACAGAAGTTATCTGTTCCTCGTCCAAGTCATTTGATGACGCTGTCGAGAACGGCATCAAGCGCGCATCCAAGACGCTTAAGGGTATCACTGGTGCATGGGTTGCGGACCAGAAGGTTACAGTCAGCGATGGCAAGATCGACGAGTACCGCGTTGTTCTGAAGCTGACTTTCGTTCTGGAAGACTAAAAGCCAACGGGCTAAAAAACGGGCGCTGCAGGACTGCGGCGCCCATCTTCACGGCAAATTGACACCGTGTGGGAACGATTGCGGGCATTTCCCCTCCCGTGTGAGTTGCGCAGAGCATAAGCTTTTGGTGAAACCATTGGGGATAATCATGTTTAAGTTTTTGCTAGGTAAAGTTGGCGGCAAGGCCAAAATTGAAACGCAGCGCGACACAGTTGCGCGTGCGGTTGAAGAGCTGAACAGCATTTTGGCGTTGATGGGTGACAAGCCGGTCGTTGGTGTCAATTTGAACACTGGACTGATCTCTGTCGAACTACCCGAACAGATGCCGGACGAAGCGCTGGCGCTGCCTGCGCCTGAAGCAGTCGAAGAAACCGTTAAAGACGTAGCAGAAGACGTCGTGGAAGACATCAAAGACGCGGCCGCTTAATTCAATAATTCGAGCAGGCACGAAAAAGGGCGGCACCCGTAGGTACCGCCCTTAACTTTGACCCGAAGGTCGAAAGCTTATGCGAGTGCGAGGTTAACCGCAGACTCACGACCGTCGCGGCCAGCTTCAACGTCAAAAGTTACCTTTTGATCGTCTGCCAGACCTGTGAGGCCGGAACGCTCAACTGCGGAGATGTGAACGAATACGTCCTTGCCGCCAGTTTCAGGAGCGATAAAGCCGAAGCCTTTTGTTGTGTTGAACCATTTGACTGTACCGTTGGCCATGTCATGTCTTCCTTATAATGTGCTGCCCGCGGAGTGCGACAGCTGTGGCGTTGTCAGTGCTAGGTCGAAGAACTGTAAGCCTAGAAAGGAAGACAGAGGGTCGAGATAGATAACGTTTGCACGGTTCATATGGGGCAGGAATGGTTGTTTGACAAGGGGAAAGGCCATTCTTTGACGTGAACGGCAATTTCCCGCCAAGGTTGAAGGGGCTTGTGGTTTACAGCGCTTCGGTGTCTTTGGAACGGGAAAAAGCTAAGGATTACAAAGATGCGCTGGGATGAATTGATGGACCGTGCGGGCAGCGTTTGCGAGTTTTGTGGCGCGTCCGAAGGGCTGGTGAGTGTTGATGTCCCGCCCGAGGATCAGGTGCTGCTTTGCCCGTCTTGTCGCGGCGAGGGCGATGTTCCGGCGGCGCATTGGCGTTGTCTTGAGGGGGCGATGTGGTCCACTGAGCCGTCTGTGCAGATCGCCGTTTGGCGAAAACTCGGCGAGATTGAAGAGATGTGGGCGACAGATGCACGCGAAAGCATGATGATGGAGCCTGAGGTTATGGCGCGGGCGCAAAACCTGGCCGTCGAGGTGGAACACTTTGACAGCAACGGCATGCGGTTGGAACATGGCGATACGGTTGTCTTGATCAAAGACTTACCGGTGAAGGGTGCCGGATTTACCGCCAAACGTGGTACAGCAGTGCGCAATATTTCATTGGTGCCGGAAAACGCAGCCCATATCGAGGGCAAGGTCGAAGGCCAGCGGATTGTTATTCTGACTGAATTTGTGAAGCGGAAATAGGACGGACATAGGGATGGGCACGCACACGTTAGAGCACGTCAAATTTCACGACCTGCCGATCGACCACTATCAGGTGTTCGGAGAGCGCCGCACGGGGACTAACTACGTCGCCAAGTTGATCTCCGACAACTTTCCGCTAACGGAAACAACGAAGTACGGCTGGAAGCACGGTCACCCGACGATGCCCTGCATCGCGCGGTCTGCGTTGATTGTTGTGGTTGTCCGTTCACCGATCACGTGGCTGTCCAGCTTGCACAACCGCCCATTCGCCGTGTCGCATGAAGGTTTGCCGTTCTCGGAATTTTTGCGCACGCAGTGGTACGATCAATACCGGCCCAAAGACTTCGGTCATGCGCGTTGGGGGTATCACGGGATGAACAGGGATACGAAAACCGCCAACCAAATTGATCGCCATCCGATCACCGGTGCGCGTTTTGCCAATCCGCTGGAAATGCGCACGGTTAAGAACCAAAGCTTCCTTGGTTTGTTGAACCGCGAATGCAACTGCGTTGTTGTTGATTACGATGCAGCGCGGCTTGAGCCTGCGAAAATGTTAGAAGAAATTGCTGATCTCTTTGGGATCGAAATCAAATCTGACATCGAAGTGACGGGTCATGTTGGCGCAAAGGGTCGGGAAACGAAACGCGTAACGGCCGAAGCTATTTCGGACGCGGATTTGGCGTTCATTCGCGATGGTCTGGACGATGATCTTGAGGCCCGTCTTGGATATGAGGACGCGCTGAAGGGCTAACGCTAGAGCGTTTTGACCAGCGCGATGAGCTTTTCGACGGCTGCGTCACTCATCCGGACGGGGTATATTCCTGCGCCGCGCATAGGGGGGATGTCGTTGCCGAACTCATCCGGAAAATCCGCGACGGCGACTGTGTAGTCAGACTGAGAGGCGTTGGCGAACCCCGTGAAATCGTCCATTCTTAATCGCGCGGTCTGCAATGTTCCCAGTTCGATGATACGGGTCTGCGTGCCGGCGTAAAGCATGTTGGTGAAACCCGCGCCGTGATAGGAAATCATAATATCCGCATCGCGCATTAGCCCGACCTGAGTGAGGGGGGCGTAGTCCTCAAAGTAGATCTTTTTAAAGCCGTAAGGTTCCAGCAGTGCGATGATCTCGTCTTCGTTTTCGATGGTGCGATCATGGCCGGGGGTGGACCTGCGGCTGACCCAAAAGCGATCTGGAAGGTGTTCAAAGCGTTGATCTTCAATGCGTTTATGCGCCACCTCACGTAGCTTCCGCAGCGAGCGCGGGTAGCTATTGAGGATGACAAGCTTAACCAGGTTCGTTCCGATTTCACCTTTGGCGAGGGATTGGTTCGCAGGGATAAGCCCGTCGATCTTGGCATCGGGTTGATAGAAATATGAGGTATCGTTGTAGTGGGCGATAATCGCGCGTTCAAACGTGGCGGGCGCTTGGTGAACGTCTACCTTGTCACGAAGTTCGGGAAATATCGCGGCGATATGGGAGAGGACGAAGGTAGGTATATCGCGGTCTTTGGCTACGATGATGATACGCCCTGTGAAACCTTTAAGATCAGCGATAAGGGCGAAGACGGAGAAGGTTTCGCGCACAAAATGGAAGTAGTTCTTGAGGTTTCGCGCCTCGATGACGAAATCCAGTCCCTTGATGTCACCCTCCCAAAGCGGAAGCTCTGAGGGCTGCTGGCTGGCCTGTGTGAAGAACGCGTTGAGTTCTGTGAGGGTCGCATCTTTACCGCGCGCTTTCTTGGCAGCGCGTCCCGTTGCCCCGAGAAGTCGCGCGCCCGCCGGGCCTGTCACCAGCCATTTACCATTCACCGCAAGATGCGTGTCGGACACCGTAAGGTTTTCAACAACAGCGGGCCGAACGTCAGTTTCCACGGCTGATGTGAACTGTTTGTCGCTTTTTAGGGCTTTCCATTCACGCGACCAAAGCCGACTAATCCGCTGCTTATCTGATAGGGTTGTGGTTTTGATCGTACCGCCACGCACTGTTGCCCAAGGCGCCGGCATCGGGCCAAGCCGATGAATGCCCCCGTCACGGGATGGCATCCAGTAGGCATCAAGTGCTGGGGTGTCGTAGGGAAGAACCATATTTGAAATTCCTAACACCTCATGGCGGGAATTTAAAATGATCTGTTTAACCAAACTACGTCAAAGACGGGCCAATCCGGTTTCCCGACGTTGCCGCAAAGAGCAGCGCACACCGAAGGCAGTGAATAGGTCCAGCGTATTGTGACTTTGTCGGAATTTGTGAAGCGGACGTGAGTGTTAGGTGCGTCTTAGGTTTGCGGCCGCGACAAATAACGTTGCCAAAGCAAACATGACGACGGCATGCCATCCAAAGAACCACATTTGGCCCGCAAAGGTGTCTTCGGCGTAAGAGGCGGCAAAACGCGACTTACCCAAATTCGCAATCGCGAAGAACACGAGCGTCAACCCTGCAAGGCCTACTGTCGCGCTTATGAAAGGTAAGCGCGTCGAGAAATATCCAAGGACCAGACCGATCGGCGTGCCTAAAAGGATCGTGTTACCCGCCCAAAAAGGATGCGCACCCAGCGTCTCGGTCGCGCCAGAAAAGTAGGCGGCGACCGCGACTGCGAGGGTAATGCTAAATGGGAATGCGAGGCGCTTCACCGTGCGAACTTCTTGTGCTTCATGCGCTTGGGTTCCATGGCGTCGGCACCAAGGCGCTTTTTCTTGTCTTCTTCGTAGTCTTCAAAGTTGCCTTGGAACCATTCGACATGGGCTTCGCCCTCAAACGCGAGGATGTGGGTACAGATCCGGTCAAGGAAGAAGCGGTCGTGAGAGATGACCACGGCGCAACCTGCAAAGTCGACGAGCGCGTCTTCGAGGGCGCGGAGTGTTTCGACGTCAAGGTCGTTGGTCGGTTCATCGAGGAGCAGGACGTTTCCGCCTGATTTCAACAGCTTGGCCATGTGGACGCGGTTACGCTCACCACCTGACAACACGCCGAGTTTCTTTTGCTGATCGCCACCTTTGAAATTGAACGCCGAGCAATAGGCGCGGGAGTTCATTTCGGCGTCGCCAAGTTGAATCACTTCGGCGCCGCCTGTGATTTCTTCCCAAACGGAGTTGTTCGGGTCCAGCGCATCGCGGGATTGGTCAACGTAGGACAGCTGTACCGTGTCGCCGTACGTTACCGTGCCGGAGTCGGGTTCTAGCTGGCCAGTGAGCATGGAGAACAGCGTGGATTTACCAGCGCCGTTGGGGCCGATTACGCCAACGATGCCACCGGGCGGGAGGTCAAAGCTGAGGTTCTCGACAAGAAGTTTGTCGCCCATCGCTTTTGTAAGGCCTTCGACTTCGATGACTTGTGATCCGAGGCGTTGACCGTTCGGGATGATGATCTGGGCACGGCCCAGTTTTTCACGTTCGGATTGGTTGGCGAGGTCGTTATACGCGCTGATCCGCGCCTTGGATTTCGCTTGGCGGGCTTTGGCGCCTTGGCGCATCCATTCCAGTTCGCGTTCCAGCGTTTTCTGTTTGGATTTGTCTTCTTTGGCTTCCTTTTCAAGACGCTTGGCCTTGGCTTCGAGCCAGCTGGAGTAGTTGCCTTCGTGCGGAATGCCTGAACCACGGTCGAGTTCCAAAATCCAACCTGTGATGGCGTCGAGGAAGTAGCGATCGTGGGTCACGATCAGGATTGTGCCTTTGTAATCAATGAGGTGCTGTTGCAGCCACGCGATTGTTTCGGCGTCGAGGTGGTTGGTCGGTTCATCGAGCAGCAGCATGTCTGGCGCGTCGAGGAGGAGTTTGCACAGGGCCACGCGACGCTTTTCACCACCCGAAAGTGTTGTGACGTCTGCATCATCTGGTGGGCAGCGTAGCGCTTCCATGGAAACGTCGATTTGCGCGTCCAGATCCCAGAGGTTTTGGGCGTCGATTTCGTCCTGAAGCTTGGCCATTTCATCGGCGGTTTCATCAGAATAGTTCATCGCCAGTTCGTTGTAGCGATCAAGCACAGCCTTTTTCGCAGCAACGCCAAGCATGACATTTTCGCGCACGGAAAGGTTCGGGTCGAGTTCCGGTTCCTGCGGAAGGTAGCCAACAGTCGCGCCCTCGGCGGCCCATGCTTCGCCACTGAATTCTTTGTCTTGGCCAGCCATGATGCGCATCAGCGTGGATTTACCAGTACCGTTCACACCGACGACGCCGATTTTTACGCCCGGCAGAAAGTTCAAG
The DNA here is from genome assembly GCA_937969445.1 of uncultured Octadecabacter sp. Taxonomy (GTDB): domain Bacteria; phylum Pseudomonadota; class Alphaproteobacteria; order Rhodobacterales; family Rhodobacteraceae; genus Octadecabacter. The sequence goes on along the minus strand of CALBVZ010000059.1, from coordinate 9,859 downwards.
CGGATATTTTCAAAAACCTTTTTCCCACCGGGATAGGTTTTGGACACGCCGTCCATGAAGTAGACATATTGATAGGCCGCCATGTGCGAGGTCCCCCGAAAGAATGTATATTTGCGATGTGATACGCGGGTGGGTTCGGTGGTGCAATGGGGCTTTCGCTACATCCGGCACGGGTATGTTTGGTCACACGCGGAATTGCCTTTGGGCAAGCGGCTGCGTAAGGAAACACAATGCAACGTGATCGGATGCCATATGCGCCCGCCGGACAAGTGGTGGGATTGCTGGGAGGGTCGTTTGACCCGGCCCATGATGGGCATGTTCAAATCACCAAGGCGGCGATGAAGCGGTTTGGTCTGGATCGCGTTTGGTGGCTTGTTAGCCCTGCTAATCCATTGAAAACACGTGGACCTGCGCCAATCGAGGACCGAGTTGCGCGGGCGCAGGACGTCATGCAGCACCCAAGGGTGACCGTGACAGACATCGAGACGCAGTTGGGCACACGATACACAGCTAAGACGATTGCCGCTTTGCAGCGCCTTTATCCTGATGTGCGGTTTGTCTGGCTCATGGGGGCGGATAACTTAACGCAATTTCATTTGTGGCAGGATTGGCAGGACATAATGGAGAGTGTCCCTGTTGGTGTATTGGCGCGACCGGGGGATCGGATTTCGGCGCGTCTTTCGCGGGCTGCGCGGATGTATCGTGATGAACGGCTTATCGGGCGGGCCGCGCGGCTTTTGGGGCAAACACTGGCACCAAGTTGGGCCTTTACGAATTTGCCGATGTCGCAATCGTCATCAACCGCGATCCGCGCGACAGGGACTTGGGGCGCGGATGCCGGTAAAGATACACCAAAGAGTAAGTAAGGTTTCAGGATGTCAGTGAAGTTTTCCCGCCGCGCTGTTTTGGGTGGTTTGTTGTCGACAGCAGCAGGTGCCGCTTTGGCCGAAGCGCCGTTGTCTTCTTTGCGCCCGAATGCGCGATCTAGTGCCGCGCCGGTTCGTGAGGTGAATGTTGCGCTTGAGACCAGCCCAATCCCACGGATCGCGCCAAGGATGCGCGCCACGTTAGAGCAGATTGTTGCTTCGGCTGATCTGGACGGAACGGTCGGCGTTGTGCTGACGGATGCGCGCACGGGTGAGGTGATTGAGCAGATTGATGGCGATGTAGCGCTGCCGCCCGCTAGCGTGACCAAGGCCGTAACCGCGCTATATGCGTTGGATGCGCTGGGCGGCGCGTTCCGGTTTATCACGCGCCTGTTTGCTACAGGGCCTATTGAAGCAGGGATTTTGCGTGGTGATTTGATTTTGGCAGGTGGCGGCGACCCGACGCTTTCTGCGGATCACCTTGCAGAGTTGGCTGAGGCGCTGAAAGCGGCTGGCGTGAATGAGATCACAGGCAAGTTCCTGTGCTGGCGCGGTGCGCTGCCCTACGCCGAAGAGATCGAGCCGAGCCAGTTGGACCACTTGGGGTACAACCCCGCAGTCAGCGGGCTGAACCTGAATTACAACCGCGTGCATTTCGAATGGAAGCGCGTGAACGGCAGTTGGCAGACGACGATGGATGCCCGCACAGAAAACCGTGTGCCGCGTGTCTATATGGCGAATGTTCGTATTGTTGATCGCGGTTCACCTGTGTTTGCCACTGATGGTCCCGACAGCTGGTCCGTTGCGCGGTCCGCACTCGGGAATGGTGGGTCCCGTTGGATGCCTGTTCGACAGCCTGCGCTATATGCTGGGGATGTATTTCAAACGCTTGCGCGTGAAGTTGGGGTGCCTTTGCCGGCGCCGGAAGTGGTCGATGATTTGCCTGAAGGCACCGAAATCGCGCAGCATCGCAGTGCGACATTGCGGGTGATTTTGCAAGAAATGTTGCTTTATTCCACGAACCTAACGGCTGAAATCTGCGGGTTGGCTGCGACGCAAGCGCGGTATCGTACGTCTTTGGCAATCGAAAATTCAGCCGCGCAGATGACGCGTTGGTTGGGCGAAACCTATGGCATTGAAGGTCGGTTCGTTGACCATTCCGGCCTGAGTGACGCGAACCGTGTCAGTGCAGCCGATGTGGTGAAGGTCATGCAGGCCGTTGGGGCAGATGGGCCGCTACGTCCGATTATGCGACGCATCCCCATGCGGGATGCTGACAATGACCGGATTGAAAACTTCCCGAACGAAGTGCGTGCAAAGACCGGAACGTTGAATTTTGTGAGCAGTCTGGCGGGTTATGTCGAAACGGCTGATGGGTCTGATGTTACCTTCGCAATTTTTGCGGCCAATCTTGAGAGACGCGAACAGGGCAAGGCTGCGGGCGACGAGGTTCCTGCCGGATCAATTGAGTGGAACCGTCGCGCCAAGCGGTTGCAGCAGGTCTTGTTGCAACGTTGGAGCCTGACGTACGACGACGACCGCCCGTATTCACAAGGCGTTGATATTGATGCGCAATTGGAAGTTCCGGCGAATTAAAGCGTCATGTGCCGCGCGCGGGCACCGCGTTCAATCGCTGCGGCGTGCAGACGGTCGATGTTCAGCTCGTAACGCATTTCCTCAAGCATCCGCAGTTCGGATTGCGCGATTTCACCATCAGCTGCCGCTACATCACAGGCTAGCGCATAGGCCGTTTCATTCAAACGTTCCGGCAAGGTGTCGCGGATAAGGCCGAACAGCGCGTCCAGACCATCTTCTTGGTCAAACAGGTCAAACACGGTTTGGGCAACGCGCGGTACATGGTCGGCGTCGTAATCTGCAAATACAGGCAGATTGTTGATAATATTGGTGATCTTTACCAATTCAGAAGTTTGTATCCTCTCGTCGCTGGCAGATACCGCGATCATGATGGCGCATAGCGCGTCTTGGGCGGTGAGGGATGGTGTGTCGGACATGAATGATGCTCCTGTTGTTGAGTGTACATTTATTGACGCCAACGCTGCGCTGCAATAGGACGCGCGACATGTCGCACCACTCCGGTGCGCCCCAAAATATGAGAGAAACCATGAGCAATTTGCGCGATGCGGGCATGACGTCCAAAGCTTGGCCCTTTGTAGAGGCACGCACGTTGCTCAAACGGATTGAAAAGTCCGGCAAGGATCATGTTTTGTTTGAAACGGGTTACGGCCCATCTGGTCTGCCCCATATCGGGACATTTGGTGAGGTGAGCCGTACCACGATGGTGCGCCGTGCGTTTGAGGTTATTTCGGACATTCCAACGCGTCTGGTTTGTTTCTCCGATGATCTGGACGGCATGCGCAAAGTGCCGAGCAACGTGCCGAACCCTGAGCGCCTTGAGCAGTACATGCAGATGCCGCTGACAGCCGTTCCGGATCCTTTTGATAAGTATGAGAGCTTTGGCCACCACAACAACGCGATGTTGCGTCGCTTCTTGGATACGTTCGGGTTCGATTACGAATTCATTTCTGGCAAGGATTACTACGAGTCCGGCAAGTTTGACGCAGTGCTGTTGCGTGCGCTTGAACGCTATGATGACGTGATGGCGGTTATGCTGAAGTCATTGCGTGAAGAGCGTCGTGAAACCTATTCCATCTTCCTGCCGATGCACCCAGAGTCTGGCCGCGTCATGTATGTTCCGATGAAGTCCGTGGATGCCAAGGCTGGCACTGTGACGTTCGATGATGAGACCGGCAAGGAATTCACAGTTCCTGTGACGGGTGGCAATGTGAAGTTGCAGTGGAAACCGGATTTTGGTGCGCGCTGGGCAAGCCTTGATGTGGACTTTGAGATGTACGGCAAGGATCACAGCACCAACACGCCGATTTATGACCGCATTTGCGAGATTTTAGGCGGCAAGAAGCCTGAGCATTTCAGCTACGAGCTGTTCTTGGATGACCAAGGCCACAAGATTTCAAAGACATCCGGTAACGGGGTTAGCATTGATGAATGGCTGACCTATGCCAGCACTGAATCCCTGTCCTACTTCATGTATCTGAAGCCGAAGACCGCCAAGCGGATGCACTTTGATGTGATCCCCAAGGCGGTGGACGAGTATCACCAGCAGTTGCGGGCGTACCCGACGCAGGATGATGCGGGAAAGCTGAACAACCCAGTGTTCCACATCCACGGCGAGAACGTTCCAACATCTACGATGGTTGTTCCGTTTTCGATGTTGCTGAACCTCGCGTCGGTTTCGCAGGCCAGTGATAAGGATAAGCTTTGGGCGTTCATTCAGCGGTATGCGCCGGATGCGTCCCCTGAACTGAACCCTGATCTGGACGACGCGGCTGGTTTTGCTGTGCGGTATTACAAAGACTTCGTTGAGCCGGGCAAAGTGTTCCGTTTGCCTGACGATCAGGAACGTGGTGCGCTTGAAGCGTTGGTCACGGCGTTGAAATCTGAAGAGGCAGCGCTGGCCGTTATTGCGCAGAAGAACGCGCAAGAGGGCAAGGATACGCCGCTGCCAGAGGTGAACTGGACGAACGATGAGTTCTTGCAGTCCATCGTGTTCGCCGTTGGTAAAGTGCATGGGTTTGACCCGCTGCGGGCTTGGTTCTCGTGTCTTTACGAAGTGTTACTTGGGGCGAAGCAAGGGCCACGTTTTGGCGGGTTCATCGCACTTTATGGCGTGGAAGAAAGCATTGCGTTGATTGAAAGCGGACTGAACGGCGAGTTGGTTTCTTAAGCCAATTTGAAACCGAAATGGGCCTTTGTGCGTATCTGAGGTAGGATACGCACAAGGAGACCCGCCGTGAAACACCTTCTTATTCTCGTTGCATTGTGTTTGCCTGCCCCTGTGGTGGCGCAAGACAACAGCATCGAAAACGTCATCCGCGACCAACTGCAATCTTTTAATGATCGCGATATTGCGGGCGCATGGGAGCATGCCAGCCCCTTCATCAAGGGCATGTTTGGCACGCCTGAAAACTTCGCACGAATGGTAGAAAACGGATATCCGATGGTCTGGGACAACACGGATGTGCGGTTTCTGGATCGCAACGAGCTTGAAAATCTGACCCGCCAAGAAGTCCAAATTCAGGGGCCAGATGGATTGTTCTATATTCTTGATTATCAGATGATTGAGACACCGGATGGCTGGCAGATCAACGGCGTGTATGTGATCCCCGCGCCGGAAATCGTTTCCTAAAACCGTTGCGTTATGCGCTGCGTCACCGTCACGGTGCTGTCAGAGCCCGTTTACCCCTTCGCCCTAAGTCTATCCCCCGATGACCCAAGCGCACATTCGCGCGGGGTCTGGATTTTTACGGGGCAGGGTGGCTGCCCTCAATGGGGGACTTCATATGAACAAGGTAATTACCGACGGGCTTGTCCTGATGCCGGCACCGTTTGCGGATGGCTTGGATGTTTGGTCAAGCGGGGACGGGACGCCAGGATCAGACACCTACGATCAATCGGGGAATGGTGCGTTTGTTCCTGCGGATCAACATTTTGACGGGTGCCTTGAATTCATCAAAACCGATAGCGTGACAAAACTGCGCTACATGGGCGAAACGCCTGTTCAGCCAGGATGTTATCTGCGTGTAACTGCGCGGGTGAAGTGCGTTTCTGGTGCCTTGCCTGACGTGCGCATCGCTGGTTGGGCGGGACAAACCGGTGGCAGCCACCTGAGCGGTGTTGTTGAAACGGGACCTTCTGTTTCGCTGACAGGTTACGGTGACGTCGTTGAGATTTCAGCGATCATCGGCACTGGGGCGCGGACCGGCGTTGATATGGTTTGGGCAGACGCGGATTTCGGACACATCGGGCTGGATTTTACCGGTGCGAACGGCGGCGTTGTGCGTGTCGATGATATCGAGATTGAGGACATCACAGGCGCGTTTTTGCGCGATATGCTTGGGATCGTGGATGTGCGTGATTACGGCGCCCTGGGCGACGGTGTGACGGACGACTCCGCTGCGTTTGAAGCGGCAGACAATGATGCCAATGGGCGCGAGATTTTGATCACTGCAGGGACCTACTTTCTCGGGGACTCGGTTACATTTGTGAACCAAGTCCGCTTTGAAGGCACAGTTGTAATGGGGGAAGAGCATCGTCTGATTTTCCAGAAGAACTTTGATTACCCCACTTATGTGGACGCTTTTGGCGACGAAGAGTTGGCATTTAAAAAGGCGTTTCAGGCGCTGTTGAACTTTTCCGACCATGAATCGCTGGACTTGGGCGGACGACGTATTTCGCTGACCGCGCCGATTGATATGCAAGCGGCGGTTAACAATCGCACGCAATTTGAAACGCGCCGCGTTATCCATAATGGGCAATTTCAAGCGATTTCCGGGCCAGCATGGGATGATGACGTCGTTCTCGCTCAGGCGACCTATAGTGTGGGAAATTCCAAAAAACTGACCAACGTTGCCAATATTGCCAGTATTCAAGTTGGGTCATTGGTCACGGGCAACGGTGTGGGCCGCGAAGTTTATGTGCGTGAGGTGGATGTCGCTGCGTCGACGATCACTTTGAACCAAGAGCTGTTTGACGCGGCAGGGACGCAAGAATTTACCTTTACGCGTTTCAAGTATCTGCTTGATTTTAGCGGTTTCACAAAGCACTCCGATTTGATTTTGGACAGGGTTGAGTTGCGTTGTAATGGCGAATGTAGCGGAGTGATGTTGGCGCCTTTAGGTGTGTTGTTTCAAATGCATGACTGTCAGTTCATCCGCCCGAAAGACCGCGGGATTACGTCGATTGGTGGGGGCTGTCAGGGCATGATCATTGACCGCTGCAATTTTGAATCTGATGAATCTCCGACCCCGTCACATCTGCGCGTATCGCAATGCTTCAATACCAACGCCAACGACGTAAAGATCCGCAATTGCCGCGCATCGCATTTCCGGCATTTCGGTGTGATCCACGGCGGTCAGAGCATCATTGCCAACAATCACTTCTTTAACGGGGATGAAGAAGCCGATGGCGTGCGGGTTGCAGGACTTGTCCTGACGACGCCAAATTGCGCGTCTACGATTTCCGGAAACTACATCGATAACTGTTTCATCGAGTGGACGAACGAGCATGACGCAGAACCGGATGTGCCAGGCTATTCATTTGGTGGGCTGACGATTTCGGGGAACATCTTTCTTAGCATTGATGGCCAACCGTCGACCCGTTGGATCGTCGTGAAACCGTTTGGCGCGAACCAGTTTATCAGTGGGATGAACGTTCAGGGGAACATTTTCCGGACGTACAGTGGCAACCTTGAACGGGTCGAAACGGTTGATACGACATATGCCGATCTACTGTATGGGCGCATGCGCAACATCCTGTTTGAGGGCAATTCGTTTCATGGGATCGATCAGCCCACGTACAATCCTTACATTGATGTGCACGAGCAAGAATCCGTTGATGCGACTTGGGTTGTAGACACCCAAAGCCACCTTCCGTTCGGCGGGCGTGCACGTACGGTTGATGCGCTTGTTCCGCTTAAAGCGATTAAGAATGGGTCAGGCGACACCGTGTTTGCCCAGCCTTATGCAGTTCCAGAAAAAGGGGCGAATGATGACGAGATTTACATCGTTTGGCCGGAACCCGTGAAAGGTGAAATTCGCTATTCGGTGCGGATGGACAATCCGGCCTAGGAATTTGGGGAAGGGGCATCTGTTGAGGGTGCCCCTTTCCTTTACATAACCACTTTTGGGCGGCGCCAATCGATAACTGCGACTGAACGAATTATCCGCCCCACTTTTTCTTCCGCTTAACCCCACCGCGCTGGCCCGGTCTTCCGGCTTGTGATCGACCTGCGCTTTTCTTGCTGTCGGCGACGGCTTTATCCACCTGATATTGGCGTGCGAGCGGGTCGTCGGAGACGACCAAATCGACAGTCTCAAGCCGTTTCACCTCGTCGCGCAGTCTTGCGGCTTCTTCAAACTCAAGGTTCTCGGCAGCCTTACGCATGTCGGTCCGAAGGCCTTCCAGTACGGCTTGCAGGTTCGCGCCTGCTGGGGCGTCGATGGTGGCGGTGACGCGGTTCATATCGACGTCGCCTTTGTAAAGGCCGGCTAGAATATCCTCGACGTTCTTCTTCACCGTCTGCGGTGTAATGCCGTGTTCCTCATTATAGGCGATTTGTTTGGCGCGGCGGCGGTCGGTTTCACCCATCGCGCGTTCCATGGAGCCTGTGATCTTGTCGGCATACATGATGACGCGGCCATCGGCGTTGCGCGCCGCGCGCCCGATCGTCTGGATCAGCGATGTTTCAGAGCGTAAAAAGCCCTCTTTGTCAGCATCCAGAATGGCGACCAGACCACATTCGGGAATGTCCAAACCTTCGCGCAGAAGGTTGATGCCGATCAGCACATCAAACGCCCCAAGCCGCAGATCGCGCAGGATTTCGATGCGTTCAATCGTGTCGATGTCAGAGTGCATGTAGCGCACTTTGATGCCGTTCTCGTGCAGGTATTCTGTCAGGTCTTCGGCCATCCGTTTGGTCAATGTGGTGACCAAGGTGCGCATTCCCAAGGCATTAACCTTGCGGATTTCATCCATGACGTCATCGACTTGCGTGTCTACGGGGCGGATTTCGATCATGGGATCAAGCAGACCAGTTGGGCGAATGATCTGTTCGGTAAATACGCCGCCTGTTTGCTCCATCTCCCATGCTGCGGGGGTCGCGGAGACGAAGACTGATTGCGGGCGCATGGCGTCCCATTCCTCAAACTTCAGGGGGCGGTTATCCATACAGGACGGCAGGCGGAACCCGTGTTCGGCCAGTGTCATCTTTCGGCGGAAGTCACCCTTATACATGCCGCCGATTTGAGGGACGGAAACGTGGGATTCATCGGCAAACACAATCGCATTGTCGGGGATGAATTCGAACAGGGTGGGGGGCGGCTCACCAGGGGCGCGGCCCGTCAGGTAGCGGGAATAGTTTTCGATGCCATTGCACACGCCGGTGGCCTCAAGCATTTCGAGGTCGAAGTTACAGCGTTGTTCAAGGCGCTGCGCCTCGAGCAATTTCCCCTCGCCAACCAGTTGATCCAACCGCTGGCGCAATTCCTTTTTGATGCCGACGATGGCCTGTTTCATCGTTGGTTTGGGCGTCACGTAGTGCGAGTTCGCGTAGATGCGGACCTTTTCGAACGTGTCGGTTTTTTCACCTGTGAGGGGATCAAACTCGGTGATGTTTTCAAGCTCTTCGCCAAAGAAGCTGAGTTTCCATGCACGATCATCAAGGTGGGCGGGCCAGACTTCTAGGGTATCACCACGCACGCGGAACGTACCGCGTTGGAACGCTTGGTCGTTGCGTTTGTAGGCCTGCGCGATCAGGTCCGCCATGATGCCGCGTTGGTCGTAGTTTTCACCGACGTGCAAATCTTGGGTCATCGCGCCGTAGGTTTCCACGGACCCGATGCCGTAAATACATGACACGGACGCCACGATGATTACGTCATCGCGTTCCAACAGCGCACGGGTCGCAGAGTGACGCATCCGGTCGATCTGTTCGTTGATCTGGGATTCTTTTTCGATGAACGTGTCGGACCGCGCAACGTAGGCTTCGGGTTGGTAGTAGTCATAAAACGACACGAAATATTCGACGGCGGCATCCGGAAAGAAGCCTTTGAATTCGCCATAAAGCTGGGCCGCCAAGGTTTTGTTCGGGGCAAGGATGATCGCAGGACGCTGCGTTTCCTCAATCATCTTGGCCATCGTGAAGGTTTTACCCGTCCCCGTAGCCCCAAGCAGAACTTGGTCGCGCTCGCCCGCGTTAATACCTTCGCAGAGCTCTTTGATGGCGGTGGGTTGGTCACCCGCCGGGTCGAACTCGGTGACCAGTTTAAGCGCGCGTCCACCTTCCAGCTTTTCGCGGGTTTTCACGTCCGGCGCTGGGTTGGCGAGGAATTGTTCGGCTTCGGATTTATCGGTCTGGGCGTATGGCATGGGCGCTCCTGTCAGGTGCTAATGTGACA
>CALBVZ010000058.1 GCA_937969445.1 uncultured Octadecabacter sp. | reverse complement strand
CCGTATGTTTTGGAAGTAAAAACATACCGTTACCGCGGTCACTCTATGTCTGACCCAGCCAAGTACCGCTCACGTGATGAAGTGCAGAAAATGCGCGAAGAGCGTGATCCGATCGAACAAGTTAAGGCGACACTTCTGACAGGCAAGCATGCCACAGAAGAAGACCTCAAGGCGATCGACAAAGACATCAAAGCGATCGTCAACGAGAGCGCCGAGTTCGCCAAAGAGAGCCCAGAGCCGCACCTTGATGAGCTTTGGACAGATATTTACGCCGAAAATACACCGCAGGAGACAGCATAATGGCGACTGAACTACTCATGCCCGCGCTTTCCCCAACGATGGAAGAAGGCACACTCGCAAAATGGCTCGTCAAAGAAGGCGACGAAGTGAAATCTGGCGATATCATCGCCGAAATTGAAACAGACAAAGCTACAATGGAATTTGAAGCGGTCGACGAAGGTATCGTTGGCAAGCTTTTGGTTGCAGAAGGCACAGAAGGCGTAAAGGTAAACACACCAATCGCCATCATCGGTGAGGAAGGCGAGGACATGTCCGCCGCCCCTGCCCCAGCAGCTGCTGCAACTGACACCCCAGCCGAGGCCGCACCTGCCGCCCCTGCTGTTGCAACAGCCAGCGCTATCGAATTTGCACCCTCCGACGCATCCCCTGATTGGCCTGCGGGCACGGAAATGAAATCGATGACCGTCCGTGAGGCCCTCAACGAAGCCATGACCGAAGAAATGGAACGCGACGAAAGCGTGTTTCTGATGGGTGAAGAAGTTGGCGAATACCAAGGTGCCTACAAGATCTCCCAAGGCATGCTGGACAAGTTCGGCGACAAGCGTGTGATCGACACACCAATCACTGAGCACGGCTTTACGGGTATCGCCGTTGGTGCATCCTTTGGCGGTTTGCGCCCGATCGTTGAATTCATGACGTTCAACTTCGCGATGCAAGCAATTGACCAAATCATCAACTCTGCTGCCAAGACGCTATACATGTCTGGCGGTCAGATGGGCGCACCAATGGTGTTCCGTGGGGCCAACGGTGCCGCTGCGCGCGTAGGTGCCCAGCACTCACAGTGTTACGCCGCATGGTATGCACAGGTTCCCGGCCTTAAGGTCGTGATGCCGTATTCCGCTGCGGATGCGAAAGGCCTGATGAAGACGGCTATTCGTGACAACAACCCCGTCATCTTCCTTGAAAACGAAATCCTCTATGGTCGCTCTTTCGAAGTGCCTGTCATGGATGATTTCACCATTCCGTTTGGTAAGGCCAAGGTTGAAGTCGTCGGGTCCGACGTGACCATCGTATCCTTCGGTATCGGGATGCAATACGCGCTTGAAGCGGCTGAAAAACTGGCCGCCGACGGTATCTCTGCCGAGGTCATTAACCTGCGTTCCTTGCGTCCGATCGACTATGCAACGATCCTTGAATCTGTAAAGAAAACAAATCGTTGTGTGACAGTTGAAGAAGGTTGGCCTGTTGGGTCCATCGGCAATCACCTGTCTGCGACCATCATGCAAGAGGCCTTTGATTACCTCGATGCACCGGTCATCAACTGCACAGGCAAGGACGTTCCGATGCCCTATGCTGCCAACCTTGAAAAGCACGCGCTGATCACGACCGACGAAGTGATCGCTGCTGTTAAACAAGTCACCTACCGTTAAGGAGAACAGACCATGGCTACCGAAATTCTCATGCCCGCGCTGTCCCCCACGATGGAGGAAGGCACACTGGCAAAATGGCTCGTCAAAGAGGGCGACACAGTCAATTCCGGCGATCTGATCGCCGAGATTGAGACCGACAAAGCGACGATGGAATTCGAAGCCGTCGACGAAGGCATCATGGGCAAGATCCTTGTGGCCGAAGGTACGGAAGGCGTGAAAGTGAACACGCCGATCTGCATCATCGGTGAAGAAGGCGAAGACATGAGCGCTGTGTCTGCAGCTCCAGCTCCAACCGCTGCGGCTGCTCCGGCTGAAGCCCCTGCCGTCGCTGCAACGCCTGCTGCGGCTACCCCTGCCCCAGCAGCACCAGCTGCGTCAGATGGGTCACGCCTGTTTGCAACGCCACTGGCGCGTCGCATCGCGGCTGACAAGGGCCTCGACCTTACGACCATCAAAGGCTCCGGCCCGCACGGTCGTATCGTTAAATCCGACGTTGAAAACGCCACAGCACAACCTGCTGCGGCAACTGCGGCTTCGGCGGCGCCTGCTGCCAAGGGTGGCGCGTTGGCGTCCGGGCCAAGCACCGATCAAGTCCTCAAGATGTATGACGGTCGTGATTATGAAGAAGTCACCCTTAACGGCATGCGCAAAACCATCGCGACCCGTCTAGTGGAAGCCAAGCAAACCGTGCCGCACTTCTACCTGCGCCGCGACATTGAATTGGACGCACTGCTGAAGTTCCGCAGCCAGCTCAACAAGACGCTTGAACCACGCGGCGTAAAGCTGTCGGTCAACGACTTCATCATCAAAGCCTGCGCCTTGGCACTACAAGAGATTCCTGAGGCCAACGCAGTCTGGGCAGGTGATCGCACGCTGAAGTTCTCTGCATCCGATGTGGCCGTTGCGGTGGCTGTTGAGGGTGGATTGTTCACACCAGTTCTGCAAGACGCTGAAATGAAGTCTCTTTCTGCGCTTTCCGCACAAATGAAAGACCTCGCAGGACGTGCCCGTGACGGCAAACTGGCCCCGCATGAATATGTCGGCGGTTCGTTCGCAATCTCCAACCTTGGCATGTTCGGCATTGATAATTTTGATGCGATCATCAACCCACCACACGGCGCGATTTTGGCCGTCGGTGCTGGGACGAAAAAGCCTGTCGTCGGCGAGGATGGAGAGGTCAAAGTTGCGACTGTGATGTCCACCACCCTCTCCGTTGACCACCGCGTAATTGACGGCGCTTTGGGTGCAAACCTACTGAACGCTATCAAAGCGAACCTTGAAAATCCAATGGGTATGCTTGCGTAAAACAAGGTTGATATGCGGTACGCCCCCCGCAGACCTAAACTTCAAAAAGGCCGCGTCGGTTCAAACCGCACGGCCTTTTCGTTTGCTTTTGTTTTATAAATATCCTGGGGGAGTCCGTAGGACGGGGGCTAGCCCCCACTTGGTCGGATTTACGAAGTAAATTCGATCCCAGTCAAAATTCAGACGCCCAGATTACTTGCAGCCACCACAACCAACCAACAATTGGTCCATCGTTACAGACGGTTGCGAACACCCAGCCTCTCCGACGACTTTTGCAGGCACACCAGCAACTGTTTTCATTGGCTCGACATCATCCAAAACCACGGACCCAGCCGCAATACGACTGCAATGCCCGATGTTGATGTTGCCCAACACATGCGCGCCAGCACCGATCAACACGCCATTGCCAATCTTGGGGTGACGATCTTCTTCTTCTTTACCGGTGCCGCCCAATGTCACGGAATGCAGCATCGACACGTTGTCCCCGACAACCGCAGTCTCACCGATCACGATGGAATGGGCATGGTCGATCATCAATCCCTTACCGATGGTCGCACCAGGGTGCACATCTACGCCAAAAATTTCAGATACGCGCATTTGCACATAATAGGCCAAATCCTTTCGGCCTTCATTCCATAGAAAGTTGCCAAGGCGGAACGCCTGAATTGCTTGGAAGCCTTTGAAAAACAATAAAGGTTGCAAGAACCGTAGGCACGCAGGATCACGATCGTAAATTGCCACGATGTCCGCACGCGCAGCATCTACCAGCGCTGGTTCTGCATCATATGCACGGTCTGCAATCTCGCGCAGCATCTGGTCGGACATTTCCGAAGACGCCAATTTCATTGAGATACGATACGCCAAAGCGTTCTCAAGCGAGGTGTGGTGCAAAACGGAGCTGTGCACAAAGCCACCAATCAGCGGCTCATCAATAATTGCTTGCTCCGCTTCGGTGCAAATGCGCTGCCAAACGGGATCAACTGTCGTCAATTTAGGGTTCGTCTGGGCCATAGCGTACCTCACTTTCATGTTTCTCATACGCTATTTAGTGTGAAAATTCCAAGAATAAACCCGTGAATTGAAACATCACATTTCCGAATGAACACGATTGCGCCACGCATCGAGTGCGCGCAAAAGCGTGCTGAGCGCGGCACAATACACCGCGCTACTTTGGCCGCTCCCCGCACGCGGATATAGGCTCGCTTGCGCGTAAAGCGAGCCCGTTCCACCGTTTGGATGCGCGCTGCTGAACCGCTTGCGCCACAGGTCGGCAGTATGCGCGTCCGCGATCAATTCAGCCGCCATCTCCGCCCTTGCTGCGCGTGGCGCAGCCAGCAAAACCCGTGTTGCAAGGTCCAAGTCCATCAGCCCAACTTCACGCATCACTCCCCCAACGTGAGCCCACTCACCAGCCCTTCTCCATAGGTTTCCGACACCTGAGCGACCTCAATATAGGTCTCCCCTGCGCCATCCAATACTTGCATGAATGCTGTGTACGTCCAACTTGGTTGGGTCACGGTCACCTGCCGCGCCTGAACGCCATCTTTGAACACACGCACGCGGTACCGCTCAAACGCCTCAGACAAAGGCACATCCTCGCCCTCCCAGCTGTCGCCACCTACACGGCTACGGCGTACCCATGTCACATCAAGATTCCCGCCATCTTGCGTCGCACGAAGATGCGCCACGCTATAGGGGCGTAGCCCAACGCCGGAAAAGGCTTCAACGCGGTGCTGGTAACTCGGGTCGCTGAGCGGGCGCGTTCCCGGACCATAGCGGAAATGTTGTGTTACCCCACGTGCTGAGCTCGCCAATTCGATCTGTTCCGGCACGCCGTTCAACAACACAAACACAGACCCCGTTGGCCATTGATCCGGCATCAAGCCATCCGTCCCAGCCTGCCCACGCAATCGCATCCGTACCTCAAAGGTGTTTTCATCAACGATTTCGGCCTCGGCAAACTGGAACACCTCCCAGTTGTCGCTGCTACCATCCCCGATCGCGGCAAAATTCGCTCCGCCCAAAACCTGATCCAGCGAAACCGACTGCAAGTCTCCGCGAATGGTTTGCACGCGCAACGCCGGCCCGCGGTCATAAAGACCAACGCAGGCTTTGGGTAAATCGGTTTGCGTCAGTCCAATCGTTGACGACGACGTCAGCAATCGGTTCAACCCGTAACCGGAATCCTGCGTGGCGGAGTAAAGCGCCACGCTGCCAGGCCACGGCACACCAGACGCCGCAACATAAGGCGCGACGGGGTCTTCATCACCGCTTAGCAACGGTAGTTCCAGTAACATCATCTCAACCGGAACAGGCGGCACGAAACTGCGCAGATCAAAGCTCGTTTCGGTGACATCTTGGGGTTCATAGATCGCAGGCTCGATCCGCACGGCTTCAAGCGCTTGGCGATCCGTTTGGTCCGATTGATCAACCCGAAACAGCCCGTCCCCATGCTCGTCCGGAAGACGAATAACATCGCCTGCGCCCACATTCATCATGGACGGTGGCAGCGTAAACCGTGCCGTATCCCGCGCAACGCGCGCCTCAGACAGCCAGCGTTCCGCGATGCGTTGGCCCTCAGCGCTGGTCAAAACCAGCGGCAGTTCAGAGGTAGACGTCGTCTGCCCCTCTTCATCCGGGAACGTGGCCTCGGTACTGCGGATTTCATAATCCGCATCCGACTCGACAAACCCGACACGCACGCGACCCGATACTTCAGCCTCTTGGCTACGTGTTAGCTCAATCGCGCCCTCGGCGCTTTCTTCATAAACCAGACGCCCCGCATCGATCTCTGCGTCCATACGCGCGCCACGGGTACGGAACACCAACACGCCGTCGCGCTCAATCGCATCAAAGCCGTAAGCCACCATAAGCGGCTGTAAGGCAGACCGCGCTGTTGCCACATCCTCAACACCGTAGCCCCGCACAACGCCATGCAGCGCGCTTACATCATAGGCCGAAACACCCGCATCTTCGCAAATCTCAGCCACTACAGACGACAATGGCCGCGACGCCGCACGTCCGTTAATCCAGTGACCACGCGCATAGTTCACATTGTCAGACCAAAGCGCCCCGTTCCCCGGAAACGCCGGAAACGGCCGCGCATCCCATGCCCAAACGTGTATACGATCAGGGTCGACCATTCGCAGGCCCGTCACGGGTGATGTCGGGTTCAACGAAGGGTCCGTGTAGTGGGAAAACAAAGTGCGCAGGTATTGCATCTGAATGTAGTCGTCACGGATACCGTTAGACGCCCTTGGCAAGCCGGATTCTGATGACTTCAGATCAACGAAACGGTTGGGTTCATTGGTGCCTTTATCAACCGCCGCGCACCCTACTTCGGTGAACCAAATCGGTTTCGAACCCGGTTGCCACGCGGTCGGCAACGCCGCCCGCACACCGCCGACACGCTCATGGTGGGCGTTCATCCACCAGTTGCGGATGTCCTTATAGCGCCAGATCCACGGTTCTCCGTCGCCGTCTGTAATTGGCGTGCGAATTTGCGCATCCGCGGCCTCGGGCGAGTGGTAATACCAGTCATACCCTTCGCCACCCTCAACGTTCGCTCTAAGGTAGTCGAGGTTGTAGATAGATCCATAATCCGCGTCCAAATGGTCTTCGCCCTCGCGCCAATCAGACAGTGGCATGTAGTTATCTATACCAATGAAATCAATCTCTTGATCCGCCCAAAGCGCGTCTAAATGGAACAGTTTATCCGCCGTGCCACTGGGCTGATAGCCGTGATATTCCGACCAATCTGCCGCATAGCCGATCTTGACGTTTGGCCCCAATATCGCCCGAACATCTGCTGTCAGATCAATCAACGCTTGAACCGCTGGAAACCCATTCGCCCCGCGAATTTGAGTCAAAGATCGCATCTCAGACCCGATACAAAACGCGTCAACATCCCCGGCCACCGCACACAAGTGGGCGTAGTGCAGAATGAAGCGACGATAGGACCACTCAATCGGGCCGCTGTAGACAACCTTGTCCCCGACAATGGAAAAATCACTGACCTGCGCCGCCCCGAAAAACGCTGCAACTTCGGCATCTGCAGTTGCCGTCTGGTCTGGCGTGTTCGCCAGTGTCGGGGCCAACGACGTCGTAATCCGTCCGCGCCATGGCAGGCGCGGCTGCCCTACACTTCCGGTCCACGGATCAGTCAGGGTATTCCCGTCCAGTTGTTCCATCAAAATGAACGGATAGAACACCGCCTTTTGCCCACGTGCAGACAGATCGCGCAAAGCCTCCACAACCGCGTCATCCGCTGGCGTGCCACCATAAACGGGACGATCGGCCTCGATCGGCACAACCTCGGCGGCCGCGCGTGCGACACTTGAAACCGACCACGCCATTTCCGTGCCATCCGCTGTGGTTTGTTCAACCTTTGGCTTGATCGTGCAGTCACCGCAACGCAAGTCATCGCCAAACCACGACACCACCATTGTGACAGACCCACAGTTGGGCAGCTCTTCTTCCAACGCCTCAACAGCCACCGAATAGTCACTTTTTCCCGACGGCGTGTTAACGTTTGCGGATTCGACCTGCCCAAAGCCTTTGGAAATCGTCACTGGCGTCGTCGCGAGCGAATACTCACCCGTCCCCGGAACCAACGCGACACCCGTCACGAGCGAACCCAGATCGGAATGAACCGCATCGTTTCCCTGACCGGGGCGCATCACCTCAAACGAGAATTGCGGCACACGGTTTCCGAATTGCCCAAGCTCCAGATCTTCCAACACGACATAGGCCGTTCCGCGATAGGCCGGAACCTGCCCCGCACCCTCAACCGCTTCCATCTTTGGATCGGGCAACTGGTCGTCCGCACCCGAATAAACGCGCATGTTCAAATCATCGCGGGCAATTTCGACCCCGTCCGCCCAAACACGGCCAACGCGCGATATTTCGCCCTCACACAACGCAATCGCGAGCGATACCGTATAGCTAAACGTCTTCGTCGCAGGCCTGCTCGAACCGCCCTTTCCGCCACCCGTGGTGGTGGATGTTTCAACAAATTCTGTCGCCCAAATGACCTGCCCTGCGACCCGCATGCGCCCATAAAGCCGCGACATGCCAGCCCCTTCGCTGGCCCCCGTTAAACGAAAGCGATCAACGCGGCCCGTTTCCACAGTTTCACTGCCCGCACCCATGATGCGCTGGTCGATCACGCGTCCCAATGTGGCACCTGCTGCACGCCCAATCGCGCCCATTCCAAGCCCCAGAACGGTGCCGCCCATAGTTCCGCCAAGCGCCATACCTGCCGCTGAAAGTACAATCGTTGCCATGATGAAAAGCCTTTGTTCTAGGTGAAATCAGGAACCGCGAACCGCGCCACAAGGCGCCGCTGCCAAGGCGTGGAAAACGCGCTCTCGCGTACGCCATGACCCTGATATGCATGAATAAATGTAGAGTTCGGGCCAATTTCAGCCTGCAACCCAACGTGTTTAGCAACTGCGCCCTGCCGCATACGAAACAACAAGACATCGCCTGCGTCGACCTGTTCAATTGGCTTGGCGATCAGCAGACGCGCCGCCTCAGTCCAAAGCACCTCGTCGCCCTGTGGCTCTGACCAGTCGGGCGTGTAGGCCGGCACCGATTGCAACGGTTTGCCACTCGACTCCGCCATGACGCCACGCAACAATCCAAGGCAATCACACCCCGCTCCCCGTCGCGCTCCTTGATGGACGTAAGGCGTCCCGATCCACGCGCGCGCCAATGTCACAACTTGCGCCACGCTCACGACCAACGCCGCAGACTGCCGCCTGCGTTCTGGCCACTGCTAACCGGAGCACTGACCAGCCAGTCATCGCCTGGAATGTCTGGAAAACCCTGAAAGTTAAGCAAGTTGTTGAACTTCGCGCGGCAGGTTTCAAAACGCTTGTCACATCCCGCCTCAAGCCGGATCGTATCGCCGACCTCGATCGCTGTTCGGAACGCCTCCCAAACTTCAACCTCCCGAACGCCACCAACAAACCGGTCGCGTTTGATCACCCCGACAAGCCCCTCGGCATCCCCGCTCATCACCCGCAATCGCCCGCGCTCAAACCAAGCGGGTTCAAACGTGTTCAGATCCGCGAAGGTAAACCGGCGCTGTTCGATCAACGCTTCAACAGGCGCCTCAATCGAATACCCGTCAGCGACCAAATCAAACCCACAAGCAGTATCGCCCAAAATGGCCGAACACGGCGTTTGATATACCCGTCCCTGCGGTTGATTGAGTAGCTCAGTCAGCCCACGCAGTTCCGCATGAAACGCGCCACCAGAACGACGCAATTCACCGATCGTTCCCGAAAATCGCAACGTTCGCGTTTCCACGTCCGCCCAGTTCACGATCCACGCTTTCACCTCAGCGCCGTCAAACCGGCCTGCCTCGATATCAGCCTCCGTGATCGCAGCATCGCTCAGCGCGCCCATCGCCTCAGAGTTATCGACCGACAACCCCGTCCCCGACATAATCGCACGCGCCGTCATGCCCGCATCCGCCTTGAACGTCACCCCATCAAAGCTCAACGCACGGTCATGGTCGGTAAACCCGAACACGCGCCCATCACGGCGCACCACCGCCCAACACCGTGCAAGTGTCGTGACACCTGTGTCCAAATGGTCCTGAAACGCGCTCATACCCGCACCTCAACGACAGGCACGTCTGGAACTTCGCCCGCCTTAAACGTCGCCATCGATGTCACAATGCTATCCGCATCAAAACGAACTGGCACATCAAACTCATAACCCGCAGTTACCTCTGCCTGATGGTCAGGCGGATGGGTGAACGTCACGACCCCTGTGTTGATATCAACGCTGTAGTCGACACCTTCAACTTGCGGATCACCACTTACGGATACCAGCACAGTTCCAAACACTGGTTTGGTGATGGGACGCGCATAACTCGCTGTCCCAGAGGCGTAATTCTTTACAATCTGGAACGCGGTCTGTTCTTCGTCCCCCATCCCGATCAACTGGTCATCCCCCGTGATCGCACGGCTCGGCACTGCGGATTTGTGATCAGACCAGTCCTTCCAGCGAAACCCAAACATCTGCCCCTGTCGCGCTTCAAAGAAGGCCACCAGAACCTCAACATCATCTAATGATCGCAACCCCATCCCCGCATCATAGCGGCGACGTGAATGCGCCCAGGGCGTGTTGCGTTCTTCAAACCCGTTGGCAAGCGTCACCACTTCGGTGCGCCGTTCAGGGCCACCCAAAGCACCAAAACTCAGACTCGTCGGAAACCGAACCTCATGAAAACTCATCGTCAAAATCCTTCCTAACGGTTGCGTTGGCCACTGGCCAAAGCACGGCTCATGGACGCCGCAATCTGGCTTTGGCTGCGCTTAAAGCTCGTGGCATCCGGTGTGCTGATATTCATGGTGATGTTCACGGCCTGTCCGCTTTGTGCCTTCACGCCTAGGCTTCCGTCAGCGCCGCGCGTCAGTGGCATAATCGCCTCCGGCCCTGCCTCACCCATCAGCCCCATGCCACCACGCATCGGGAAATTCATCGGCCCTGAAACAACACCACCCTTGGCAAATGGCGTCACGCGACCTTGGCTAATCGCGCCTCCGTGTTCAAACGGCATCATGCTCGACACAAGCGAGTTCACGCCACCTGCCAACAGCCCCCCAAAGTGATCCGTCACAGGCTTCAGTGCGTTGTTGTAAACCGTGCGCGACATCGCCTCGCCCACTGTCGCCAAAGCGTCCGACAACGACCGGCCATCAAACACCAACCCGTCAAAGGCCTTACGCAATCCGCCCGAAAACCCGCGCTCCAGATTGCCCAAGTCGCGCGTCGTGTCGCCCAAGGTCGCCTTCATACGTACCAGTTGCGCGTCAAACGCATCCGTCATCGCCGTGACCGATCCTAACGTCTGCTCCAGCGCCTTGGCCTCGGATTCCAGCGCATCCAAACCGTCAATATCATCCATCCTCATCTCCACTTTCTTGATCAGGGAACCGCGAGGCAAGATCATCCAACCGCACACGATTCATCGGCATCTCGCCCGCTTCGGGCCCCAACAGCAGCCATAATTCTGCTGGCGTCAGCGCCCAGAATTCATGGGGTTTCAACCCCAATCCATGCATCCCAGCGCGCATCAAACCGGGCCAATCGAAACCGTTCATTGGGTCGCAAAGGCACGGGCTAGCAATTGCGCCGCAACCTCAGCCGCCCGCACAACGCCGCCCTCAATCTGCGCCCCAACCATGTCCCGCGCAGATCCCTGCCAACCACCGCCACGCAATCCCGCGACAATCAAAGCCAACACATCACGGGTCGAAAACCCGCCGCTCTCAAACCGTTTGACCAGCTCAACCAGCGTGTCCGCCCCAAGCGCTGCCTCCAATTCGGCCAAGGCCCCAAGCGTCAATTTGCAGACGTACGCCTGCCCATCGACAACCAGTGAAACCTCACCCGCCCACGGGTTATGCGGCGTGCTTGCTTCCATTATGGGAAGGCCACAAAGGTGATTTCGCCCGCAGATGTCAGTGACATCTCATAAGTGGCTTCACCGTTGTGCGAACCGGCATACTCAATTGAGCTAACCAAGAACGGACCCTCAATCGTGCCAAAGTCCGGCACAATCACCTGAAAGTCTGGCGTCTCACCATCAAAGAAAATCTGACGCACACGCTCGTCCGTGCTGT
This sequence comes from uncultured Octadecabacter sp., assembly GCA_937969445.1. Taxonomy (GTDB): domain Bacteria; phylum Pseudomonadota; class Alphaproteobacteria; order Rhodobacterales; family Rhodobacteraceae; genus Octadecabacter. The sequence goes on along the minus strand of CALBVZ010000058.1, from coordinate 19,354 downwards.
CGTCCTTAAACACGCCAGACCCGCTGATCGATGCGGTCTTTACGCCTGCACCGCCCAGCACCTCGCGCCAGCCGCCCGTGCTTTCCAGTGATGTCACATCAACCGTTTCCGCATTGAAACTGATGCGTGTTGCACGCAGCCCCGCTGCCGTTTCAAACAGACCACCGCCTGTCATGTCGATCTTGATCAACAGATCCTTGCCATTTTGCGCTACCATGAGAAATACTCCGTAAGTGTTTGAAATTAATCGTTCCAAAGGAACGCGATCTACGTATCTTGAACGATTGCTTTGAATGTCAGATCAATCCGCCGCTCGTCCGCCGTACCAACGCGCACCGCCTTTGCGCGGAAGAAATTCAGGGCAACCAAAGTGCCGCGGCTTAACGCCAGATTTGCATCCACCAACACGTCAGACACTGCAGTTGCCGCCTGTTTAGCGGTTGCAAAGCCGGCGTTGTCCGTAACCACAGACACCGTGAATTCATGCACCGCGCCGTTTCCGGTTTTGTCGGACATGTCCTTCACCAACTCAGGCCCAAGGGCCACGTAAAGCGATGGCAAGGTGCCTGTTGGCAAAGCGTCGTAAATGTCGGTCCCGACCAATCCTGCCAACGCCGCATCCGCAACCAACGCCTGATAGACCGCCGTTTGCAACGCCGCTGAAACTCCGTAACTCATGCCACTGTCTCCTCTTGCGCTGTACAATTCAGGTAGCGTGCATCGGCGTCGTCTTCGGCCACAGCCAAAATCACGAACGTCCGGTCGCCATCCCGAAACCTCTGGTTTGCTAAGGGGCGCGCGTCTGATCCCGCCGGGGCCGCACGCACGATAATCTTGTACGCTACGCGACTAAGGGGGGCCGCAATGCCCGCCGCCTCACGCCCGCTACGCGCCGTAACACTGGCCCAGAGCGTGCCCAGCGCCGTCCAACCTTGGGTGTAGCCCCCCGCGCCATCGCTGGTCTGTGTCGGGGCCTCTAGCACCAGTTGGCGGTTCAAACGCGGGGCCATCAGTTGGCCCCTCCACCCAGCAAGCGAAGCGTGCGGTGGCGCTCGATCAACGCGCTCACGCCGAACGGCATGCAGCCGCCGTCATACTGAACCTCGTGGCGGAATTCGTAGTAATGGGCCGCCAACAACAACACCGCTTGGCGCAGGTCCGCAGGCACATCGCTCCAGTCAGGGCCAAAGCCTGCCAGCATGCGAATACGCGCGCTGTCCGTCTGGCCAATGCTCGGCAAGGAAGCCCCTACCGCCGCAATCACAGGACGCTGCATATCTGCACGCAAGTAATACGCGTCACGATCAACAGGGCTTTCTGCCCCGCTGCGATCCACCATCACCACATCAACAATCGCACTTACCGGTGCGATCGGCAGCGCCTGTGCGCTCGCATCACGCCACTGGGTCACGCTCCAGCTAAAAGTGCGTTCAATCAACGCCTTACCCGTGCGCGCTTCAATCGCAGCCAGCGCCGAGCGTAGGAATGTTTCTAATAGGTCGTCCTGCAATCCATCATCGGAAAACCCCGATCCAAGGCGCAGGTGTTCTTTGAAAAAGGCAACCGGCAAGGCGCCCGTTGGCACTGTGGTTTCTTCGATCAACATCATGGGTTAACTCCGAAATCGGCTTGAAAATTCGTCAAAATGCCCGGACGCATGCCAGCCCTCGCATTGCTCGGACGGAAGGAAGCAGCTGGACAACGCAAGGGTTAACTCACGTCACGCACACGCCCGGACCACGGACGCGAGGGGTATCCCCGCGCCCGTCCCCCTCAGCCCTTAGGAAAGGCCGAACTTGAGAAGCTTGATCGCAGCGTAATCAGACACGGCCCCACCAACACGCTTGGTTGCATAGAACAACACGTGTGGCTTAGCGCTGAACGGGTCACGCAGGACGCGAAGATCAGGGCGTTCAGCCACGGTGTAACCCGCACCAAAGTCACCAAACGCGATCGCTGTCGCGTCTGTACCAATGTCAGGCATGTCCTCAGCAATCAGCACTGGGTATCCCAGCAGTCGTGCAGGCTCACCAGCAACCAGACCATCAGACCACAAGAAACGGCCGTCATTGTCCTTCAGCTTGCGCACAGCGCCCGCCGTTTTGGAGTTCATCACAAACGTACCATTGGCGCGGTATTCAGCACCCAGGCCATAGACGAGATCGATCAGGCTTTCAGCACCATTGAAATCACCATCCGCACCGGTAACAACATAGCCAAGGTTGCCCCAAACCCACACGTCATTGTCGACCTGTGGCGCAGTCAGGAAACCTGTTGGCTTATCAACACCGTTACCATTCACAAATGCCGCAGCTTCGGAACGCGCGAACTTGTCCGCGATACGGCCAGCGAGCCATTCATCAATGTTGAACGCGCTATCATCCAGCAAACGCTGGGACGCCTTTGGAAGGGCAGAAAGCTCGTGCAGGGCAATCGTAATGCGATCAATCTGCGGCGTGCCTGTCTCAGCGCTCGGGTCGTTCTCAGTCGCCCAACCCGCACCCATTTCAGTGTGGTCAATCAGCACGTCATAGGACGTGGCTTCAACGTTCACCACATTGGCAATCGCACGGATAGATGCCGTCGCAGCCAGCGTAGATTGAACCGTCGCAGATGTCTGCGGGTCCACAAGGTAACCACCATCAGCAGCTACAGCCGTGGACATGGATTTACCTTCCATTGGCAGATCGCGCAGACCATCGTCCTCACCGGAACGCAGGTAGGCTTCAAACGCCTTTTGGTGTGGAGCTTCAACAGAAGCAGCAGTGGCCAGCGCAGGGCGTGCGCCAGAAATCATGGATTTACGGTCAAGTTTGGTCATACGGTCGTCCTGCTCTTTCAGCTTGGTTTGAATATCAGTCGTGAAATCTTTGAAGTCGCTCACAAAGCCCGCCATCGCGGACTTCAACTCATGGGCCGGAGAGGGCGCACCTTCCCCGTCCCGAGCCTTGCACTCGAGGTTAGTCATATCTCGATCCTTTTGATCTATGGGTGGAAACGCCGCGCCTTAATCTTGGCCCAGCACAGCGCGGGCATCCTCAAACACCCCCGCCAATTCGCGCATGGCTAAGTCCACTGGGTTGTCCCCCTTGGCCCCCACCCGCGCATCCGGCAGCATGGGGAATGTCACCAAAGACACCTCCCAAAGCTCCAGCTCTGACAACAGGCGTCCGCCCGTAGTATTCTTTGTGGCCCGCACCGTGCGGTAGCCGATGGACAGGCCATCAATCGCGCCTGCCTCGATCAACGCGGCGGCCTCACGGCCCTTCTCGACATCGCGCAGAATGCGGCCTTTTACGTATAGGCCAGCCGCGTCCTCACGCACCTCATCCCACACGCCAATCGGTTGCGCCGGATCATGCTGCCACAGCATTTTCACACGGCCCCCTTTGCCAGCCAGCCGATCCAACGACGCCGCATAGGCCCCAGTCTCGACCACATCGCCCCCTTGGTCCGCTTTACCAAACAGCGAGGCATAGCCGCTAATCTCAATGCCATTTTCAACAGCAACACTGTCACCAAGGGCAATAAATTTATGTTCCAAAGTCATCTCAATTCCTTTCAGGGCGTCACGGTCAGGACGGATTGAAACGCTTGGGCCAAAATCACGCCCACCACGCCATAAACCGTCAACCACAACCGGCGTTCCAGCCGTTCCATCATCACTTCGATCTTGCCCAGCTGCGTATTAAGCTGGGCAAACTGCAGCGCCGACATCCGTTCTTGCGCATCAATGCGCAGGCTTGGTCCGCACTCAAACGTCTCGCGAAGATCAGCCATCGCCGACCTCAAGGCTCGGCAGACCAAGCAAGTTGCGCTTTTCGGCGTCCGTTAGGAACGCAGCGCCCGCAACACGCTTCCACTGGGCATCCCGCTCAACAGATAGCGCGGCCACTTGGTCCAGATCCGGCTTCAAATCGAACCGCTCGCCAGTGAAATCCCCTAACCAATCCGCAATCGCGCCGGCCACACGGGTCACCAATGGCAGCACCGTCAAACGATAGAACGCACGGTTCGCCTCTTGGTAATTCGCATAGGTCGCATCCCCTGTGATCCCCAGCAGCATCGGCGGCACACCAAAGGCAATCGCGATCTCACGCGCTGCGGCTTCTTTGGTCTTCTGGAACTCCATGTCAGACGGGCTGAACCCCATCGGCTTCCAATCAAGCCCGCCTTCCAGCAACATCGGACGGCCTGCATTCTTGGCCCCTTGATGCTGCGTCTCCATCTCCATCAACAGACGATCATATTGATCCGTTGAAAGCTGGCTTTGGCCATCCGCGCCCTTGTAAATGATCGCCCCACTGGGTCGCGCTGCATTGTCCAGCAGCGCCTTAGACCACCGCGAAGCCGCATTATGCACATCCAACGCCGTCGCCGCCGCATGCATCGGGGACAACCCGTAATGGTCATCTTGCGGGTGGAACGACTTCACATGACAAATCGGCGACGCCCCCTCGCCCACGGAAAAGCGATGCTTTCGCCCACCAACCGTGTAGTCATAGGCCACTGGCCAACCATCCGCACCAGGTACCAGCGTCATCCGATCAGAACGCAGCACATGCAGCTCAAGCGGCGTATCCTCACCACCCACGGCCTCAACGTACCCGTCCCCCGTCAACAACAACTGCCCGAACAGCGCTTCAAACAATTCCGCACGCCCCTGCGCCCCGTTCGGGCGCTGGATCAACTCCAACACAGGGTGCGTGTCATAACGGCGCTCTGCGTCTTGCAAGACCAACGGCAATGCCGCCGCAGCTTCCGCAATAATCTTAACTGCGCGAAAGCCCACTGGGTTTGACGTAAAGCCAGACCGCGTCAACGTCGCGCTGTCCCGCGCCCCCCAAACAGAGCGCCCAACAGCCCCCCACGCCGCAACCTTACCGGTGGCAGACGCTTTTACTTCAGGCACATCAGCCTGTGCCGCTTCTTGCCGCTTCAGAAAATCAAACATTCAAATCCCCTCTGGTGCCGCCTGTTCAGTGGCGTCCGATCCAACACGATACAATTTCAACTAAATGTCTTACGAAGGTGAAAACCCACCGTTCGTTGGGCGCGCAACACACTGAAAACGCCCTTATTTATATAACTAAAGTGTCCGAACTTGCGGCGCACGCCAGCGTTTGGCCGGCTCTAAAAACAAATCCGTCAACGCCCACACAAGCGCATCCACTCGGTCCGGCGACCCTGTCCCCGCATAACCTTCGGCCGTCATCTGGCACATCTCATCCTCAAGCTTACCAAGCCCCAAAACGTGTCTTACCCGCCCCTGCTCATACAATGCTGCCACAGGTTCAGCGCGCATCACCTTGCCGCGCGTGGCATGTACCCCGCGGTAAGACACAGTCGGATCAATGGAACGCACAATGGTTTCGACCATCGCGCCCCCTTGGTTCACCTCAGCAACCAGCCGATCCGCACCATGCCGATCCATCGCCGCAATTGCAGCTGCCGCCCACTCATTTGGCGATACCCCTTGCACAGACGCGTCTTCCAACACGTATATCTTCCAATCCGACACCGGCCCTTGGCTCACGATTCCTGCCACAACGATCCCACAAGCATCTGAACTCGCATTTGCACCTGCTGGCGGATCAACAGCCACAACAATGCGGTCTAACTCAGGCGCATTATTCACCCTGCTGCTTTCCAGCCGCTCAGATGTCCACAACGCCCCATCAACATCTGCCAACAACACCCCGTCCAGTTCCTGACGCCCCAACCGCGTTCCCGCATAGCGTTCCTGCACTTCTTCCAGAAAACCATCCGCCAGATAGGCACGGTTGTCCTGCGTGCTCGCATGGGTTTGAACCGTGCTGCTTCGCGTCAAAAGGTCTTTCAATATCTCAACATTTTTCGGTGTTGTCGTCACACATGCGCGAGGTTTCTTGCCCAAACGCAACCCAAACTGCATCATGTCCCAAGTCTGTTGCGCTTTGGGCCATTTCGCAAATTCATCCGCCCAAACAGCGTCAAATTGTGGCCCACGCAGGCGTTCTGGGTCAAACGCTGAATACAGCCGCGCCTCTGCTCCATTCGGCCAAACCAGCATCTGGCGTCCAGAAATCCATGTCGGGCGACGATCGGGCGGCGAACACGCCAATATCCCGCTCTCGCCAAACACCATCACTTCACGCGCTTGCTCCATCGTCTCACCGATTAAACCCACACGCCGCGCTACGCCGGGATCGCGCGGACGCGATCCCTCCACCATTGACCTGACCCATTCGGACCCCGCGCGCGTTTTACCTGCGCCGCGGCCCCCCAAAATGACCCATGTCCGCCAGTCGCCGACAGGCGCCAGCTGGTGCTCCAATGCCCAGAAATCAAACAGATAAGGCAGCGCTTTTAATTGCGGGCCCGAAAGCCCGCGTAAAAACGCCTTACGATCTGCAACATCTGCGGATGCGACCAAGGCGGCACCCGATCTCACGTCTGAGGGCGTCGAAATCGATGTCCCCTTCGTTAAGTCCCGTTCCATGTCTGTCATTGAATTCCGCCTCCCGTTTACGGACTTCGGCGATCGCATCGGTCAGACGTGTCATCTGTTTGGGCATCAAATCGATGTCCTTGAAGTCGCCTGCTTTCACAAGCTCCAGCACCGTGCTCAGTGTTTCGCCAATGGTTTCATAAAGCCGCCTAGCCTCCTCGATACGTTCAGCGGCCGATTTCTGATCGGTGGTTGTCCCACCGTTTTGCTTGCTCATTGCGAAGGTCCCCTCCCAAGGGTTGCTCCGCCCAATACCAAAAACAAAAACGGGCCTTGGAACTGTGTCCAAAGCCCGTAATTGCTTTCGTCCAGCGCGTTAGGGATACGCCAAACCAGAAATTTTACCAAATCTTACCAAGACGTTAGCGCACGCAACACAAACACAATCTTAACGTTTTAGTTGCCCTCGGACGCGGCACGCGCGGCTTCAAGCTCGCGGTAAACCGCAACGTTTGCGTTATGCTCGTCCAGCGTTACCGCGAAATTATGCCCGTCGCGTGGGTTCAGTGTTTTCGCCACGAAGAAGATGAAATCCGTATCCGCAGGGTTCAACGCCGCCCGAATTGTATCCGCGCCCGGGTTGGCAATTGGCGTCGCTGGCAAACCATCAATAACGTATGTGTTCCAAGGGTTTTCCGCGCGAAGCTCGCTCTGGCGCAGCCCACGTCCAAGAACGCCTTGGCCCTGCGTCACACCGTAAATAACCGTCGGGTCCGTTTGCAGGCGCATGCCTTGGTTCAAACGGTTCACAAACACCGATGCCACGTCAAACCGCTCATCTGATGTGGACGCTTCTTTCTCGATAATAGACGCCAGAATCAGCGCCTCTTCAGGGGACGCCAACGGCAACCCGTCCGCGCGTTCAGCCCATGCAGTCGCCAGAATACGCGCCTGAGAAGCTTCCATATCCGCCAGCAATTCAGCCACCGAATCCCCAGGTCGCACTTGGTAAGAATTCGGTGCCAACATCCCTTCAGCCGGAATTTCCGAAACGTTTCCGTCCATAAACTCTAATGAATTCAACGCCTGAACGATCTGCCAGCTGGTCACACCTTCAGAAATCACCACACGGTACTGCGTGTCATTTGCCGCGCGTGTTTCGGTATATTCGGAAGGTGTTTCTTCCACCTCAGATGGCTCAAAACTCGCCAACTCAACAAAGCGCCCAGTCGCAGGGTCCAACTCACGGACCTGCGCCACAACACGTGTCACACCAACGCGGTACACAATCTCAGTGCCACATGTGCTTTGCCCGCCCTGCGTCACGATATCCACGATCTCGGACATGGACGCCCCTTCTGGCACCAAAAAACTACCCGCCTTCAACGCAGACGCTTTGCCCGAATAATCGACCCCCATCCGAAAAATGGACGGCGATGAAATCGCCTCTTGCTCAGCAAGGCTTTCACTGACAATCCGCATGTTTGATCCAGGCGCAACCTGTAGACAAATCGCTTGGTCAAGCGGCCCCTCAGCGCTGTACTCGTTGGTTCCCCAAACGATTACACCACCAAACAGGAACATCGCGACAATAAGAAACGTCAACGCGTTCGCCGCGATATGCTTCCACATTTACTTAACTTTCCCGAACAGCACAGAGGCGTTGGTGCCGCCAAATCCAAACGAGTTGGACAACGCCACATCAATCTTACGCTCAACTTTCTTGTTGGCAGCCAGATCAACTTTCGTTTCAACCGCAGGGTTGTCGAGGTTGATCGTCGGTGGAGCAACCTGATCGCGGATCGCAAGGATACTAAAGATCGCCTCAATCGCGCCAGCAGCCCCCAAAAGGTGACCCGTTGCTGACTTGGTGGATGACATCGTCACCTTAGATGCCGCATCGCCCATCATGCGCTCAACCGCGCCAAGCTCAATCGTATCGGCCATCGTGGATGTACCGTGTGCGTTGATGTAGTCGATATCGCTTGGCGTAAGGCCCGCATCATCCAACGCCATACGCATAGACCGTTCACCGCCCTCTCCGTCTTCAGATGGAGCCGTGATGTGGTGTGCATCACCTGTCAGGCCGTAACCCAACACTTCGGCGTAAATCTTGGCACCACGTGCAACCGCGTGGTCGTAGTCTTCCAAAACAACCATGCCAGCGCCTTCGCCCATAACGAACCCATCGCGGTCCTCATCATAGGGGCGACTTGCCGCTTTGGGATCATCCGCACGCTTGGTAGACAGTGCTTTACAGGCGTTAAAACCCGCGATGCCGATCTCACAGATTGTGGCTTCCGCCCCGCCTGCAATCATCACATCCGCACGGCCCGCTTTAATCAGCTGGGTCGCATCCCCAATCGCATGCGCACCCGTTGAACAGGCCGTCACAACTGCGTGGTTCGGGCCCTTAAAGCCGTATTTGATCGCAATTTGACCAGAAATCAGGTTGATCAATGCACCAGGCACAAAGAACGGCGATACGCGACGCGGTCCTTTTTCCTTCATCATGATCGCGGTCTCGGCGATGGACTGAAGCCCACCAATGCCAGACCCCGTCAAAACGCCCGTGCGCTCAAGGTCGGCAACATCTTCCGGCTTCCATCCTGCATCGGCAACGGCTTGTTCAGCAGCTGCCATCGCGAACAGAATAAACGTGTCGACCTTACGGGCATCCTTTGGGTGCATGTAAGTGTCAGGATTGAACGTCCCATCAGAGCCGTCGCCATAAGGCACTTCGCAGGCATATGTGGTTCCAAACCCTTCAGGGTCAAACCGCGTGATCGGCCCCGCGCCCGACTGCGCGTCCAAAATCCGTTCCCAGCTTTTTTCGACACCATCCGCCAACGGAGTCACAAGCCCAATCCCAGTTACTACCACTCTACGCATTTTCTGCCTCAAACCTGTCAAATTTCTTGAACCATCTACCGTGTAACGCCCCCCTTGAGCAAGCCCGTGCACATGCGCCCACCGGTAATTAAGCGAATATCAACCTCGGTAGTCTAAGGATGAGCCATAATAGTGGATGGCAGTAAAATAACTTGGCGAAGGATCATTGCGTCGGCTCTTTGGGTCAGTTTGGCAAGCACTGCTAACGCCGACTTTTGTAGATCAGCCCGGCAGGCCATCACCTACGAAGCGTTGATCGCCTCGGGTGACGAAATATCAGCCGCAATGATTGCCGACTTGCATGAAACAGCCGCGTCCCTCGTGGACCTTGCACACAAACATCGTCCACCGCTTGACGGGGCCGCACTTCAGGCCGTTCAGGAATACGCGCAAAGTACCACTCATATCCAAGTCAGAATTTCTCAAAACGGTCTGCAAAACACCGTTCTTGAGCATCAATCTGGCCTCCACCGGGTCAAAACCAGATATCTGAGGGCCTTCACTGATCTTGTGTGTAACGACACCGCAGAACCCCAATCTCGTGTCCGAGACGATGGTCGCTCTGGGACTGCCGATCCAGGTTCTATTACTCCAGTGCGAAATGGCTTTTACTTTGCCGTCAACGCCGTTCTCTTGCTTGGCTTTCTAGTCGTGTTTGGTGCCGCACTGTTTGTTGCACTACGCATCCGCAAAACGCGGCTCGCCCAGCTGGCTCGTCACCACTGCCACGTCCCCGCCACGGCGCTTTTCTTGGGGGGTAGTTTTGACACGAATCTGGTCGACATCAGCGCAGTCGGGTTGAAAATTCAGCTGCCCGAAGGGCAGACATTACCGCCAGTAGTCGTGGTCAATTTTCACGGCACAAAAGCGCAGGCGACAGTTGCATGGCAGAACGCGTTCTTTGCAGGCCTTATCGTTCATCCACCACTCACCCTCGATCTAGTTGCCTCAGTGTCAAAGGGCAGAATCGCAGAGCACAATCAAAATGCAAAACTAAAAATCAGGAAATGAAGTCTGCCAAAGCCAACTGGCGGGCCAATATCAATCTGCCAAACGGAAAAAGGGCGACACCATCTCTGGCGCCGCCCTTTTCTAATCAAACTGAAGGTTCGCTTAGGAAGCTGCAGTGATAAACTTCGTAGCGTCGCCGAAGCTCTGAATAGTTTCAGCAGCGTCGTCAGGGATTTCGATACCGAATTCTTCTTCAAACGCCATCACGAGCTCAACTGTGTCGAGGCTATCTGCGCCCAGATCGTCGATGAAGGACGCGCCATCAACAACTTTATCTTCTTCAACACCAAGGTGCTCTACAACGATCTTACGTACGCGGTCTGCGACATCGCTCATGTTAAATTCCTTACATAGTTCAGGGCCAAGGACCCGTTGGTTACCCGCCCTGCTCGCGCAGTTTAGGCTGTTGTTTGGCCCTGCTCAGGACCTCTAGATTTTGCGACGTAGGGTCACAATTTCCAATTCTGCGCCCCCTTTAGCAGAGTTTCTCCGCTAGGCAAACGCTTTCGAACACGCCCCATATAGGGGTTACAGCATCGCCATACCACCATTGACGTGCAAAGTCGTGCCTGTGACGTAGGCTGCCTGCTCACTCGCAAGATATAGCGCAGCCGCTGCAATTTCGTCCGGATTCCCCATACGACCTGCTGGAATTTGCACGTTGATCTTGTCTTTTTGCTCCTCCGTCAGCTTGTCGGTCATGGCTGTGGCAATAAATCCGGGGGCGACACAGTTCACCGTGATCCCACGGCTCGCGACTTCATAAGCAATGGACTTGGACAAGCCGACCATACCAGCCTTAGACGCGGCATAATTCGCCTGCCCCGGGTTACCAGTGGCACCCACGATAGAGCTGACGTTCACAATACGGCCCCAACGCGCCTTCATCATGCCACGCATAACACCGCGACAAAGACGCATAGTTGATGTCAGGTTGACGTTAATGACATCATCCCATTCATCGTCTTTCATCCGCATGAAAATTTGGTCACGCGTGATACCGGCGTTGTTCACCAGAATATCAACGGACCCCATTGCATCCGCCGCTTGCTTTGGCAGCGCATCAACGGCTTCCCCGTCGCTTAGGTTACACGGCAATACATGGGCACGCTCGCCCAGTTCAGCGGCCAATGCCTCAAGCGGCTCAACACGTGTGCCGGAAAGCCCGACGGTTGCGCCAGCGGCATGCAGCGTCTTGGCGATCTCGCCACCGATACCACCCGATGCACCTGTGATCAGTGCATTTTTTCCAGTCAAATCAAACATTTTCTATCCTTCGTTCAGGGCCGCAACCGCAGCTTTCACATCATCCGGCGTACCAACAGCGCGCGTCGCGATAGAACGGTCTACCCGCTTCACCATGCCAGACAGCGCTTTACCCGCACCAATTTCCCATGCCTCGGTTACACCAGCGCCCGCCATCCACATGACACTTTCGCGCCAGCGTACAGATCCGGTTACCTGTTCAATCAAAAGGTCTTTGATGTCAGACGCATCCACAGCCTCTGCACGCACATTCGCGATCAGCGGAACCTTTGGTGCGTTCATTGACACATCCGCCAAAGCCGCTGCCATGATATCCCCAGCAGGCGCCATCAGACTTGAATGGAACGGCGCAGACACGGGTAGCAACATCGCACGCTTCGCGCCATTGGCCTTTGCAATTTCAACAGCGCGCTCAACAGCCGCCTTGTGACCGGACACGACAACCTGTGACGGGTCGTTGTCATTGGCCGCTTGGCAAACTTCGCCCTGTGCAGCCTCAGCCGCTACAGCCTGTGCGGCTTCAAAATCCATGCCCAAAAGTACCGCCATCGCGCCAATCCCAACAGGAACTGCCAACTGCATCGCCTCCCCGCGAATACGCAAAAGACGTGCCGTATCTGCAATGCTAAACGCACCAGACGCCGCCAATGCAGAATATTCACCCAAAGAATGACCTGCCACATAAGACGCCGCATCAATGCTCACGCCCTCAGCTTCAAGCGCCTTCATTGCCGCCAGTGATGTCGCCATCAGCGCAGGTTGCGCGTTCTTGGTCAGCGTCAGGTCAGCAATGTCGCCAGACCAGATCAGGTCGGACAGTTTTTCACCCAAGGCATCATCGACTTCTTCAAACACGGCCTTTGCCGCTGGATAACTTTCAGCCAATGCTTGCCCCATCCCGATGGTCTGTGCGCCTTGGCCTGGAAATACGAATGCTCTCATGGTTGCCCCTGTTCTCTGCTTTCATCAGGGTTAGCGCGACCACGCCACGCACACAAGACACCTGCACAACGGCAGCCCCCTAAAACGCAAAACGGCCCCACAAAGGGACCGCTCTATTTAGGGTAAATGCAGGTGCGGACTTATGCAGCCAACGGCCCGCCCCATACAGTTTCACGAACAGGACCAGACGCCTCTAGTCCGCAATCGTTGGCAATACGGTCACGCAACACAGACAGCGCAGAAACCGCGCCGTCCCCTGCCGAAATAACACCCACACCTTGGACACGAACTTGCACTTGTCCGAAACCACGGTTTTCGCGGGATTCCACAACCTGAACAGCCTCTACCGCGTCCAACCCATGCGTCGACAAAACCAGACCGCCACCGAATGCACCGTCGATCACTTCACGCAGCTCGCCCGTTGAGGTATCGAATTGAACCCGTACCTGCGTGCCACGTGCCGCAACACGCGCAAGCATCACGGTTGCGAACATCAGCAAACCAGAAACGATCAACTTAGAGCTGAACGCCGCAGTGGCAAACGCCATGGATGGCAAAAGCCAAACACCCAAGGCTGCGATAAACGCCGTTCCCGCAAAAAAGCCTGTCATCGCCCGCATCAGAACCGCAACATCAAGAACCTGTTCATTTGGGCGCACTTCAAAACCCCAAAAATGTTCAGTCACATTCGCGCGCATAAAAACCGGTTGTTTCAATGTCGATGTGCGCGGGTTCGTGAATTCTGAAATTTGAGGCTGTGCAGTCATGAGGTTCTCCATTTGTTAGGTACAATCTCGAGGCGAACTGGGGCACAAACAGGGCAGCCAAGTGTTGAATACGGGGAATTTTAACATTTTGTTAACCATGGTTAATAAGTTAACCCATCACGCCAGGTGCTGCCCACCGCGCCACGCGCTGTACGTGTTCTCGCATGCGCCCGGTGCATGTCGTGTTTTACTTGCGCAACCGCGCCCGGCGCGTATAAGGCCCCCACCTTGCGTAGCTTTTATGAACTGCGCAGTCTCTCGTGGGCGGGAGCGCAAGGTTCAATCCCCGCCCTATGAAATGCGCCGATAAATATGAACGGAGTTCCCATGCCTTTATATGAGCATGTGATGATTGCGCGTCAGGACTTGTCCAACACGCAAGCAGAAGCCCTCATCGAACACTTCTCCACAGTGCTGGCAGACAACGGCGGTAAAGTCGAAATGTCAGAGTACTGGGGCGTCAAGACGATGGCCTACAAGATCAACAAGAACCGCAAAGGCCACTACGCCTACCTGCGTTCCGATGCACCGGCAGCTGCCGTGCAGGAAATGGAACGCTTGATGCGCCTGCATGACGACGTCATGCGTGTTCTGACCATCAAGGTCGACGAGCACGGCGAAGGCCCATCGGTACAGATGCAAAAACGTGACGAGCGTGACAGCCGTCGCGAGCGTCGCTGATCTTAGCTTGAAAGGACAATAACAATGGCTGCAAAACCATTCTTCCGCCGTCGCAAGGTCTGCCCCTTCTCGGGTGATAACGCCCCTGCGATCGACTACAAGGACACCCGTCTGCTGCAACGCTACATCTCGGAGCGTGGCAAGATCGTACCTTCCCGTATCACAGCCGTTTCGGCGAAAAAGCAGCGTGAACTGGCCCGTGCCATCAAACGCGCCCGCTTCCTCGCCCTGCTGCCCTACGCCGTCAAGTAAGGAGAAAGCACATGCAAGTTATCCTTCTGGAACGTGTGGCCAAGCTTGGCCAGATGGGCGAAGTCGTGGACGTCAAGCCAGGATTTGCCCGCAACTACCTTCTGCCCCAGGGCAAGGCGCTTTCTGCCTCCAAGGCGAATGTCGAAGCTTTTGAAGGCCGCAAGGCCCAACTGGAAGCCGACAACCTGGAGACCAAGAAAGAAGCCGAAAGCCTGTCTGAGAAGCTGAACGGCGAGCAGTTCATCGTGATCCGTTCCGCGTCTGACGCTGGTGCGCTGTATGGTTCCGTGACCACCCGCGACGCGGCCGATGCCGCGACCGAGGCTGGCTTCACCGTGGACCGCAAGCAGGTCGTGCTGACCGCGCCCATCAAATACCTGGGCGTGCACGAGGTTGAGGTGGTGCTCCACCCCGAAGTTTCGGCCACCATCGAGCTGAACGTCGCCCGTTCGCCCGAAGAGGCTGAACTGCAGGCCGCCGGCAAATCCATTCAGGAACTGGCAGCCGAGGAAGAGGCCGAAGCGGAATTCGAGATCCAGGAACTCTTTGACGACATCGGCGCCGCCGCGTCCGAAGACGAAGACCTGGCCGAAGCCATCGAGGCCCCTGCCGCAGACGCCTCCGGCGATCAGGAAGACACCGCAGGCAACTGAGCCTCCCAAAAGTGACAAACCAAACGCCGCGCGGTCACCCCGCGCGGCGTTTCTTTTGCGCCGGACACCGGTGAAAGAAAGACACTGACCCGGTGGCTTGGCCGGCATGCAAGGCGAATCAACGCCTCTGGCCCCGTATCGGTCCGTAATCCCTGCAGCGCAAACTGCGCAACAAAGTTGATGCACCGGCAGGATTGTCCACGGCAATGCAATTATCGCGTCTGAATTCTAACAGTACCGTTGAAAATACGCCAGTTCGGTTGCAGTGCGGTCTCAGTATCTGTCTATATGCAGGCATTAAAAATATTCTGATGAGGGACACAATCATGAAACTTCTGGCCACAGCAGCAACCGTCGCGGCCCTCGGGTTTGGCAGCGCCGTCTCGGCGGCAACCGTGTCCGACACAAAGACACACACCGTCCGTGGTGCAGCAATGAACTTCGCGTTCAGCGGTCTGGCCGCATCGGACGGCTCCGATGGCACCCTGACACTGGTCGGCGATGACATGGACTACCGCACGTCGTCGACTGAATATTTCGACCTGGAGATTGATGGGGCAGGTTTCGGACGTTTTGCCTGTGTCGGATCGAGCGCGACCGGCGCGACAATTATTGCCGGTTCGACCGCCGGCAACTCATCCAACTGTGACTTCTCGCTGGACATCACAATCGCTGGCGCGACACTGGCGGGCTTCCTTGCGGATGGCGCTCTTTCGATTAACCTGCTGCACGGATCGGGTGTCGACCAATTGAACGGCGCGGTATCGACAGTGACAGCCACGTTGTCCTATACGGACGCGACATCCCCGGTGCCGCTGCCAGCCTCCAGCCTTCTGCTGGTCAGCGGGCTCGGCGGTCTGGTGGCCATGCGCCGCCGCAAGAAGGCCTGATCGCACCATCGATTTGATCACGAAAGAAACGCCTGGGGCCAAAAGCCCCGGGCGTTTTCGCTTGGCGCGGCGCGACCTCTCGACAGTCTCGACTCCGCGCCGTATCATCTGGGCGTGCGCCTGTTGGTTCCTGAAACCGCCGCTCCGGCGTCCGGCTTGAACGGTGCCCGATACCGCACAGAAGGCGCCAATCCTGCCAATAACCCGCGAGGCCGCCCATGCACCGCATCATCTCCCGCCGCGCAACCCTTCTGACGCTTACTGCCCTCCCTCTTGCCGCCTGTGGGGGTGCCAGTCCGGAGCCAGAACCTGTTGGCCCGCCGCTCTATCCTAACGAGACACCGGAACTTCGCGCCAAGATCAACTTCTGGGCCGATCACTACGATTTGCCCCGCCCCCTGGTGCATCGATTGGCAATCCGCGAAAGCACGCACAACCCCAAGGCCCGCAATGGACCTTACTGGGGCCTGCTACAAATTCTTCCTGCCACGGCGCGGTCGATGGGGTTTCGGGGCAAACCTTCAGATCTGCTGGACGCGGACACCAACCTTGAATTTGCCCTGAAATACCTGCGCGGCGCCTGGCTCCTGTCGGATGGCGATCATGCCACCGCGATCCAATGGTACGCCCGCGGCTACTACTTTGAGGCCAAGCGCCGCGGCATGTTGGTGGAAACCGGTCTGCGCCCTGCCCCCACCTGACAGCATGTCGCATGCGCAGAATGCCGCAGCTCGTTGCTTTGCGCGCACGGCCTCCCATCTGTGTGAGGAACACTCAGGAGGGATCAATGTTTGACATGAGCTACCGCCATGACGGCGATCTGGCGACCCACATGCCACCCAAGGACCGTGCGGACCGCATCGCACTGCGCACAGTGAAATTCATGCGGTTTTTCGCGGACAAATTCTTCTCCAAACGCTATGGCCATCGCGCCGTTGTCCTGGAAACAGTGGCGGCTGTGCCGGGGATGGTGGGCGGTCTTCTGCAACACCTCAAGGCCATCCGATACATCCGCGATGATGAGGGCTGGATTCGCGAGCTGTTGGATGAGGCTGAAAACGAACGCATGCATCTAATGACGTTCATCAAGATCGCTGAACCCTCCAAGCTGGAGCGGTTGCTGATTATGGTGGGTCAGGCGGTTTTTTACAACTTCTACTTCTTCCTGTACCTTCTGGCCCCGCGCACCGCGCACCGGGTTGTGGCGTACCTCGAGGAAGAGGCTGTCATCAGCTACACCCAGTATCTTGAAGCTATCGATGCGGGCAGCATCGAAAACGTGCGCGCCCCCGATCTGGCCATTGAGTATTGGAATCTGCCTACCGATGCACGCCTGCGTGACGTCGTGATCGCGGTCCGCGCCGATGAGGCGGGCCACCGCGACCGCAACCATGAAATGGCAAACGAGCTGGCCGCCTGACCCTGCACCCGCTGGACCAGAGTGCCTTAAGCGGGCTTTCAACTGGCCCCGCAGCCACTGTGCCACCGATGACCGTTTGAGGCGGGCTTTGGGGCCAAGGACTCCGCAATAGATAAAGGCCGCGCATTCCAGCGCGGCCTTTTGTCATTCTGTAAAAGAACTTTGCCTCAGGCGTCGTCTTCCAACGCCTCGACAGCCTTTTGCAGGTCATCCTTGGAGACCTCCTTTTCGGTCACCTTGCCCTGCTCGGCAATGTGATCGACAACCTTGTCTTCAAAGATCGGGGCGCGCATCTGCTGCTGCATCTGCTGGTTCTGCTGAACGAACTCAAAGAACTGACGCTCCTGACCGGGGTACTGACGGGCCTGGTTCATGATCGCCTGCGTCATCTCGGCGTCGGTAACCTCGATCTCGGCTTTCTGGCCCAACTCGGCCAGCAACAGGCCCAGACGCACACGACGCGTGGCAAGTGTGCGGTGCTCATCGGTGGTTTCAATCTCGGGATGGTCATGACCTTCCACGTCGGGGTTGTCCTCGTGCCACAGCTGGTGGGCGATCTGACCCGCCTCTGCGTCCAGCAAAGAAGGTGGCAGATCAAAGTCTACCATCCCGTCCAGCTGATCCAGCAGGCCGCGCTTCATCACGGCACGTGAGGCACCGGCGTATTCCGCTTCCAGACGCTCGGCGATCTGGGCCTTGAGCGCGTCCAGATCATCAGAGCCGAATTTCTTGGCCAGGTCATCATTGATCTCAGCCGCGACAGGCTCCTTGACCTCTTTGATGGTGCAGTCGAACACCGCCTCTTTGCCGGCCAGGTGCTCGGCCTGATACTCGTCAGGGAAGCTGACCGTGACGGCCTTTTCCTCACCGGCCTTGACGCCGACCAACTGCTCTTCAAATCCGGGGATGAAGGAATTGGACCCCAGCACCAGCGGATAGTCTTCCGCAGCACCACCCTCAAACGCTTCGCCGTCGACCTTGCCAAGGAAGTCCATCACGACCTGATCGCCGTCCTTGGCTTTGCTGCCCTTCTTGCGGGGGGCAAAGTCCTGCGCAGTCTCTGCCAGATTGGCCAGCGCCTCGGCAATGGCCTCATCGTCGGCCTTGACCACCATTTTCTCGAGCTTGACTTTGGACATGTCCAGTTCGGGGATCTCGGGCAGCGCCTCATAGGTCATGGAGACCTCAACGTCGTCGCCCTCTTTCCAGTCTTCGTTGGTCATCTTGACTTCGGGCTGCATGGCAGGCCGGTCACCGGATTTTTCAAAATGCTCGCCCATGGCGCCGTCGATGGCTTCCTGCATCGCCTCACCCAGCACACGGGGGCCAAACTGTTTTTTCATCAGTGCCATCGGGACCTTGCCCTTCCGGAAGCCCTTCATCTCAACCTCGGGCTGCGCCTCGACCAGCTTTTCGTTGACCTTGGCGTCCAGTTCGGCGGCGGTGACGGTGATGTTGTAGCCGCGTTTCAAACCGTCGTTCAGCGTCTCGTTGACCTGCATCTGATGCTCCATAGAGTAAGGCCGCGCCGGCGCGGCGCGGGGAAAATTTCCGTCCTTCTATGGGTGTTGGCTATGGCTTGCAAGGGCCGTTTGGCACAAGGCCCAAAGGCGCGCAGGCCTCATTCGAGATAGAGTGCGACAAGCTCCGTTGCCGTCTGTGCCAGACCTCTGTTCAACTCCTCGACCAGGGCAAGTTCTTCGGGCGAGGGCACGCCCCCATCCAGAGTCCCTTCCAGGGGCACCCGGAACGCGGCCCAGGCGTCGCGCAACTGCGCGATCTTGGCCAGAAACGCGAGGCTTGGCGGGTCAATGACGGCCATGTCGTAGTCGCCGTACTCCAGCGCGGTCATGGATGTCTCGAACAGGGCCACCGTCTCGGCCAGATCCGACCGCATTGCCTGTTGGTTGATATCCAACGAGATGTAGCACATCTCCTTGGCGGCCCGTTGCACCAACAGCGCCTGCCGGCTTGCCACATCTACGGTCGACAGCATCTTTTGCCGGGCTTTCATCGCGCCGCGGTGGACCTCAATGATCCTTTGCAGGCTCTCGTCCGCCTGGGTGGCCATGGGACCGTTCAACCTCAGCGCCTGGGCCATCACAACCGAATGCAGATCACCCGCCAGAAGCTGACGTATTGCCGCGCCA
>CALBVZ010000057.1 GCA_937969445.1 uncultured Octadecabacter sp. | reverse complement strand
GTATAGCCGTCGGCGTAGGTCATGGTGCCTTGGCCGTGGTTCTTCGCGTTGAGGAACTCACCCTCGTAGACCAGCCCATTGGCGTAGGTCGCGATGCCTGTGCCGTTGATCACGCCGCCGTCCCAGCCGCCTTCATAGGTGGACCCATCGGGATAGGTGATTTTGCCAGTGCCGTGCGCAAGGTCGTCTTGAAATGTGCCTGCGTAGGTTGAGCCGTCGGGGTAGGTGACGGAACCAGTGCCTTCAATCTGGCCTTCGGACCATTGGCCTGAGTAGCGGTAGCCATCAGCGCCGGTGAACGTGCCGTCGCCATCGCGCAGGTCATTGGCAAAGCCGCCAGCGTAGACATCGCCATTGGCGTAGGTGACAGTGCCGGTGCCTTGGCGTTTGCCCGCCACAAGATCACCCTCATAGATGTCGCCATTGGGTTGGGTCAGGCGGCCTGTGCCTTCGATCTGGCCGTTGGCCCATGTGCCTTCATAAATAAGGCCGTCGGTCATTGTCAGTTTGCCGACGCCTTGGCGTTCGCCATCTGCGAGAGAGCCAACATAGACAGCACCGTCAGGGTAAGTGATCGATCCTTCGCCTTCTTTGACGCCATTCACCCATGGGCCTTCATAGATATAGCCGCCCGGAGAGGTCATGGTGCCTTGGCCGTGGTGCATGGCGTTCCGAAAGTCGCCTTCATAGACGACGCCATTGGCGTAGCGTGCGATGCCGCGGCCCGTGATTTTGCCATCCAGCCAATCACCTTCATAGGTGCCGCCATCGGCAAAGTTTATCACGCCGAAGCCTTCGGGTTTACCGGCGGCGAATTGGCCTTCATAGATCGATCCGTTGGGAAATTGCGCTGTGCCGTCGCCGCGAATTTCACCTTCAAACCATTCGCCTTCATACCGGTAGCCGTTGGGAAGGGTGTAGGCGCCGATGCCGTGTTGAAGTCCGTTGAGGAACTGCCCCTCGTAGATGCCGCCATCGTCGTATTGTTTGGTTTGCACAGACTGCGCTGCGGCGGGTGTTGCCAGCATAAGCGCGGCGAGCAGGTGGGGCGTGAAGCGCATCATGGTGGGTCGGTCTTTCGCTGAAATATTTGCGCTACGTTAAGCGTTGACGCGAGCCAATTCAACGGGGGTTCTGCGGCTTCGGCTTTCCCTTGCCGCTCTGTCGGATTAGATGGAGGTTAGACCGATGAAAGGCCACACAATGACTGACCGTTTTCGCGTAACACTGGCGCAATTAAACCCCGCTGTTGGGGATATTGCTGGCAATGCAACCAAAGCACGTGATGCTTGGGCGCAGGGGCGTGATGCGGGGGCCGATCTGGTGATGTTGCCCGAGATGTTTTTGGTCGGTTATCAGACGCAGGATTTGATCCTGAAGGCTGCGTTTGAGCGCGATGCCATGGCGGCGCTTGACCAGTTGATGGCGGATTGCGCGGATGGGCCGATGTTGGGGATTGGTGGGCCACTGCGCGAGGGTGACAAACTGCGCAATGCGTATTTCATCCTGAAGGGTGGTAAGGTTGTATCTACTACGCGCAAGTATTTTCTGCCTAATTTCAATGTCTTCGACGAAGTTCGACTGTTTAGCCGCGCCGACATGCAAGGCCCGTGGGATGCGGGCCCGCTGCGGGTTGGTACTCCGGTCTGTGAGGATTCTTGGTATCCTGACGTGTGTGAAGCCATGGTGGAAAGCGGTGCTGAAGTGTTGATGGTGCCCAATGGTAGCCCGTACTTTCGCAACAAACATGACGTTCGAATGAACCAGATGGTTGCGCGGGTTACAGAATGCGATGTCCCGCTTGTGTATTTGAATATGGTTGGCGGGCAGGATGACCAGATTTTTGACGGTGGGTCGTTTGTGTTGAACCGGCACGGGGCGTTGGCTGTTCAACTGCCTTGGTTTGAAGAAGCAATTGCCCATGTCGATTTTGTTCAGACCAGCGATGGCTGGGTCGCCGAAGGCGGCGATAAGGTTCTGGAACCCGACAGCATGGAGACCGATTACGCCGCGATGGTTATGGGGTTGCGCGACTACATGGCCAAGACGGGGTTCAAGAAAGTACTGCTTGGCCTGTCTGGTGGCGTGGATTCGGCCATTGTTGCGGCGATTGCTGCGGATTCGTTGGGTCCAGAGAATGTGCGCTGTGTGATGTTGCCGTCTGAGTATACTTCAGAAGGGTCTTTGACGGATGCCAAGGCTGCGGCCGCGGCGCTGGGCGTTAAGTATGATATTGTTCCGATCGGTCCGACCCGTGCAGCAGTGACGGAAACGCTGGCGCCGTTGTTTGCGGGGCTGGACGAAGGGCTGACCGAGGAAAACATCCAGAGCCGGATTAGGGGGCTGTTGCTAATGGCCCAGTCCAACAAGTTCGGTGAGATGCTGTTGACGACCGGCAACAAATCCGAAGTCGCCGTGGGTTATGCAACGATCTATGGTGATATGGCAGGTGGATATAACCCGATCAAAGACCTCTATAAAACGCGGGTATTTGATATTTGCCGCTGGCGGAATGCGAACCACCGCCCTTGGATGAAAGCGCCGGCTGGTGAGATGATCCCTGTGGCGATCATCGACAAACCCCCAAGTGCTGAGCTGCGGGACGATCAAAAAGATAGCGATAGCTTGCCGGAATATGACATCCTTGATGGCATCCTGACGATGTTGGTGGATGATGAGGCAAGCGTCGCGGACTGCGTTGCCGCTGGATACGAACGGAACGTCGTCAAAAAGATCGAACACCTGCTTTACATCAGTGAATACAAACGCTTTCAGTCTGCACCTGGGCCGCGCCTGTCTCGAGCGGCCTTTTGGCTGGATCGGCGCTATCCAATTGTGAACCGCTGGCGCGACAACGGCTGAACAGGCCAAGAATGTGCGCGGTATTTCGATCTGGGAAAGGGTCGGGTTTGCGTTTGGGCGCTTTTAAGGTTTGGCACCGTACTGTTTGAAAAAATCTTCCAAGTCACTGGCTTTCCTATCCTTAGCCTTAGTTTGGTCCTGTTCTGCCCGCTAATTGGCGCTGACTTTATTTAGGTGGATAGATTATGGACCCTCTTATTCTTTACCCAAGCCAAGACCGTTTGAAGGTTGCGATGATTGCGGCCGCGGCGTTAGTGGGCGTGCCGTTTCTGTTGGGTTTCGCGGGGCTTGGAGCGCTGATCCCGTATTTCCCGACGCTGGCGATGTTTGCGATAGGTGGCGGTGCGGTTTTGTTTTTCAACGTAATGAAAATAAAAGCGCGCAAAGAGCCAACTTTTGCGGCGGATGCGATGGGGTTTTCTATTCGTGGCGGGCGAAAGCAAGGCTGGGAAAACTTTAAAGGCGCGGACACCTATCCGTTTGATACGGCCATCAAAATTGGCGTTGGAAATTCGGCGTTGAAGCCAAATGTTGAAGTAAAGACGTTAGAACTCAGCGGACCTGCGCGGCAGATGGTTGAGCAGATCGAGCAATATGCAGCGCACGTGCAGCGCGCTGCCGTGATGGGAAATTCCGTAACACTTGGTGCAACACGGGACAGACGGGCAAATACTGGCCCCGCAATGCTGGAAGAGGTCGTTGGCGTCATGTCGCCAGAACAAAAGGCAAAATCGAATGAAACAGGTTT
>CALBVZ010000056.1 GCA_937969445.1 uncultured Octadecabacter sp. | reverse complement strand
TAACCGCATGAAGAGATGCAGACAAAGCTGGGTCATGGGATAGGCGATCTGACAATTCTTGCACCTGGCCCCCCAGGAGATGGATCTGCTTTGCTTGATCGACGACCATGCCGGCCCACCCTGGGTAACGTTCTGCAAACTCCTCAACCCGGTCCAATTCTACAGCCCCCTTCGCGTGTGCGGCGGCGGCCTGCATTTTCTCCAAAATTTCGCGATCTGCGCCCTCAGTCAACGTGACCGCATCGACTTCTAAAGCGCGAGCAATATTTCCGAGCAATCGGCCTGCGATTCTTCTTCGGTTGTGTTCTATTAGGTTCAAGTAGGACGGAGAAATGCCGACAATCTCGGCCAAGTCGGCTTGCCGCATGCCCCGATCCAAGCGACGTTCGCGGATGCGTGTCCCCGTGAGAGACGGTGATGGAGTCGCCATTTCTGGTAGCCTTTTCAGGTTGTTTCTGCTGATGCGAGCACACTAATTTACAGTACACCATCGCATTCAGTGCATTAATTTACAAAAAATGACGGCGAAAGCAATGGCCTACTGTGCAAGCCGCATGCGTAAACCCATGATCACCATAGCGCTAGAATGCGTATTTCGTCTTGGGCGGGGAGGCTCAAAGCGATCTATAACCCAAAGGGAGGATATTTATGTCCAATAACAACGTAACACGTCGTGGTGTGCTAAAGTCAGGTACCGTTGCCGGTGCTGGTCTGGCGATCCCAACGATCTTTACGGCTTCATCAGTCGCAGCTTACACGAACGAGCCTGGTGCTGGTTCTGTAAAGTTCGGCTTTAACGTCCCACAAACTGGTCCATATGCTGAAGAAGGTCTTGATGAGCTTCGCGCGCAGGAACTCGCTGTTGAGCACCTCAACGGTATGGGCGACGGCGGCATGCTGAACACGTTCTCTTCCAAAGTTCTGGACGGTACAGGCATCTTGGGTCGCGAAGTTAAGTACGTAACTGGTGACACACAGACTAAATCTGACGCGGCGCGCGCTTCCGCACGTTCCATGATCGAAAAAGACGGCGCAATCATGATTACTGGTGGTTCATCCTCCGGTGTGGCTGTTGCTGTTCAGGCTCTGTGTCAAGAAGCTGGCGTCATCTTCATGGCTGGCCTTACACACTCCAACGACACAACGGGTAAGGACAAGAAGGCAAACGGTTTCCGTCACTTCTTTAACTCTTACATGACTGGTGCGGCTCTCGCGCCTGTTTTGGCGGCGCAGTACGGTACTGACCGTAAAGCATACCACCTGACAGCTGACTACAACTGGGGCTACACAACTGAGGAAGCCATCCGCGCATCCACAGAAGCCATGGGTTGGGAAACTGTGAACTCGGTCAAAACACCGCTGACACAGACAGACTTCTCTTCTTACGTTGCTCCGGTTCTGAACTCCGGTGCTGACGTTCTGGTTCTGAACCACTACGGCGGCAACATGATCAACTCTTTGACATCCGCTGTTCAGTTCGGTCTGCGTGAAGCTCAGGCAAACGGCCAGAACTTCGAAATCGTTGTTCCATTGTACTCCCGCCTCATGGCGCGTGGTGCGGGTGAAAACGTTAAGGGCATCTTCGGTTCCACAAACTGGCACTGGTCCTTGCAGGATGAAGGTTCTCAGGCGTTCGTTCGTTCCTTCGGTACGAAGTACGGCTTCCCACCATCCCAGGCTGCGCACACAACATACGTACAGACACTTCTGTATGCAGATGCTGTTACACGTGCTGGCTCTTTCGCACCTTGTGCGGTTGCTGAAGCGCTTGAAGACTATGAATTCGACGGGTTGGGCAACGGTAAGACACTTTACCGTGGCGACGACCACCAGTGCTTCAAAGACGTTCTCGTCGTGAAGGGTAAAGAGAACCCAGAGTCCGAGTTCGACCTTCTCGAAGTTGTGGAAGTTACGCCTGTTGATCAGGTTATGTACGATCCAGCACACCCACAGATGGGCGGCGCAGAAGCCACTCTCGGCGAGTGTAACAACGGCGCGTAAGCGACTTTGTAAAACAATCCGGACGCGCGGCCTTTGCTGCGCGTCCACCCCCACTGCTGCACCCCCTACTCACATTTCCTATTTCCCCGAACCGAGGCCACGTCCATGGACCAGATCATCGTTCAAATTCTCAACGGTCTAGACAAGGGGTCCGCATATGCGTTGATTGCCCTTGGTTTGACCCTCATCTTCGGCACGCTTGGTGTTGTGAACTTCGCACACGGTGCGCTGTTCATGATGGGCGCCTTTTGCGCCGTTGTTACATCCAAAATTCTGTCTTCATCCCATAAGGTTGTTGACGAAACGCGCACTGACTTCCTCGGTAATCCACTCGAAGTGGATGTGTTCTACATGCAAGATTGGTTTGGCGAGACTGCAGGTGCTGCGATAATGGATTGGGCCGTTCCGCTCGCCATTTTGGTCTCTATTCCGGTAATGATCCTGATTGGTTTCATCATGGAACGCGGTCTGATCAAACACTTTTACAAACGCCCACACGCTGACCAGATCCTTGTGACCTTCGGTCTTGCGATCGTTATGGGCGAAGTCATCAAGTACTACTTTGGTGCGAACCCTATTCAGACCCCTGCCCCAGAAGCGCTTTCTGGTCGTGTGGATTTCGGCGTCTGGCTTGGCTACGGACCGAACGCAATCGTCTACCCGATGTGGCGTTTGGTATACTTCTTCTTCTCCGCTTCGATTATCGCAGCCGTTTTCGCCTTCTTGCAGTTCACCACCTTCGGTATGGTTGTTCGCGCAGGTATGGCTGACCGTGAAACGGTTGGCTTGTTGGGCATCGACATCGACAAGCGCTTTACGTTCATGTTCGGCCTTGCTGCCGCCGTGGCTGGTATTGCCGGCGTAATGTACGCGCCAATCGTTTCCCCTGCCTACACGATGGGTATGGACTGGTTGGTTCTAAGCTTCGTTGTTGTTGTTGTTGGCGGTATGGGCTCTTTGCCTGGTGCTGTTTTGGCCGGCTTCGTGCTCGGTATCATCGAAAGCTTCGCGTCTATGCCAGGTGTCGTTAACCTGTTGCCAGGCATCAACCAAATTATCATTTACGTGGTCGCAATTGCGATCCTGCTGATCCGCCCTCGTGGCTTGATGGGTCGCAAAGGCGTGATGGAGGACTAATCATGACCGATCAAACAACACAGACACCAATTGCCGCCGCTTCGGCCAGCTCCTCAAAGGGTGGCATGTTCGGATTGGCAGCCAAAGACACGACACTGTTTCTCGTCGTTATCGGGTTGGTTATCTTTGCCCCCTTCATCTTAAACCCCTTCCCTGAAGGGTCTGCGATGGCGCAATTCAACGCGGGTTACCCCGACTTGATGCAGCGTTTCGTCATCTTCGGGATCCTCGCAATCGGCTTTAACATCCTGTTTGGCCTTACGGGTTACCTCAGCTTTGGACACGCCGCCTTTTTGGGTGTGGGGTCCTACGCTGCGATCTGGTCGCTGAAACTGTTCACACTGAACGTTATCCCGGCCATTTTGTTTGCGATTGTTGTCGGTGGCTTCTTTGCTTGGGTTATCGGTAAGATTTCCCTGAAGCGCTCTGGTATCTACTTCTCGATCCTGACGCTTGCGTTTGCTCAAATGTCCTTCGCGATGGCCTACTCTGTTCTCACACCGATCACGGGTGGGGAAACAGGTCTGCAGATCAAGAACACAGACAACCCGCTGATTGGTGGCCCAACGGATGGCAGCATCGGACGTGCAAACTTGTTTGGCGCTGAGATGGGCAACTCGTTCGAGCTGGGTATTGGTAACTGGGTGTTCACATTCAACCTTGGCTACTACATCGCGGCATTCGCCATGATCGTTGCCTTCTACCTGTCGATCCGCATCTTCCGCAGCCCGTTCGGCATCATGCTTCGTGCGGTTAAGTCCAATCAGAACCGCATGAACTACACGGGCCTGACACCAAAGGTTTACACACTGTACGCCTTCGTCATCTCTGGCATGTATGCTGGTCTTGCGGGTGGCCTGATGGTTGCAATGGATACCCAAGTTGGACCTGAGCGCATGTTCTGGACCGCGTCCGGTGAAATCGTAATCATGACCATCCTCGGTGGTGCCGGTACGTTGATTGGCCCCGTCCTTGGTGCTGGTTCGATCAAATACATGGAAAACATCCTATCCAAGATCAACAAAGACGTTCTGCACCAGTGGTTCGCCATGCTCCCTGATGGCTTGGAAGACGTGGTCGTTGAATTTGCTTACATCTTCGTAGGCAAGCAGTGGCACTTCACCCTTGGTATCGTTTTCATGCTTGTTGTTATCTTCCTGCCAGGCGGCCTTGTTGAAGGCGCACAACGCGTCTCTGCACGCTTTGGTCGTAAGAAGAAGGCAACTGACACCACCGACAACTCCGCAAGCACATCTGCGGAATAAGGAGACAAACAATGGCAATACTCTCAGTCAAAGGCGTCAACAAACGCTTCGGTGGCCTGCAAGCTTTGGGCGACGTAAACCTCGATGTGGTGGAAAACACCTGCCACGCAATTATCGGCCCGAACGGGGCCGGTAAATCCACCCTCCTCAACGTGCTGGTTGGCAAGTTAATCCCAGACTCCGGTTCGGTCGTTTTCGATGGTCAATCCGTTCTGGGTCGTCAGCCACACGAGATCAACCAGATGGGCATTTCCCGCGTGTTCCAAACACCGGAAATCTTCGCTGACCTGACCGTGATGGAAAACATGCTTATCCCATGTTTCGCAAAGCGCGACGGGGCCTTCCGGATGCACGCCATTGAAAGCGTACGTCATGAGAAGGATATGATCGAAAAAGCGGAATCGATGCTGGCGGAAGTCAACATGCTTGATAAGCGCGAGATGACTGCATCCTCCATGTCACGTGGTGATAAGCGTCGCCTTGAGATGGCGATGTGCTTGGTGCAAGAACCTCGCCTTCTGCTTCTGGATGAACCAACCGCTGGTATGGCCCGTGCTGACACGGAAAACACCATCGAGTTGCTCAAGACGATCCGCAAAGAACGCGGCCTGACAATGGCAATCATTGAGCACGACATGAACGTGGTGTTCTCGCTTGCCGACCGCATCACTGTGCTTGCGCAGGGTATGCCGCTGGTCGAAGACACACCGGACAACATCAAAGGCCACCCGAAAGTGCGCGAAGCGTACCTCGGCGAAGCACAGGTCTAAGGCCCCAGAGTTTCTGGAAATTCTGATCTGATAGGAAAAATCACATGACACACGTTGAACACCTCGAGACCGACAGCAAATTCGACAAAAACCGCAACATGGCGGCCACGTCGACCAAGTTCCTTTCTGTTTGGAATATGGAAGCCTACTACGGCGAAAGCTATATTGTTCAAGGCATTAGCTTTGACATTCATGAGGGCGAGATCCTCGCGCTTTTGGGCCGCAACGGTGCTGGCAAAACATCCACACTGCGCGCCCTCGCCCGTATGGATGATCCACAGCTGAACCACGGTGAAATCTGGCTTGACCACAAGCCGGTTCACGAAATGAAGGCGTGGCAGGCATCACAGGCTGGTATCCAGCTTGTGCCGGAAGATCGTTCGATCATTCCTGGCCTGACGGTTGAGGAAAACCTCAAGCTTGCACAGATTGCACCGCCACATGGGTGGTCAATTGAGCGCGTATACGAATTGTTCCCGCGCCTGAAAGAACGCCGTAACCAAGAAGGCGTCACGCTTTCTGGTGGTGAGCAGCAGATGTTGGCCATCGCTCGCGCCCTTTGCCGGGACATCAAAATCCTGCTTCTGGACGAGCCTTATGAAGGTCTTGCGCCAGTTATTGTGCAGGAAATCGCGAAAACACTGCAATTGATCCGCGACCAAGGCATCACGACCATCATCGTTGAGCAAAACGCGGTTGCCGCGCTTAAACTTGCGGACCGCGCTGTGATCCTTGACATCGGCAAGGTCGTCTACGACGGTTCCGCGACCGAGGTTCTCGAAGATGAGGCTCTGCGCGCGAAGTACCTCGCGATCTGATGTTTTGGCGGGGGCCTAACGGCCCCTGCCCTGCTCTTTATACCACTTTCGGGCTGATCCGGTTTCAGACGTGAACCAAGCGACAACACCGTTGCCGCATCAGACCCCAATCCAAACGAGGGATGCCCCCATGCCAAAGACCTACCCCCCTTCCGCAAAAACCATCGCCCGCGCACACATCACTGCCGAAAACTACGGCCCGATGTATGAGCAAAGCATCAACGATCCGGAATCCTTCTGGGGAGAGCACGGCAAGCGCATCGATTGGATCAAGCCTTACACAAAGGTAAAGAACACATCCTTCGAGCCTGGCAAAGTTGACATTAAATGGTTTGAAGATGGCACCCTGAACGTTTCTGCCAACTGTGTAGACCGTCATGTTGAAACCCGTGGCGATCAAACGGCAATCATCTGGGAACCGGATGATCCAAACACCACTGAAACCTTGCACATCACCTATGCTGAACTGCAGGTTCATGTTTCCAAAATGGCGAACATCCTACAGTCTTTGGGTGTGTCCAAAGGTGACCGCGTTGTTCTTTACCTTCCGATGATCCCTGAAGCGGCCTACGCGATGCTGGCATGTGCGCGTATCGGCGCGATCCACTCGATCGTTTTCGCTGGGTTCTCATCGGATGCCTTGGCTGCACGGATCAATGGGTCTGACGCGAAGGTTGTTATCACGGCTGATTACGCTCCACGCGGCGGTCGTTCTACTCCTTTGAAATCTAACGCAGATGCCGCCCTGTTGCACTGCAAGGAAAGCGTCAAATGCCTCGTTGTGAAACGCACTGGCGAGCAAACGACATGGACAGATCGCGATTTCAGCTACAACGACATGCTTCTTGAGGCCGACGATTACCAAAAGCCTGTTGAAATGAACGCGGAAGATCCGCTGTTCATTCTTTATACGTCGGGTTCTACGGGCCAGCCAAAGGGTGTTGTGCACTCTACGGGCGGCTACCTCGTTTATGCATCCATGACGCATCAGTACACGTTCGATTATCATGATGGTGACGTGTTCTGGTGTACGGCTGACGTGGGCTGGGTCACGGGCCACAGCTATATCGTCTATGGCCCGCTGGCCAACGGCGCGACCACGATCATGTTTGAAGGCGTTCCAACCTACCCTGACGCGGGTCGTTTCTGGGAAGTTTGTGCCAAGCACAAGGTCAACCAGTTCTACACTGCCCCAACAGCCATTCGCGCTTTGATGGGTGCAGGTAACGAATGGGTCGAAAAGCACGACCTGTCTGATCTGCGCCTTCTGGGATCTGTTGGCGAACCGATCAACCCTGAAGCTTGGAATTGGTACAACGAGGTTGTCGGCAAAGGAAATTGCCCAATCGTAGATACGTTCTGGCAGACGGAAACGGGCGGTCACATGTTGACACCCCTCCCCGGCGCGACAACATTGAAACCAGGTGCTGCGCAAACACCGTTCTTCGGTGTAAAGCCTGTCGTTCTGGACCCACAGTCTGGTGAAGAAGTGCACGGCAACGGTGTCGAAGGTGTCCTATGTATCGCAGACAGCTGGCCGGGTCAGATGCGGACCGTTTATGGCGACCATGAGCGTTTCGAGAAGACGTACTTTGGTGACTACGCTGGCTACTACTTCTCTGGTGACGGCTGTAAGCGCGACGAAGATGGCGATTACTGGGTCACAGGCCGCGTGGATGACGTGATTAACGTGTCCGGCCACCGCATGGGCACCGCCGAAGTTGAATCTGCGCTTGTTGCGCATGTTGCCGTCGCCGAAGCCGCGGTTGTGGGCTACCCACATGACATCAAAGGCCAAGGTATCTACGCCTACGTCACATTGATGAACAACCAAGAACCGTCTGAGGAGCTGCGCAAGGAGCTTGAAAAGTGGGTTCGTGCCGAGATCGGCCCAATCGCCAAGCCTGACCTAATTCAGTGGGCGCCGGGCCTTCCGAAAACACGCTCTGGTAAGATCATGCGCCGTATTCTGCGCAAGATTGCCGAGGATGATTTCGGTGCATTGGGCGATACATCGACCCTTGCGGACCCGTCCGTGGTTGATGATTTGATCGAAAACCGCATGAACCGCAGCTAAGGCGCAAAGATTAAAATGAAGTGCCGCGTTGACCTGTCAGCGCGGCACTTTTGTGGCCGGTTCGCCTAAACCGTTTCTTAAGACCTGTCGTGTTAGATCAATCCTTGGTGGGGGCTCCGTTCTAGCAACAGGAGCTTGAGATGGAACTTCAAAACACAGCTGCAGCAAATCAGCTGTCAGCGTCTTCGACACAGCAGACGGCACCTTCCCCTGCCCAAGCAGACGGGCAAGCGCCCGCGGACGCCAAAGCAACATCCACAGACCCAACACCTGAGGTGCCGCTACCAATCCCCGCGAGCCCATCACAGACCGGTTTGGTGAGCAAAGCATCCCTTCCAGAGGACGAAGCGGAACCAAAGGCTAACATAACCGGCGCGTCTGCAGCACAACGCACATTGAAACCTTACGGGATCATTATGCTGCCGGAAAAACTTGAAACACCCCAGCAAGGCCCCCTTCCCGACACTTCAAGCGAATAGGGCCTCAAATTCCCTAACGTCATTTTCCAAGCACCGCCCGCTTTCCACCCTCGCAACCTTGGTGTAGGACTTACGAAGCGTTTGCGCTTAACCTGCGCAAACGAGTTATAAGACAGGCAACCGCCGAGGGAAAAATGACTAAAAAAACGCCTCACGACTCAGATGTCAGCTTTATTCAAGCACTGGCAGAACTGCTGCGCGAAAATGATCTGACAGAATTGCAGGTTAAACGCGAATACGCCGAAAACGATGCATTGAACGTGCGCGTAAGCCGCCAACAACCCGCGCAAGTCGTGACCCAAGTGGCCGCCGCTGCGCCTGCTGCCGCACCCGCTGCCGTTGCAGCGCCCGCCGCTGCCGCAGCCCCCCCTGCTGCTGAGGCAAGCGCAGACCCTGCCAGCCTTCCGGGTGCCGTAACATCACCGATGGTCGGAACAGTTTACATGTCTCCAGAACCTGATGCGCCTTCTTTTGTTAAGGTTGGCGACACTGTTTCTGAAGGTGACACGCTATTGATCATCGAAGCGATGAAAACCATGAACCACATTCCTGCGCCAAAATCTGGCACGGTTAAGCGTTTGTTGGTCGAAGATGGTGCGCCCGTTGAATTCGGTGCTCCGTTGATGATCGTCGAATAGGCCGCCGCCATGTTTGACAAAATCCTTATCGCCAACCGTGGTGAAATTGCGCTGCGCGTGATCCGTGCATGTCGTGAAATGGGCATCAAGTCCGTAGCGGTCCATTCTACCGCTGACGCAGACGCGATGCATGTGCGCATGGCGGATGAATCCGTTTGCATCGGCCCTGCCCCATCTCCGCAAAGCTACCTTAGCTTTCCGGCGCTGATTTCCGCCTGCGAAATCACCGGTGCGCAGGCTATTCACCCTGGATATGGGTTCTTGTCCGAAAACGCCCAGTTCGTTCAGATCGTTGAAGACCACGACCTGACGTTCATCGGCCCAACAGCCGAACACATCCGCACAATGGGCGACAAAATCACGGCTAAAGACACGATGAAGGCCCTTGGCGTTCCGTGTGTTCCTGGGTCTGAGGGCGGTGTTGATACTGTCGAAGACGCGCTGAAAATCGGCGAAGAATTCGGCTACCCTGTCATCATCAAAGCAACCGCTGGCGGCGGCGGTAAGGGCATGAAAGTCGCCAATTCCGCAGACGAGATGAAATCCGCGTTCCAGACGGCACGCGCTGAGGGTAAGTCGAACTTCGGCAACCCTGACGTTTACATCGAAAAGTACCTCACCACGCCCCGCCACATCGAAATTCAGGTGTTCGGCGACGGTAAAGGCAAGGCTGTGCATCTAGGCGAGCGTGACTGTTCGCTTCAGCGTCGCCACCAGAAGGTCTTCGAAGAAGCCCCAGGTCCGTCGATCACCCCAGAAGAACGCGCGAAAATCGGTAAGATTTGTGCGGATGCCTGTGCCAATATCAACTACATCGGCGCTGGTACGATTGAATTCCTGTACGAAAACGGCGAATTTTACTTCATCGAAATGAACACCCGCCTACAGGTCGAACACCCTGTAACAGAAGCGATTTTCGACCAAGACCTCGTGCGCGAACAGATCCTTGTGGCGGCTGGCGAACCTATGTCGTTCACACAAGAAGACCTAAAAATTCGCGGTCACGCGATTGAGGTTCGCATCAACGCCGAGAAACTGCCGAACTTCTCGCCCTGCCCGGGCAAAATTACGCAGTTTCATGCGCCCGGTGGTCTGGGTGTACGGATGGATAGCGCGCTTTATGACGGCTATTCGATCCCGCCCTACTACGACAGCTTGATCGGGAAACTGATCGTGCATGGCCGTGATCGCCCCGAAGCCTTGGCACGCCTCGCGCGCGCTTTGGGTGAATTGATCGTGGACGGCGTAGATACAACGGTACCGCTGTTCCATGCGTTGCTGCAAGAAGATGCTGTGCTAACAGGGGATTACAACATCCACTGGCTCGAACATTGGCTTGAAGAGAACCTTACCTAAACGAAAGGACGCAGCGCGCAAGTTCCGCGCCGCATTTCCTTTTCGCGATAGTAATCAGAGACCCCGCGCCGATCATCTTTGGCGCGGGCTTCCCAATTCACCCACTCAGTCTTATATCCCAGCGCGTCCGCGATGTGTTCCATCGCGACAAAACTTGGCACAGCTTTGATGGCGCGTTCTTGGCCCTCAAATTGCGGAATGGCGTTCAATATATTGGACGTGCGTTCGGTCTTTAGCAGCATAATCGGACCAGAGCGCAGCATGAACTCGCTGTCGACAAGGATCAGCTTGGGCTGCAACTTTCGCGCAAGTTGGAACAGTCGAAAATGGTCCATGACGTGATACAATATCCCGAAAACGCCAATAACATCATAGGTTTCACCGTTTTTAACGGCGTCCTCCATTCCTTCATACAGATCACCAACGCGCATTTCGACCTTGGCCCGCAGGTTCGCGTCTGGATAATCCCCAAACTTGTCCACCATTTCCTGACGGCCTTCAATTCCAACGACTGAACGCGCGCCGGCACCGGCAAAGGCGTAACACCAACGCCCGTCATGTGAGGCAAGATCCAGCACCTTCGCACCACTGATTTCATCCGCAAAAGGCTCAATCAGCGCTTCATATCGCTTGTTCATTCGAGGTACAGGTGACGTGTGGTCTTCATAATGCGGCAGGTCCGCAATGAAATCGAAAAAACCCAATGACTTACCCCTACAAAGTTGTCGCCAATTATTTACGGGCGCGACCGATCATGCAACAACCATTCGGTGCAAAGGGGCGCTATGACGACAACATTAACACCAGAAAGCCTACTTTCTGCCTATGCTGGCGGGATTTTCCCGATGTCCGAACATCGCGACGATCCTGAACTGTTTTGGGTCGACCCACGCCATCGTGGTATTCTGCCGCTTGATGGGTTTCACATCTCTCGCTCGCTTGCAAAAACGATCCGCTCAGAACGCTTTAAAGTTTCTTTTGACGTTGATTTCACTGGTGTAGTCGCAGGCTGTGCCGATCGTGACGAGACTTGGATCAACGACATGCTCACCAAGCTTTATGGGCAGCTTCATTTGGCCCGTATGGCGCGATCTGTTGAGGTTTGGGATGGCGACACCCTAATCGGTGGGGTATTCGGTATCACCCTTGGCGGCGCGTTCTTTGGGGAAAGCATGTTTAGCACTCGTACGGATGCATCCAAGGTCGCTCTCGCCTATTTGGTGGACAGGTTAAATGTTGGTGGATTTGCGTTGTTTGATACACAGTTCATCACGCCGCAT
Source organism: uncultured Octadecabacter sp. (assembly GCA_937969445.1). Classification (GTDB taxonomy): domain Bacteria; phylum Pseudomonadota; class Alphaproteobacteria; order Rhodobacterales; family Rhodobacteraceae; genus Octadecabacter. The sequence continues at coordinate 250 of CALBVZ010000056.1, read as the reverse complement.
TTGGCCAGCTTGGGCGGTCTAGAAATTCCACGGTCTGACTATCGAAAGATGTTAGATGACGCGCTGGTCTTAGATGCGGGTTTTGATCGGCAGGGAGACGTCCCTGCGCCCTATTCGCTGCTACAGCGCAACGCCCAGACATCATAGCGCGGGTGGTCCAGCGCATTGATCGCTGGTGCGGATGCGATCATCCAGCCGCGAAACACCGGATCCGCCGCATTCCCATATACAATCGTAAGCAGGGCATATG
>CALBVZ010000055.1 GCA_937969445.1 uncultured Octadecabacter sp. | reverse complement strand
TGTCAGCGCTCGCAGCTTGCGAGACGACCCCAATCGCGCCCGACGGCGCGGTGAGCTATGGTGGCATCGAAACGCGTTTGCTGGACGGGGATTTGGTGAACTTTCGCGTGAAAGTGACCAACACAATTGAACGCCAAGACGTGGCGGACTACGCGGAATGTGCGGCCGCACAATACGCACTGATACGTGGCTACGGGTTTGCGCGAAATGTGCGCACGCTTGTAGATGAAGAGGGTGGCATTTGGACGGGGGATGCTGTTTACACCATCTCGCCCGCTTTGCCGCGTGGATCGAGAACGATAGACGCAGAAGTGACCGTCGCCGAATGTGCGCGCCGGTCTATTCCGACGGTCTGAGGGAAGCGAATGATTGAATTTTTCACAACCACAAATCTAGGGATCATCCTAATGATCCTCGGTCAATGTTTGTTGGTCCTGATCCCGCTTTTGGTCGCTTTGGCGTTCCTAATGTATGCTGACCGCAAGATTTGGGCAGCCGTACAAATGCGCAAAGGCCCCAACGTGGTTGGCGCGTTTGGCCTGCTGCAATCCTTCGCGGATTTCATCAAATATATCGTCAAAGAAGTCGTCGTACCTGCAGGTGCTGACAAGGCGGTGTTCTTCCTTGCGCCGATGATCTCGTTCACGCTGGCTGTGGTCGCGTGGTCGGTTATTCCGTTCAACGATGGTTGGGTTATTTCCAACATCAACGTCGCGATTTTGTTCGTCTTCGCTGTGTCTTCATTGGAAGTTTACGGCGTGATCATGGGCGGTTGGGCATCCAACTCGAAGTATCCATTCCTCGGGTCTCTGCGCTCAGCCGCGCAGATGATTTCTTACGAAGTCTCACTCGGGTTGATCATCATTGGTGTGATTATCTCAACTGGTTCCATGAACTTCGGCGCGATTGTTAACGCACAGCAGGGTGATCTCGGCCTACTGAACTGGTACTTCATTCCGCATTTCCCGATGGTATTCCTGTTTTTTATCAGCGCCTTGGCAGAAACAAACCGTCCACCGTTTGACCTTCCGGAAGCGGAATCAGAACTGGTTGCAGGCTATCAGGTTGAATACTCATCCACGCCGTTCCTGTTGTTCATGATCGGTGAATTGATGGCCGTCGTACTAATGTGCGCCCTCGTGACGCTGCTGTTCTTTGGTGGCTGGTTGTCCCCAGTTGGCTTCTTGCCGGACGGTATCTTGTGGTTTGTCGGAAAGATGGCCTTGGCGTTCTTCGTCTTCGCAATGGTGAAGGCAATCACGCCGCGCTATCGCTACGACCAACTGATGCGCGTTGGTTGGAAAATCTTCCTGCCGCTGTCCCTGTTCTGGGTCGTACTGGTCGCGTTCCTTGCAAAATTCGAAGTAGCTGGCGGCTTCTGGGCCCGCTACGCGATTGGAGGCTGATATGAGCCAGATTGATTACACACGGCACGCTAAATATTTTTTGATGACGGATATCATCAAAGGGTTCGCCCTTGGGTTCAAATACTTCTTCGCACCTAAGGCGACGTTGAACTATCCGCACGAAAAGGGGCCACTTAGCCCGCGTTTTCGTGGTGAGCACGCGTTGCGTCGCTACCCGAACGGCGAAGAGCGTTGCATTGCATGTAAACTGTGCGAAGCGGTTTGCCCTGCACAGGCGATCACGATTGACGCGGAACCCCGCGATGACGGTTCGCGCCGCACCACACGCTATGACATCGACATGACCAAATGCATCTACTGCGGTTTCTGCCAAGAAGCTTGCCCTGTGGATGCGATTGTTGAGGGTCCGAATTTTGAATTCTCCACGGAAACACGTGAAGAACTCTATTACGACAAAGAAAAGCTCTTGGATAACGGCGACCGTTGGGAAGCTGAAATCGCGCGTAATCTTGAACTGGATGCGCCGTACCGATGAGCACCCAAACGGCATATGAACGCGGCAAAGCGTTGTCGGAGGTTGTAAACCCCGGCATGGAGGAGGCTTTAGCCGCCCGCTATGATGCGCTGGTGCCGGGCTTGTCACGCATGGTCGTGGAGGTCCCGTACGGGACATTCTACAGCCGTGGTACCGTAGACGAAAAAACGCGTTTGCTGGCGACCGTTGCTGCATTGACGGCACAGGGCGGGCAGACAAAGCCCCAGTTGAAAGTGAACATTGCAAGCGCGCGCGCCGTTGGCGCGAGCCGTGAAGAAATCTGCGAGATCATCTACCAGATGACGCTCTATGGCGGCTTCCCTGCGATGATCAACGGTATGAACACCGCGATCGAAGTTTTCGAAGCGGAGGATTCTGCGTGAGCGATCAAAATCCCTTTGATGCATGGATGAAGGCCGGTCAGGACTGGGCGAAGGGCGTTAGCCCCGAGTTCGCTGACGTTATGGCGGAATCCATGAAAGGGGTAGAAGACCTATTTCCAACGATGTCCAAGGACATGATGGAAAAGTTCATGGGCAAAGGGGCCAATCCCGATGCGCTGGACGCGAAGACGAAACTGTTGTTGACGCTGCAAGGGCTGACCATTCAGGGCGCCCTGAACGCGGCAATGATGGCGGAACCACAGATCAAGCTGACCGTACGCCACGCACTTGAGGCCGGCGCGACGCAGCAAGAAGTGACTGAGACGATTGCACTGTCGGGCATGTTCGGCGGCGCACCAGCAATGACCAAGGCCATGGAATTGGCCCAAGAGGTGTTCACCAAGAATGCCGCCAAGAAGGACGACGCGACATGACACCTTTAGTGATTGCCTTTTACGCCTTTGCGGTGACGACAATTTCAGGCGGTTTGATGACTGTACTGGCACGCAACCCTGTGCACTCTGTGCTCTGGTTGATCCTTGCGTTCTTGTCGTCAGCGGGTTTGTTCGTGTTGCTCGGCGCTGAATTCGTCGCGATGCTGTTGATCATCGTTTACGTGGGCGCGGTCGCCGTGTTGTTCCTCTTCGTCGTCATGATGCTGGATGTGGACTTTGCAGAACTTAAGGCCGAAATGGCGCGCTATATGCCGCTGGCCTTGCTGATCGGCGTTGTTTTGTTGATGCAATTGGCGATTGCCTTTGGCGTCTGGGGCTTCTCGGACGGTGTTGATGGCCGCCTCGCACAGCCGATTGGCGATGCTGAGAACACCAAACAACTGGGCCTGATCCTGTATGATGATTACTTCCTGATCTTCCAATTGGCGGGCCTGATCCTGCTGGTGGCGATGATCGGCGCAATCGTTTTGACACTGCGCCACCGCACAGATGTGAAACGCCAAGACGTGATGACCCAGATGTCACGCGATCCGGCGCAGGCGATGGAACTGAAAGACGTAAAACCGGGGCAGGGGCTGTAATCATGATCGGACTTGAACATTACTTAACGGTCGCAGCATCGCTGTTTGTCATCGGCATCTTCGGGCTTTTCCTGAACCGAAAGAACGTCATCATCTTGTTGATGAGCATCGAATTGATGCTGTTGGCTGTGAACATCAACATGGTCGCGTTTTCATCCTTCCTTGGTGACCTCGTCGGGCAGGTGTTTACCCTGTTCGTGCTGACGGTTGCCGCCGCTGAGGCCGCGATTGGCCTTGCGATCCTCGTATGTTTCTTCCGCAACCGCGGCACCATCGACGTTGAAGATGTCAACGTCATGAAAGGCTAAGACTAATGGAACAGATTATCCTATTCGCCCCATTGGTCGGCGCGCTTATTGGCGGCTTTGGCTGGAAAATCATTGGCGAAACTGCGGCGCAGTGGCTGACCACTGGCTTGTTGTTCCTCGCCGCGGCCCTGTCATGGGTCATCATGCTGACATTCGATCCGTCTGCACATGACAATGGGTATGACTGGATTCCATTAATGACTTGGATTCAATCCGGTACGCTCGACACGTCTTGGGGCATCCGCATCGACCGCCTGACGGCGATCATGCTTGTTGTGATCAACACGGTTTCCGCGCTCGTTCACCTGTATTCCTTTGGCTACATGGCGCACGACGAGCAGTTCCCTGACACGCCATATAAAGCGCGTTTCTTTGCCTACCTGAGCTTCTTTACCTTTGCGATGTTGATGCTGGTAACAGCGGGCAACCTTGTTCAGATGTTCTTTGGCTGGGAAGGCGTGGGCGTCGCGTCCTACCTGTTGATCGGCTTCTACTATAAGAAACCATCCGCCAACGCCGCCGCAATTAAAGCGTTTGTTGTCAACCGTGTAGGTGACTTTGGCTTTGCGCTTGGTATCTTTGCGATCTTCTATGTGACGGGTTCCATCAACTTTGATGTGATCTTTGCTGAAGCAGGGACGATTGCGGAAACAACGCTGCACTTCTTGTGGCG
>CALBVZ010000054.1 GCA_937969445.1 uncultured Octadecabacter sp. | reverse complement strand
CTTTGCTTCATCACGGCTAAACGCCACGCCAGCTACTACATTGGATTCCATAATTTCTTCCTCCGCACAGACGAGCGTTCCGGCTTCGTCAGATTGTTCTTCAAATGATGATAGCACGCGCAAGCGCACTTTATAGCGCATCGCCAATTCGACCGAGCGTGTTTGCAGTACTTTGGCGCCCAATGAGGCCAACTCAAGCATCTCTTCAAACGCGATCTTGTCGAGCTTACGCGCTTTGTCCGTAACGCGTGGGTCCGTGGTGTAGACCCCGTCAACGTCTGTGTAGATGTCGCAACGCTCCGCTTCAAACGCAGCGGCAAACGCTACCGCAGTCGTATCAGACCCACCGCGGCCAAGCGTGGTGATGCGTCCCTCGGGGCTGACCCCTTGGAAGCCTGCGACCACCGCAACCTTCATGCCTTCACCGAACTTCGCGATGATGTTGTCTGTCGGGATTTCCTCAATCCGCGCGGATGAATGCGCAGACGTGGTTTTCACCGGAACCTGCCAGCCCTGCCAGCTGCGCGCAGGCACGTCCATTTCTTGCAACGTCAGTGCCATTAGACCCGCCGTCACGTTCTCACCTGAACTTACGATCGCGTCGTATTCGCGCGCGTCATACATCGGCGAGGTATCGTTCACAAAACCCACAAGTTTGTTCGTTTCACCGGACATGGCCGACACGATAACGATCACATCGTAGCCCTTAGCCACCTCAACGCCGACCTTCTTGGCCGCCCGCTTGATCTTGTCCACGGTCGCCACCGATGTGCCGCCGAATTTCATCACCAGAACTGGCATAATCTGTCCTTAGTTTCTTAGTCCGCGCCGTCATACGGCGCACGGCCCAGCGGCGCAAGGTCACGCCCCTATTTGGCTCGCAATACAGCACCTGGGTTCATGATGCCGCGCGGATCGAGCGCATCTTTGATGGCCCGCATCATCGCCAGCTTTGCTGGGTCGCCATAGGTTTCAAGGTCTTTGACCTTCAAGCGACCAATCCCATGTTCCGCACTGACCGATCCACCGAATGAATGCGCCAGATCATGCACTGCCGTTTTAATCGCGTCTCGTTGGCCAACAAATTCAGAACGATCATGTCCCTTTGGAGGAAACACGTTGTAATGCAGGTTCCCGTCGCCCAAATGACCGAAACAATTGATCCGGAAATCTCCAATCTTGGCAAGGATCGCTGGAGCACGTTCAATAAAGTCCGGCACACAAGAAATCGGCACCGAAATATCATGGGACGAGATCGACCCAATCCGCTTGTTCGCTTCAGGAATGGTCTCACGGATATCCCAAAGCGCCTGCGCCTGCTGGCCAGATTGCGCAATGACACCGTCTGATACCAATCCATCCGCCGCCTCAAACAGTGCTTCCAACGCCTCTTGCGGAGATTGCCCTTCCGGCAACCCAACCTTCATCAAAATCGACCATTCAGGCGCCTCCTCAAACGGGCGTTTATGGTCAATCCCAGCCTCTCGAAGGAAATCAAACCCTTGCCGGTGGATCAACTCAAACGCTGAAATTGTCTCGCCAAGTCGCTCCCCCGCCAAAGCCAACAATGAAACGGCGGCGGCTGGCGAGCGTACAACAAACATCGCCGTCGCCTCTTGCGCAGGGCACGGCACCATCCGCAAGGACGCGCCCGTGATTACCCCCAATGATCCTTCCGAGCCGATCATCAAGTCACGCAAATCATAACCCGTGTTGTCTTTGCGAAGACGGCTCATTCCGTTCCAGATCGTACCATCTGCCAGTACAGCCTCAATGCCCAAACACTGTGCCCGCGCATTGCCATAGCGGATTACATTCAAACCGCCCGCATTGGTCGCCAACAGCCCGCCAATACGCGCTGACCCTTCAGACGCCAATGAGAGCGCAAACAACCGCCCAACGTCGAACGCTGCGTTTTGCACATCCTGCAAAATCATACCGGCATCGACCTCAATCACGTTCTCATCTGGATAAACCGCGCGAATCTTATTCATCCGCGCCAGCGAAAGAACAACCGGCACGGGCCCGTCTTCAACCACTTGCCCGCCGACCAAACCAGTCCCACCCGCATAAGGAACAACAGGAACCGCGGCCTCAAAGCACGCCACCAAAAGCGCTGAAACTTCGCTCGTCGATGCAGGCGACACAACCACGCCCTGCCCAACCCAGCGTCCCCTAGGTTCAACCAAAAAACCGGCAAGGTCCACCGCGAATGCCGCGTCAGGAAGGATCGCTCGCAACCGTTCAACGAATACACTGTCCGCAGAATTCAATGCCATATCAGTCCCCCGTTTGCTTTTGTTTTCTAAATATCCTGGGGGGCGTCGCTTGCGACGGGGGGCTAGCCCCCCTCAACGCCCGCGGCACGCGCTGAGCGTAAGCTCATCCCACATTCGTCTTTCCACGCCGATCATGACGTAAATTGGCGTATAAAACATGATTGCGCCAGCGCCCGTTGATTTGCAAATACGCCTGCGCCACACCTTCGTATTTAAACCCACATTTCTCCAACAACGCCCGCGACGGTTTGTTTTCCTCCAAACATCCGGCCTCGATCCGACTTAAATCCAGCGTCGTAAATGCGTAATGCACAAGTGCTTCAATTGCTTCACGCATATAGCCTTGTCGCGCAAAAGGCTCCCCAATCCAGTAGCCTGTTGTTCCGGCTTGGGCTGGCCCGCGCCGGATATTATCCAGCGTGATTGCCCCTAAAAGCATCTCATCGCTGCGTCGTACAATAAACAGCGGCAATGCAGTTTCGTTGGAAATCGAACGTTGCGCCCAATAGACCCGATTGGTGAAACTTCTGCGTGTTAAATGATCGACCGCCCAAGACGGCTCCCACGGTTGCAAGAATTCGGCTGACTCATGGCGCAATGCGATCCATGCACGAAAATCTGAATGGATCGGCGGGCGCAGCGTCAAGCGTTCGGTTTCAAGACGAACCTTTTTACGCGCCCGAAGCATCAAGCAACCAGCCTCGCCTTCAAGGCCTCAAACGCGGGCGCATTGTCGATCGGACCATAAAGCGCCATCGCGCTTCCGGCGTCTGTGATCAGCTTGCTCCCGAAGGCGCGAACATCACCTGTTGTCACGGCATCGATACGTTCAATCGTGTCCTCGATGTGCGGCACGTCACCCCAAATCGCGACCATACGCGCAAGACGTTCGGCACGGTTCGACGGGCTTTCCAACCCCATCAGCATGCCCGCTTTCATCTGCGCACGCGCGCGCGCGACTTCTTCGGCGGACATATCGTCAGCTGCGCGTTTCAGCTCATCCACAGTCAGCATTGCCAGCTCACCCAATTGTTCGGACGACGTGCCAGCGTAAATTGTCAGCATTCCAGTGTCGGCATAGGCCCCCGCTTGGGCGAAAATTGTATAACACAACCCGCGGTTCTCACGCAGTTCTTGGAACAAACGCGATGACATGCCGCCCCCCATCGCAACCGCATGGATCTGCGCGGCATAAATGCTTGGGTCACGGTAATCCGGCCCCTCAAACGCCAATGCGAAATGGGCTTGTTCCAACCCTTTATTCACGCGTTTCTCACCACCCGCAAAGGCAGCCGCTTCTGCAGCACTCGGTTCGGAACGCGGGGGCAAATGGCCAAACAGTTTTTCGGCGAGCGCGAGCAGCTCATCGGGGTTCACAGCGCCAGCCGCCGACAGGATCATTTGATCCGGTCCGTAATGTTCGCCAATGAAGTCGGACAGATCACCGCGTGAAAACGAGCTCACCCGCTCTGTTGGGCCTAAAATCGTGCGGCCCAACGCTTGGTTGGGAAACGCCTCTTCCTGAAGCCAGTCAAAGATGATGTCGTCAGGCGTGTCATGGGATTGGCCGATCTCTTGCAAAATCACACCGCGTTCGACTTCGATTTCGCCTTTGTCAAACACAGGGTTTAACAAAATATCGGCGATTACATCCAGCGCCAGTGGCACATCGTTTTCCAATACACGGGCGTAATAGGCCGTCATCTCGCGCGATGTGTAGGCATTGATATACCCGCCGACATCTTCAATCGCTTCGGCGATCTGCAGTGCGGAACGTCGCTTTGTTCCCTTGAACGCCATATGTTCAAGGAAGTGGGCGACGCCGTTCTGATCAGCACGTTCGTGGCGACCGCCCGCCGTGACCCAAACGCCAATAGACGCAGATTGAAGCCCCGGCATCTGTTCAGTGACGATGCGAAATCCGTTGGACAGCGTGTGTTGTTGGACGGTCAATTTTGGATCCGCTCTTTGATTAGGGTTTGCAGTGCATCCAGATCGTTTGCCACACGGGTTACACGCTCATCACGTTCAAACAAGTCGCCCATGTGCGGTGGCAGGTCTGGGTGCTCTCCCGTTGCTTTTTCAACGGCCGCTGGGAATTTGGCAGGGTGTGCTGTGGCCAATGTGATCATCGGCGTTTCGCCCAAGTGGTCACCTGCTACAGTTACGCCAACTGCGGAATGCGGGCACAGAAGTTCACCAGAAAGCATCAGCTCGGTTTTGATCGTTGCATAGGTTTCGTCCTCGGATGCACGACCAGACGCAAACGTGTCGCGCAGCATGTCGATGGCGCCTTGGGAAATCGTGAATTCGCCCTTGTCTTTCAGTTCGTCCATTTGCGCCGCCACAACAGCGCCATCGCGCTCGTAGGCTTCAAACAAAGCGCGTTCAAAGTTGGACGACACCTGAATATCCATTGACGGCGAAATGGACGGTGTAACCCCTTCCTTCACCTGCGCACCGGTTTCCAACGTGCGGTGCAAAATGTCGTTTTGGTTTGTCGCGATGACCAACTGATCAATCGGCAGCCCCATGCGTTTGGCGATATAGCCTGCAAAGATGTCGCCGAAGTTGCCTGTCGGGACGGTAAAGCTAACCTTACGGTGCGGTGCACCAAGGCTGACCGCAGAGGAGAAGTAGTAAACAACCTGCGCCAATACGCGGCCCCAGTTGATTGAATTCACACCAGCAAGGTTCACATCGTCACGGAATTCGAAATCGTTGAACATGTCTTTTAGCGCCGCTTGGCAATCGTCAAAATCACCATCCATGGCCAAGGCGTGCACATTGCTTTCAACAGGCGTGGTCATCTGGCGGCGCTGCACCTCTGACACACGGCCGTGCGGGAACAGGATAAAAACATCCACGTTATCGAGACCGCGAAACGCCTCAATAGCGGCGGAACCAGTGTCGCCGGATGTGGCCCCAACAATCGTAATGCGCTTGCCAGATCGTGTAAGCGAGGCTTGGAACATTTGCCCGATCAGCTGCATGGCGAAGTCTTTAAATGCCAACGTTGGACCGTGGAACA
>CALBVZ010000053.1 GCA_937969445.1 uncultured Octadecabacter sp. | reverse complement strand
CCGAATATCAAAGAGTGGGCTTGGCTAAACAAGAGCTCTGAGCAGTTTGTAGATGATCTCCCCGAGCACTCATTTTCGCGCAACATTACGCACAAAGATCCACACTACTACGCGCATAACAAAGTGAATCGCACCGTAGTCGAAACCAACAGCACGCCTCCAATCCTAATGACCAAAGAAGTATTTCTCGGTTTCAAACAACAGCGTCCTGAATCTGACATTGTTAAAAACGGGTGGTTTTCGAAAAAGCTCGTAAGGGTGGCGGAGCACCAAGGCGACATCTACGGAGGTGATGTAGTCAAAACTGTTTTCACGGAGTAGCGTAACCGACGGACAATCGCATCCACTGCACAGTCATTTGTGATACAAATTGTGATACAAAGCTGATCCCGCAGGGGTCGTATCAAATTTATTCTTCTTTTAGATCAAATAGTTACACGTCATCACGCTTGGATGAGTGGTGCCCGGGGGCGGAATCGAACCACCGACACGAGGATTTTCAATCCACTGCTCTACCCCTGAGCTACCCGGGCACGGAAAGGGGCGAACCCCTTGGGTGAGGGCGTTTTAGGCGGGGTGCAAGGGACTGTCCAGACCCTTCTTTCAAATCGGTGAAATCACTTGGTTGAGTTAGGATGGGCGTGGCAATTCTGGATCTTGTTTCGCCTTCTCCAGCGCGTCTTCCAGCTCATCGATATCGTCGGGATCATTGCTGGGGATTGCGTAGCCACCGCCAAGCCATTTCGCCAAATCAACATCCGCACACCGCTTTGAGCAAAATGGGCGGAACGCTGGGCTCGTGTCTTTATCGCAGATCGGACACGCCATTAAACAAGCCCAAGTGGGGTTGGCAAACGTTCGCGCTTGCGCTGAAGCTCAAAGTGACCAAGCGGCGTCCAACCGACGAGTGCGGTATCAATGGTGTCTTCACGAAACGCGCCACGCAGGGTGGATTCAATTTGTTTACGGTGTGCTTTGGACATTGGCGCTAAATCAATCACGATCTGTCCGCCAAGCCCACGCAGGCGAAGCGCGCGTGGCAATGCCTTACAGGCGGCCAAGTTCGCCTTCAGCGTCGATGCAGGCGACGTGTCCCCCCCCGTGTTCACATCCACGGCGACAAGCGCGCGCGTAGGTTCGACATACATAAACGCAGATGCTTCTAGGCTAACACGTGGGCTGGAAAGCGTGGCCATTTGATCCAGCACGCCTTGGTCTTCGAAACCACCGGCGTCGGTGACAATGGTCGCGGGTTCGACCCATTCACGCCATGCAAGCGCGTGCGGACCGTCACCATCAGTCAGCGCCTCGGCGACACCGTCTTTATCGGCCATAATAGCGTTCGCCATAGCATCCATTGCGGCAATGTCTTCTATGATGTCCTCATCGGTCCCGCCTTCACAGGACGAACGCAGAATCAGGCCGAATCCTTCGCTCACGCCTTCTTCGTGGGCACAGGCCAAGACCCGTTCTCGCACGTCGTCGTCTTTGATGGACCGGCTGACATTGATGCCAAGCTTTCCGGGCGTCACGATGGCGTAGCGGGATTTGAACAACACGCGGTCCGTCACGGGAATCGCTTTGCCGCCATCCGCATAGCCCGTGACTTGCACCAAAATCGCCTGCCCCGGCGCAAGGCCCTTACCTTGACGCAAGAATGCCGTCTCGCCCTCAGGCAATTTCAGCATCATGCCGCCCTGCCCTTTTAGCGGGCGATCACAAATCGCACGAAAAATCGCGCCTGGGCGCGGTGCTTCGTCATCATCGATCATCAAATCTTGGAGTTTTCCATCGACCAGAAGCGCTGCGGCCTCTCGGCCAGCGACGTGGTCCAGAACGATCATGCGCCCTTTCATTTCCAAATCTCCAATCCTGATGATTGCAATAGGTTCGCGGTTTCTGCCAACGGCAGCCCGACCACGGCGGAATATGACCCAGAAATCCACGGAATGAATGCGCTGGCTGGCCCTTGGATCGCATATCCACCCGCCTTGCCACGCCAATCATCCGTTGCGATGTAGCCCGCAATTTCGGCGTCACTCAGCCGTTTCATTTTAACGTCCGTCACCACATCCTTCACGCGAACGCCGTTCGGAGTCTTCACCGAAATCGCTGTGATAACCTTATGGCGGCGGCCAGACATAAGGCGCAAAAATGCTTCCGCCTCTGCCGCATCTGCGGGTTTGCCTAGAATACGTCGACCAACCGCAACAGTGGTGTCTGCACAAAGCACGACCTCATCAACCGCACAGCTCGACGCTTCTGCCTTCTGGCGCGCCATGCGCCGCACATAATCGCGCGGCTTTTCGGCGCCAATCGGGTCTTCGTTGATGTCAGGTGCACGTACGTCATCTGGCGTCAGCCCAAGCTGCGCCAACAGCTCCAACCGTCGTGGGGAACCGGAGCCTAGAACCAACCTCATGGTCGATTATTTAAAGCGATAGTTGATCCGACCCTTGGTCAAATCATACGGGGTCATCTCGACCTGTACCTTGTCACCTGCCAGAACACGAATGCGGTTTTTCCGCATCTTGCCTGCCGTATGCGCGATGATCGTATGGCCGTTTTCCAGCTCGACCAGGAATGTCGCGTTCGGCAAGAGTTCTTTTACGACACCTGGAAATTCGAGCAGTTCTTCCTTGGCCATGATCTCTCCATCCAAAATATCCGCGGAATTTGCGGACGTGGGACGATATGAGGCGAAGTGCTGCGGTTTTCAAGGGTTAATCAGCCGAGGCGCCTATGCTGTACGTTCGGGATGTGGCCGAATTGCTCGGGCCAATGGGCAAAGTTTCCCACTTGCCCGCTGTAACGTGGCGCGCTGATGGCAGAGAGATCAACATCGGCAATGATCCA
>CALBVZ010000052.1 GCA_937969445.1 uncultured Octadecabacter sp. | reverse complement strand
CGCCCAGAAAAACGGCCGCCCCAAGCGTGACAAAAACCGGTGACAGCAGGATCAACGAAATCGCCTGCCAGATCGGCACATATGCCAACCCATACACCCAGAACTGTACCCCCACAGCGGCCAGAGCCACGCGGGCCATCTGCCAGCCCCAGGCCCCGTCGCGCAGCGCGGCACGTGTATCAATCAGCGGCAACACCAGAATCAGAGCCACGGCATATTGCCAAAACACCACCGCCGCCGGGGTCGCCCCCAACCGCATCGTAGCCCATTGCACGGCGAGGTTTACAGCCGCAAAGGCCACCCCTGCGACAATCATCAAAATGGCCCCCAGAAGGGCCGTGTTTCCATTTAATCGGGTCATGCAAACATCCTTTCTTTGCGCATGAAACCCAAGGCAAAGACAGGCCAAGTGCTGCGCTCCCGCACCGCACTCTCCCGCTCTCTCTCATCCGGACTATGACCGTCGGCTCTGGAATTTCACCAGTATCTGCTGGACACCCCAATTGGGGCCGCTCGCGGGCTATAACCGCCGGTGGGGAATTTCGCCCCGCCCTGAGAACAATGTCTATGTGGCGGATTCGTAGCGATCAAGCAAGAGCGACGCTAGGACGCATTTCACCTGTCACAAGCCCTGCGAAGTTCTTGAGGTCTGGATTGCGATAGGCCTTAACGGCAGGGTCATTTTCATCCAGCACACCCAAATTGCACAAGATCGATGCCATCGCGCATTCAGACGCGCGGGTTGTGCCGTCCACGATCTTTAACGCAACGCCAAGCTTCAATTCAGGCAAGATCGCAATAAAGAACCCTTCGGCGCCGGTTTTCACAGCGGCTTTGCCTTTGGCCGCCAACATCAACGCGTTGCACGCACGGTCCGTGTTGGACACCAAATCGGGATGCGCCATCATCGCATTCCGCAGGCGAACCATCGCCGATCCGCGTGTACTGCTGTCATCCGCGGCCGCAAATGTCGCCATTGCGCGGCCTATCCCCAAAATGCTGGACGCATGGTTTGGGGCGGAACATCCATCAATTCCCCAGTGCGGCGAAGTTTCCTGTGTCAGCTCTTCAACCACCTGTTTGATGCCAACTTGCAACGGATGGTCGATCGCAACGTAGTCCGGACCCCACCCATTCGCCTTTGTCATTGTCAGGAAGCCACAGTGCTTGCCGGAACAATTGTTATGGTACCGGCAGGGCGTAGCATCGCCTTTGATTAACCCGTCACGGGCAGGTAAATCTGCTGGCCATTGTGGGCCACAAACGAACGCGCCGTCATCTAACTCAAGGTCTTTTAACCAGCTTTGAACACGGTTTGTATGGATCGCTGCACCCGAATGCGACGCGCAGGATAAGGCCAATTGTTCAGTCGTGAGGCCAAATCGATCCGCGACGCCACTTTCCACCATTGGCAGTGCTTGCAACATCTTGGCCGAGCTTCGCGGGTAGGTCACAGCATGGGGATCGCCCCAAGAATGGACGATTTCGCCCCCTTCATCGACCACAACTGCGTGACCTTGATGAACGCTTTCCAGCATACCACCGCGCCAAAGTTCAACGAAATCTACTGGATTGGACATGAAACTCTCCGAATGCGCGGTGATCCGCGCAAATAATTGGGGACAAAGGGCTTTCCCATTTAGGCAAAAACTTGCTATTGCTATGGGTATCGAGTTGAAACCGCTCAATCTAGCCGAAAAGATACCCATCAGAGGTATTGCGCTATATAGAGCAACCAGAGGCACGGACAGCTTGGAGGCTGTAATTATGATTTCAAAGTTTACACACGCAATGGGCGTGGTCGCACTCATGACACTAGGCACTTCCGCAATTGCGCAAGAAGCCAGTTCAAACCGCGTTGCGGCAAACACAGATTGGTCCGTCTTCGTTGAAGATAACCCAACAGAATGCTGGGCCGTTTCCGCGCCCAAAGAGACAGTGAATTCCCGTGATGGACAGGTTGTATCCGTGCGCCGCGGTGAAATCCTGTTGTTCGTCTTTTACCGTCCCGGTGCGGGCGTGAACGGCCAAGTGACGTTCACTGGCGGCTACCCATTCGCAAGCGGTTCTACCGCTGAGCTGGATATTGGCGGCACAACATTTGATCTGTTCACCGAAGGTGAATGGGCGTGGCCTGCGACACCAGAAGACGATGCACGCATCGTTGCGGCCATGAAGCGCGGGTCTACCGCAACTGTATCGGCGCGTTCCGGTCGTGGCACAGTTACACGCGACACATTCTCATTGCTCGGCTTTACGGCGGGCGTCGAAGAGGCTGCGAACCGCTGTTCCAGCTAAAATACGACCTATGCGAAATTGCGGGGGCCGGTTTTCTTTGGAAACCGGCCTTTCGTCTTATATAGGGCCTGAAACCAACCGAGGACGATTCTCATGGAACCGCAAGCGCCCATCACCCAAGACGTCATGACGATCAAACGCGTGCTGCCCGAAGGCGGGCTCGTGAACATCGTCGGCCTGACCCGCGATCAGCTGCGCGATGAGCTGATCGGGCTGGGCGTGAAAGAAAAGCAGGCCAAGATGCGGGTGAACCAAATCTGGCAATGGCTGTATCATTGGGGCGTTCGTGACTTTGACGTCATGACGAACCTGTCCAAAGACTTTCGCGGAACCTTGGCTGAACACTTCAAGATCGAATTGCCAGAGGTTGTGACCAAAGAAGTGTCCAACGATGGCACGCGTAAATACCTTGTCCGTATCGCAGGCGGCCACGAGGTTGAGGTTGTCTACATCCCCGAAACCGATCGCGGCACTTTGTGCATTTCATCGCAAGTGGGCTGCACCCTGACCTGTAGCTTCTGTCATACGGGCACCCAAAAACTGGTGCGCAATCTGACAGCAGGCGAAATTATCGGCCAAGTCATGCTTGCGCGTGATGACCTGAACGAATGGCCCGAACAGGGCCAATCGCACGCGGATATGGGGCCACGTTTGCTGTCCAACATCGTGCTCATGGGCATGGGCGAGCCGCTTTATAATTTCGAAAACGTACGCGACGCGATGAAAATCGCGATGGACCCTGAGGGCATCCAGCTGTCCCGTCGCCGTATCACGCTGTCGACCTCTGGCGTTGTCCCCGAAATCGCGAGGACGGCTGATGAGATCGGGTGCCAATTGGCGGTGTCGTTCCACGCGACGACTGATGAAGTGCGCAACAAACTCGTGCCGATCAACAAGCGTTGGAACATCGAAGAACTGCTCAAGGCGCTTGCGGCGTACCCGAAGGTATCCAATTCAGAACGCATTACGTTTGAATATGTGATGCTGAAGGGTGTGAACGACAGCGACGAAGATGCCCATCGCCTTATGAAATTAATCGAAGGCATTCCCGCCAAGATCAACCTGATCCCGTTCAACGAATGGCCCGGTGCGCCTTATGAGCGTTCCACCCAAGCGCGGATCAAGGCGTTTGCCGATATCGTTCACAATGCAGGCTATGCATCCCCTGTGCGTCGTCCGCGCGGTGAAGACATTATGGCGGCCTGTGGGCAGCTTAAGTCCGCGACAGAGCGTGCGCGCAAATCCCGCAAGGAAATCGAAGCAGACGCAGGGCTATAACAAGGCTTGTTCTGCGGCGTTTACGGACGCTTCCAAATCCAGTGTTCCGCCCAAACGTATCGGCTTTTCGTCAGCGGTTGGTGGCTCCAACGTGTCAAACTGGCTGGCGAGCAATGACGGTGGCATGAAGTGATCTTTCCGCACTGCCAAACGTGCCTCGACGATTTCTGGCGTTAGTTCAGGGTAGACAAACAATAAGCCCGGTGCGCCGTCTCGTAGTCTGTCGCGATAAGACCGTTTCAGCGCGGAACAGGCCAGAACGACTCGATCCAAGCGTTTCATTTCAGCGCTGCAAACGTCCAGCCACGGCCAACGCATCTCATCCGTAAGCGGTTGGCCGGACTTCATGTGGTCAATGTTGGCTTGTGGATGCAGATCGTCCGCGTCGATGAATTCCGCACCGACGCGTTTGGCCAATGCGCGTCCGAGCGTGGATTTACCCCCGCCGGACACGCCCATGACGACGACATGTAACATCGATTTAGCGCCCCGGAATGACACCGCGCTTTTCGCCAGCGCCTTCCCAGTTGTTCAACGCCTCAACTGCTTCTTCAGCCGTTTCAACAAAGCGGAACAGCTCAAGGTCATCAGCAGAAATTGTTCCCGCCTCAGACAGGGCATCCCAGTTGATAATGCTTTCCCAGAACGCACGACCAAACAGCAGGAACGGCACGCGTTCCATACGACCTGTTTGGATCAACGTCAGAGCCTCAAATGTTTCGTCCAAAGTACCGAAACCACCAGGGAATACGGTGATCGCCTTGGCACGCATCAAGAAGTGCATTTTGCGGATCGCAAAGTAGTGGAAATTGAAGCACAGCTCAGGCGTTACATATTCGTTTGGCGCCTGTTCGTGCGGCAAAACGATGTTTAGGCCGATGGATTTACCACCTGCCTCAACCGCACCTTTGTTGCCGGCTTCCATTACGCCTGGGCCGCCACCTGTGACGACCACATTCTCATGTGACTCGCCGGTTTCCGTCATCAATTTCGCGAACTTGCGGGCCTCGTCGTAGTATTTTGACAAGTCCGCCAAGGTCTTGGTGCGGGCGCTATCTTTGTTTTCAGGCGCTGGAATACGCGCGCCACCAAACATAACTATTGTGGATTCGATCCCTTGTTCATCCAACATGAGCTCTGGTTTGAGAAGCTCAAGCTGCAAGCGTACAGGGCGCAATTCGTCGCGACACAAGAAATCGGGGTCAGCAAACGCAAGCGCATAGGCGGGCGAACGGGTTTGCGGCGTATCTGGGACTTCGACGGCTTCTTTGCGGTCTTGTGAACTGTCACGAAGTGGGTGACGGCGGTTGTGGTCTTTCATTTCAAACTGCTCCTTGTTGGGCTTTGCATTTTAGTGGCAGGTTGTCCGTAGATTGTCCAATCACAGGAACAGAAGATGCCCGTTACAAACGCCGATATTGATTCAGCGGCAGACCGGATTGCTGGCTACATTCACGTCACGCCTGTGATGCGCTCAGACGCGTTCGGCGTACCGCTCCAGTTTAAGTTTGAGCACACGCAAGTCACCGGATCATTTAAGGCGCGTGGTGCATTCAATTCGGTGCTAACGGCGGATGTTCCAGACGCCGGGTTTGTCGCCGCGTCGGGGGGCAATCATGGTGCTGCCGTTGCACATGCTGCGACCTCGCTTGGGCATGCCGTTCGTATTTATGTGCCCGAGTTCGCCGGTCCCGCAAAAATCGATGTGATCCGACAAACGGGTGCGGACCTTCATGTCGTTGAGGGTGCCTACGCGGATGCGGCATCGGCGGCTAAGGCGTATCAAGAGCAGACAGGTGCCCTCGACATTCACCCGTTTGATGCGCCCGCGACGCTTGCGGGTCAGGGGACATGTTTCAAAGAATGGGAAACGCAGGGGTGCGACGCAGATACGATCATCATTGCTATCGGCGGCGGCGGGCTAATTGGTGGCGCGATGTCTTGGTTTAAGGATCGCAACATTATCGGCGTCGAATCCGAGACGACTAACTCGATGCACGCAGCGCTTCGGCATGGGCCGGAAACAGAGATTGAAGTCTCTGGTATCTGTGCCAACGCGCTGGGTGCGAAACGTATCGGTCGGTTGTCCTATGATTTGGCGAAATCAAATGATCTGCAAACATTGCTGTTGCCAGATGATGCGATTGCACATGCACAAAAACTGCTTTGGCAAAACCTGCGCCAACTCGTCGAACCGGCGGGTGCTGCAGCATTGGCTGCGATTACGTCCGGCGCTTATAAGCCAGCCGCGAACGAGAAGGTTGCGGTCTTGTTATGCGGGGCGAACCCAGCACCCATCCCGATTTGATTGCCCAAACCCGCACGGCGCGGTATGTGGCGTCCAACCGCAGTTTGCGAACAACGAAAACATAGGGGGCCACCATGTCCAACGCTCAACTAGAAACAGCCATCGAAGCCGCGTGGGAAGCCCGCGATACAGTCACCACCAGCACGCAAGGCGAAGTTCGCGAAGCCATCACCGACACGATGAACGCGCTTGATTCTGGCAAACTGCGTGTCGCTGAGCGTCGTGAGAATGGCGACTGGCACGTGAACCAGTGGGCTAAGAAAGCAGTTTTGTTGTCGTTCCGCCTGCACGATATGGAACAGATCGAAGGTTCTAACGGCGGCTCAAGCTGGTGGGATAAGGTTCCTTCCAAATGGCAGGGTTGGGGCGACAACGAATGGAAAGCCGCTGGTTTCCGCGCCGTACCTGGTTCGATTGTGCGCCGTTCAGCCTACATCGCACCTGGCGTTGTGTTGATGCCATCCTTCGTGAACCTCGGCGCATATGTTGATGAAGGTTCCATGGTTGATGGCTGGGCGACAGTCGGTTCTTGCGCACAGATCGGCAAAAACGTGCACCTGTCTGGTGGCGTTGGAATTGGCGGTGTTCTTGAACCAATGCAGGCTGGCCCGACAATCATCGAAGACAACTGTTTCATCGGCGCGCGCTCTGAAGTTGTTGAAGGTTGCATCATCCGTGAAGGCTCTGTTTTGGGTATGGGCGTCTTTATCGGCCAGTCCACCAAGATCGTGAACCGTGAAACTGGCGAAGTCTTCTACGGTGAAGTGCCGCCGTACTCCGTCGTGGTTGCAGGTTCCATGCCGTCCAAGAACGACATCAACCTGTACTGCGCGGTGATCGTTAAGACGGTTGATGAAAAGACCCGTTCAAAGACAGGTATCAACGACCTGTTGCGCGACTAATGATACTGTCACGGACGCTCGCCAAATCCCGCATTTCGCGCGGTGAGCGTCCGTCATGGGCCGCAGCGTGGACGCCAGTTGCCTTTGATGCAGGATGCTTGGTTTTCACATTTGTGATCTTGTATCGCCCGTTTCAATCGCTGACGGAAACGTTGAACTTCCCTGTTTGGGCCACCGCAGCAGCCCTGCTAGCGCTTGGGTTTATCCCGATCCAAGCTGTGCTAATCTTCTCTTCGCTTTGGGCTAGTAAGTCCCGCTGGATCGACAAGGAACAGTCCGAATGACCGAAAAAAAGTCAAAGAAACCATCACGCCAACAGGTCTACACTTTGCTGGTCGAAATCGGCCGCAAAGAGGGCGACGGGCTACCCAAAGACAGCACAGGTGCCGCGTTGATGATCTATGCCAGCGGGATCGACGAAGCCGAAGCCGTACGTGAAACGGTCGCGATCCTGAAGCAAGCGGACACAGCGCCTTTGGACGTTTCAGGCTACGGCACGCTTGATGAGCGTCTTGAAGAAGGTCACGATATTCCGGATGAAGAACGTGAGCTGATGCAGCGGGCGTTGGATGAAAATAGTGTGATCGTCGCGCAAATGACGCCTTTCTTTGAAGGCGACGACGCCACTAAACACTAGCCTATTGTTGCCCCCGTCAGGGTGAGGGCTTCGTAGCCCTGCAACACAGGGGCGGCCAAACCAACGCGTTGCGGACGAAGCTCAGGCGCCATGTCTGCAAGTACGGACCACTTGATCATTGCAGGCGCATTCAGAACGGCGGAACCGTCAAAGCTTTCAACAAGTGCGCCATTCACCCTTATGATCTCGTGGGTCTCAAGGAGGATCTGGTGGTAGGTCATCACATGCGGTTTTGGTCGTGTAGGGCCAGCGCAGTTACGTACTTCTAGATGGCGCACCGCCGTGGAAACGCGTTCTTCACCGAACAGGTATTCGACTTCTGAACCCGCTAAACAAGCGCGTTGGTCGCGAGACGTCACAAGGTCATCCCATAGACCCATATAAGGTTGGCGTAGTGTCATCGGTGCGAAACGCCCTAACGCCGGTACCGTTGTACTGCCAGACCAAAGGACGCGCACGGACCTTCCGCCTTGTGTCCTTACAAAGTCGCCAGGGACGATGTCGCGCAATGTTTTTGGACCGTCTGGCGTGTCCACACCAGCAGAGCCTAACAACCCGGGAATAGGGCCAAGCGGGCAGGGCGCATCTGCGATCGCCACGAATGCGACACTTTGGTCGATTAGACTTCCGTCACCGTCGGTGACGATTCGCTGGGCATCGCGGGCCGATAGCGGGAAGGGGGAGATCACTTCAGTTTGCCATAACCGGCCGTGATCTGGGATATGCACACAAAGCTGCCCGCTTCGTGCTGGGGCATCCCAAGTATAGGTAATATGCGCCGTCTGAACGTCGGTTCCGAGTGTGGTTTTTAGCGCGGTCGCGAGATGCCGCGCGCCTTGGCGCATCATCAACCGAACAGTGCCATCAGGCTCCAAGCAGACAGTTAAACCAGAGGGCCAAGGATCAAGCGCGCCAAAGCGCAGCAAATTCACAGGATGCTTTTGTGGGCGCACTGAAACTTCCAGCATCAGGCTGCCACGGGCTAACAGTTCAGCACCAACAGAAACGGAACCTTTTGCACGACCTAGTCCGGCGGGGTTAAAGACCCCACGTTCCTGTGTCCGTGTTCCAATCCATTTCAATGTCATAGGGTGCTAGGCCACGTGTCTTCGTAGCGCTTCTGCTTCGTAGCGCTTTAGCATTGGCCGTGCAGCCGGGCCGTATCCTTCACCGGTGGCCAAATCCAACTCTGGAAAGATCGTGCAAATCTCTTCAACGATTTCCGCTTCAAAGGACTTCGTTGTTTGCGGACCGGGTAGGAAACTTTCAGTGGCAAGGCCTTCGGAATAGATCACTTGATGCTGATCGAACATCAGGTGGACGTATTCCACTTCACCGCCTTCAACAGAGCGAATGCTGCGATCATTTACCAAGTCTTTGGCAGCGATAAGTACCTCGGTGTTACCAAACATCAGTTCTGCCAACGCATCCTTCACCATGACACGGTGTAAGGGGGAAACCATCAGCTCTCCGTGCTCACCCAATGCGTTTTCACGGATACGAATTGGAGCCATCTTACCGATTGCAGGCACCGCACGACGTCCAATCCAGCGCAGCGGCTGTGGGCCATCATCGCGTGTCATGACCATGTCGCCCGCTGTCAGCCCTTCGACCGCACGTGGGCCATCGACCGTTTCGATCATCGTTCCCGCTACAAAACATGGGATCGTTTCAACCGTTACAAAGCCAACGTCGGTTTCCAGAACATTTCCGCTGCCATCCGTGCTTTCGACCTCGTAGGTAAAGCTGGTCGTCTCGAAATCACTGTCTGTCGTGATGTCGAACGTTCCATCTGCAAGCAACTTAACCGTTTGGCCTGTTGGCAGCGTGATCGTTTGCCCCGCAACAACTGGGTTGCCGTTAATATGCGTGACTGTAAGCGTGCCGGTTGTGTTGTTGATGTCGTTGCCGAGAACATCAACGTTCTTTGTGACACTGTCCTGCATTGTCACTTGGTCGTCCAACGCAACCAGTTCCGTTTGCACAGAGTCCGCTGCGATCAGCAGGTTGGAATCGTAGTTGCTGTCCCCAACGTCGGCGACGCCGATCTTAATCGTATTCGTTGTGCCGGCGTTCACCGGAATCGTCAGCGTCATCGTAACGGTAAAGCCATCCATCTCAGTGTTGAACTGGTCGGACGTGTTGTCGTTATACAGGTTGATGTTGTTTGTCTGGTTGACTGTGTTGATGGTTGTGCCGCTGTCCGCAATCGAAAGCGGGACGTGTGTGCCGTTGATCCAAACGCCCACCGCATCGTTGTAAACGGAGTTCGAATACTCCGGGTATTCTTCGGACGAGAACACAAACTGCATTGTCATCACGTCATCAGTCGGAATGAAATCCACAACTATAAAAGAGGCATCATAGGTGCTGGTGCCTGCGACTGCGTTGAAGTCAGCGTCGTTGTTGGCACCGCCCGTGTTCGTGGACGTGTTTGTGCTTGTGTTTGACTGGGAAGAACTGCCGGTGAACCGGCTTGCCTGACCTGTCGAGAGGATTACCCCAGTGTCACCAGGCGTAACGTTCCCTGCAACTGCATCACCATTCGAATAAATGCCCGACGAATAGCTGGATCCAGAATAGCTGGCACCCGTGACAGTTACGCCGTTGCCGAAGATAGAATTGGCCATCTGCATCGCAGTAGCACTGGTGTCATATGTTAACTCTACGCCTGCAACCATTCTGCTCACCTCTTTCCAAGGTGAGACAAGCCAGACGGATTTCACACGAAATCATCGGTGAAATACCTATATCTAGTGGTCGACGTTGCGACCTAAGGACCATGTTGGGTCCGCTCGATGTCTGCCCTGCCTCGGGTCAATATTATTGTGTTAACTATATGTTAATGGGCGAATTTTTTGGCGGCTTTTTGGTGTCTTACGTTCATGTAAGGCAAAGTATGTGTCGCCAAAGTCACAGGCGATGTAAGGTTCCGCGCCGAAGGGTGAGGTTTGCATCGCCGTCAAATCCTCGGTAACGCAGGGACAACAAGGAGAGTTCCATGCCTGTCGATCCGATTGCCCTGACCGCCGACCTGATCCGCTGCCCAAGCGTGACACCTGTTGAAGGCGGGGCGCTACAGCTACTGGATGCGCTCCTGTCTGACGCCGGTTTTGAAACGACACGGGTTGATCGCAACGGTACGCCGAATTTATTTGCCCGCTGGGGGGCGCGTGGCGCAAACAAGTCTTTCGGATTTAACGGTCATACCGATGTAGTCCCCGTAGGCGACGAAACCGCCTGGACCTTGGACCCGTTCGGCGCAGAAATTCGCGACGGGATTATGTATGGGCGCGGCGCGACGGACATGAAGTCGGGCGTTGCTGCATTCGCAGCTGCAGCTGTGGATTTCGTGAAAGAAACGCCACCCGATGGTGCGATTATCCTGACGATCACAGGGGACGAGGAAGGCCCGTCCACAGATGGCACAATCGCGCTGTTGGATTGGATGCAAACGAACAACGAAGCAATGACGGCTTGTATCGTCGGTGAACCTACTTGTCCGAACACAATGGGCGAGATGATCAAAGTTGGACGGCGTGGTTCATTGACCTCGCATTTCACTGTGACCGGTAAGCAAGGCCATTCAGCCTATCCGCACCGCGCCAATAACCCGCTCCCGGCAATGGCGCGATTGGTTGACCGTTTGGCAAGTCATGAGATGGACAAAGGGTCTGATCATTTTGATGCCTCGACCCTTGCCGTTGTAACAATCGATACAGGAAACCCCGCGACCAACGTAATTCCTGCCTCGTGCAAGGCCAGCGCCAATGTTCGGTTCAATGACTTGCACACCAGCGCGGATGTTATCACGTGGATGCAAGGCGAAGTGGACGCTGTAGCAGCCGAGTTTGGCGTACAGATTGACATGAATACCCGCGTTTCCGGCGAGAGCTTTCTGACGCCCCCAGGTGAGTTGTCCAATCTTGTAAGCGCTGCGGTTGAAGCGGAAACCGGAGTCACGCCAGAATTGTCGACAACCGGCGGAACTTCAGATGCGCGTTTCGTCAAGAACCATTGCCCCGTCGTCGAAGTGGGTCTGGTGGGCAAAACCATGCACCAAGTTGATGAATGTGTTCCGGTTGAGCAAATCACCCAGCTCAAAGCCATATATTCACGTGTGCTACGTGACTACTTCGCCTGAGGCGACTTCCGCAGGAAATGAAGAAAGATAGGGTCTGACGTCGCGCTTAAGCCGTGATAGGCAGACCTTATGATACGTATTCCCTCCAAAGCCGAGATCCTTACATGGATCACTGAAAACCCCACCAAAGCCGCCAAGCGCGACATCGCAAAGGCGTTTGGGATCAAAGGTGCCGCGCGCATCGATTTGAAACGTGTACTGCGTGAGTTGGAGGACGAAGGTAAGCTGCAAAAGCGCAAGTCGTCTTACCGCGATGCAAACAAGCTGCCGCCGGTATCGGTTCTTGAAATTGTTGGACCTGACAGT
Organism: uncultured Octadecabacter sp.; assembly: GCA_937969445.1. Classification (GTDB taxonomy): domain Bacteria; phylum Pseudomonadota; class Alphaproteobacteria; order Rhodobacterales; family Rhodobacteraceae; genus Octadecabacter. The sequence continues at coordinate 8,999 of CALBVZ010000052.1, read as the reverse complement.
GACGGCGATCTCTTTGCGCGCCCTTTGGAATGGGCTGGCGAGGGTGATGCGCCGCAGGTGTTGATGGTGATGAAACCCGATGAACCCGCGCTGGGTTCGGGTGAACGAATTCTTGGCCGACTGACTGAAGTTCGCGGTGAAGAGTATCCCTATTCCGCACGTCTGATCCGCCGTATCGGTACCAATCCTTTGCGCATCTTGGGTGTGTTTCGTGCGGGTGCTGAAGGTGGCCGGATTGTTCCCGTGGACAAGGGGTCACAAAAGGAATGGGTCGTTGCCGCTGGCGCAACCGGTGATGCGAAAGACGGAGAGCTTGTCGAAGCAGAGCAGGCGGGCCCCAAGGGTCGGATGGGCCTACCAAAGGCGCGGATCGTTGCACGGCTTGGGGACCCCACACAGCCGCGTGCGGTTAGCCTAATTGCGATCCACCAGCATGGCATCCCTGATCATTTCCCGGACAACGTTATTGCCGAAGCTGATCACGCGAAACCTGCTGACCTGAAGGGGCGTGATGATCTGCGTGACTTGCCGTTGATCACAATTGATCCGTGGGACGCTCGTGATCATGACGATGCATGTTGCGCTATTCCCAACGGTGATGGCGGCTTCGCGCTTTGGGTTGCGATTGCGGATGTTGCGCATTATGTGACACCTGGTTCCGATCTGGACCGTGAGGCGCGCAAGCGTGGAAATTCCACCTACTTCCCGGACCGGGTTGTTCCAATGTTGCCTGACCGCTTGTCTGGCGATCTTTGCTCGTTGCACGAAGGTGTTGATCGGGCTTGTATCGCGGTTGAAATGCAGATCGACCGTGATGGCAATAAAACGTCCCAGCGCTTCGTGCGTGGTTTGATGAAGTCGCCAGCATCTTTGAACTACGAAGAAGTTCAGGCGGCGATGGACGGCGATGTGAATGACAAGGTTGCGCCGCTGCTCGACGACGTGATCCGCCCACTTTACGCCTGCTATGATGCGCTGAAAAAGGCACGTGCTGTTCGCCAACCTTTGGAACTTGATCTACCGGAGCGTAAAATCGTCTTGAACGATGACGGTGTGGTCGAAGATGTGGCATTCAGGGACCGTCTTGATGCGCACCGACTGATCGAAGAATTCATGGTCTTGGCCAACGTTGCTGCTGCCGAAACACTGGTTGCCAAAAAGACTGCCCTATTGTTCCGGGTGCATGAAGAACCCAAACCCGAGAAGCTGGAAGCGTTGCGCGAAACAGCTGAGGCCGCAGGGCTGCAATTGGCGAAAGGACAGGTTCTTAAGACCGCACATTTGAACCGATTGCTCTCGCAGGCGGAGGGTACAGATGATGCTGAGCTGATTAATATCTCAACGCTGCGCTCTATGACCCAAGCGTATTATAATCCTGAAAACTTCGGGCACTTTGGTCTTGCTTTACTGGCGTATGCGCATTTCACATCGCCGATCCGCCGCTACTCAGATTTGATCGTTCACCGTGCTCTGATCACTGCGCACGGGTGGGGCAAAGATGGACTGACACCACAAGATGAAGCGATGCTGGCCGATACCGCGCAAGCGATTTCCGATACTGAACGCCGCTCGATGGTGGCTGAACGTGACACAACCGACCGCTACCTCGCGGCGTTCCTGAATGACCGCGTTGGGGCGGTTATGGGCGGGCGCGTTAGCGGCATCGCCAAGTTCGGGGTCTTCGTGAAGCTCGATGAAACGGGAGCGGACGGTATGATCCCGATCCGTAACCTTGGGGCGGAATATTTCCATTACGATGCAGATAGCCAGACATTGATGGGTTCCGATACCGGTGTCGTCATCGGGCTTGGCGTGCGGGTTACGGTGAAACTCGTTGAGGCTGCGCCTGTAACGGGCGGGCTGATTGTTGATCTGTTGGAAATTGACGGCAAAGCGATGCCCAAGGGAAAGTCATCCTATCGAGGTAAACCGCCGCGCCGTAAGATGAGTAGTGCTAAGAAAAAGGCGGCGAAAACAGCACGTAAGGTGAAGCGCACACGTAAATAACGGGCGGATTACTGCCAGCGCACAACGCATTGGTTCCGAATTGGAAACATTCGCGATACCCTGTCATGGACGGGTCTCTTTTGAGTGGGTTGCGGTATGACTGTTCTGCGTTGTTTGATTTTGGCTGGACTAATTGGTGCTGTCCCCGTTTTGGCAGGGCCCATTCCCCAAGAAGCAATCAGCGGAATTTCCCCCTTTACCCAAGTTCAGACGTCTAACGCGCGCTTTAACCGTTGGATTTCCGGCTTTCGTGCTCGTGCGCTTAGGCAGGGGATTTCTGCATCCACGTTCGACACTGCTTTTGCCAACATCGACTTGAATACGACCGTTATCGAACGGGACCGTAACCAGTCCGAGTTTAGTAAAGCGCTGTGGGAATATCTTGATACAGCCGTATCCGACGCCCGTATTCGCAATGGTCGCCGCGCTTTGGAAAACAACACCAGTTTGTTGAACCAGATTGAGGCGACATATGGTGTCGACAAAGAAGTCGTTGTTGCAATCTGGGGACTTGAGTCAGCTTACGGTGCGGTGCGCGGCAGCACCAATGTGATCGAAGCGATGGCAACTTTAGCGTTTGAGACAAGGCGCGCTGAGTTCTTTGAAGAACAGCTTGTCGCGGCGCTACAGATCATTGAGGCTGGCGACACAGCACCGCGCAACATGACGGGTTCATGGGCCGGCGCGATGGGGCACACGCAGTTCATTCCGACGAGTTTTCTTGACTATGCCGTTGACGGAAACGGTGATGGGCGGCGTGATATTTGGTCGGACGATCCGACGGATGCTTTGGCGTCGACCGCCAATTACCTGCGCAGCTTTGGTTGGACACTTGGCCAGCCTTGGGGTGTTGAAGTCCTGCTTCCTGACGGGTTTGACTATGCCACTGCCCGACGTGAGAACGAACAACTTCCAAGCGCGTGGTCCGCGTTGGGTGTTACCGATCTGAACGGACGCGCGGTGCCGGATCATGCGCGCGCCTCCATTCTGCTGCCTGGTGGCGCCGAGGGCGCGGCCTTTATGATTTTCCCGAACTTCGAAGTTCTTGAACGCTACAACACGGCCGATGCCTATGTGATAGGGGTCGGTCATTTGTCGGATCGCATCGCGGGAGGGCCCGCCATCCAAGCGACATGGCCACGTGCGGACGGCGCGCTTTCCGCCCCTCAACGCCGCGAGCTTCAAGAGCGCCTGACTGCAGCTGGGTTTGACACAACCAAGATCGACGGACGTATCGGGCCGCTAACAATCAACGCAATCCGAAACTATCAGCTTGCCAACGGGCTCACGCCAGATGGGTATGCCTCAGTACGGCTGCTGCAACGCTTGCGTTAGAACGGCACCGCTTCGCAGCTTTCACCGCGCATACAGGCCTCGACGCGATCAATGTTCTCATCGTTTGGGGCGAAGACTGAGCCAAAGCATGGGTCCACTTCGATGATGTATTCGCTGGCTGTTTGTTGTGCGAAAACCAGAATGTCGTCGCCGTCTTCAATTGAGCCACACCAAGGTCCCAGGCACACAAACGTCAACGTCACATCAAGTGACGGCGCAGAAATGAAACCGTCAGCGCCAAGATAGCTTCCCTCAAAAACAGCATCATGGGTGGTCGTTTCTGGATTGAGTTGGCGGGTTCTGTTTCTGGAAAGTGGTTGAAACGAAAACGACCCGTTCAAGATAATGTAGCTTTCGTCAGCGGCAGCGGCCCAGTTGAAGGTGCGTGCGATATCCGGTCGGACGCAAGACAGCGCCTGTGCTTGTCCAGCGGTCGCGGCGATCATTGCTGCCAACATAAATCGTTTCATAATTCATCTCCAAATGCTTCAAGGACGGCGGCGTAAACGTCGCGCTTAAATGGGACGATGCTCGCAAGCAGATCCTTGGGTGAAATCCACATCCATTCGGAAAATTCTTGATGTGGTTGGACGATGTTGACCTGATCGTCGGTGCCGTTGAACCGCATCAGAACCCATTTTTGTTCCTGACCGCGATAACGGCCTTTCCAGATTTTCGGCACAATATGATGGGGCAAATCGTAGGGCAGCCAGTCGTCGGTTTCGGCAACGATCGTCACCAGATCAGCCGTGATACCTGTTTCCTCGGCAAGTTCGCGCAGTGCAGCGTCAGTAACGCCTTCGCCCTTGTCGATGCCCCCTTGCGGCATCTGCCAAGCATCTTGGTCACGATCCACGCGTTGGCCGACAAATACGTTGCCGTCTTTGTTGATGACCATCAGCCCGACGCAGGGGCGGTAGGGCAACTTCGCAATGTCTTCGGCGCTTAACGTCTTAACCATTGTCGTATCCTTCAAATGAAAACGCCGCCGAGTTTTACCTCGGCGGCGCATTATTCCCAACGGGGAAATTTATTCGTTGTTCGGACCCAATGCAGACAGCCCCTTCAGAATGTCGATGGCGTAGGCCAATTGGTAGTCTTCTTCACGAAGGGCCGCCGCATCTTCGGCACGCAAGCGGTCCGCTTCGATCAGTTCAATTTCATCCTCGGTAAGGCTGTCATTGTCCAAGGCGCCACGCAGGTCGGCTTCGGAACGGAAACCGGTTTCGTCCTCGTCCGCACGTTCCTCTGTGGGATCGCGACGAGGCTGGTCAACGATGATGTCAGGAGAGATACCCAGCGCTTGGATGGAACGGCCAGACGGAGTGTAGTACCGCGCAGTCGTCAGGCGCATGGCGCTATCACCGCGCAGCGGCATAACTGTTTGAACGGAACCCTTACCAAACGAGTTGGTGCCAATAACAATCCCACGGCGGTGGTCTTGCAATGCGCCTGCTACGATTTCGGACGCAGAGGCGGAACCGCCGTTAATCAGCACAACAATCGGCAGACCTTCAGCCAAGTCACCTTCACGGGCATTCCAACGCTGCCCGTCATTTGGATTTCGCCCACGTGTTGATGTGATTTCACCCGCGTCCAAGAACGCATCGGACACAGCAATCGCTTGGTTCAGCAAACCGCCCGGGTTGTTGCGCAGGTCGATTACGAAGCCGTTGACGTTTTCGATGCCACCAGCCTCGGCAACTTGTTCGGCCAGCTGTTCTTCAAGACTCGGGTAGGTTTGATCGCTGAACGTAACAATACGCAGCACAACCGTTTCGCCTTCCACACGGCTGCGAACTGCGGTCAGTTTGATTGTGTCACGCACGATGGACAAGTCAAACGGCTGGTCCACGCCTTCGCGCGCCACTGTAATGATAATCTCGGACCCAACAGGCCCACGCATCAGTTCAACCGCTTCGTCCAGCGTCAAACCGAACAGGTTCTCGCCATCAACACCAGTGATGAAATCGCCAGCTTCGATGCCGGCCTCAGCGGCAGGTGTGCCATCAATCGGGGACACGACCTTTACGAAGCCCTCTTCTTGGGTCACTTCGATGCCAAGCCCGCCAAATTCACCGCGCGTCGTTTCGCGCATGTCGGCGGCGTCCTCAGGGGACAGGTAACTGGAATGCGGATCAAGCGACGTTAGCATGCCGTCAATCGCGGCCTCAATCAGCGCAGCCTCATCAACGTCTTCGACATACTGTGCGCGGATGCGCTCAAATATGTCACCAAACAGGTCGAGCTGTTCATAGACGGACGCGTTGTTGGTGGCTTCCTGCGCTATAAGTGGTCCTGCGATCTGTGTTGTGGCGACTGCGCCTAACAAAATCCCGCCCGTAGCGGCCATTGCAAATTTTTTCATCTACTCAATTCCAATCATTCTTGTCCGACATGACATAGGTTTACTGCAAGGCAAACCACTCAGCGGGATTTACCGCACTCTGCCCGTCTCTGACCTCAAGATAAAGCGTTTCGGTGCGTTGACCGGCGGAACCCTGCGCGCTTTCGTTCAAAATCGCTTGAGCATCCGTGATATTGCCCCCCATTAACCCAATTGGGGTGCCATCTGGGACGATCTGACCCACCTCGCCAAATGCCTCAGCGAGACCTGCGATCACCCAAAGCGTGTCAGCCGCGGGTTCAAGGATCACAACCGTTCCATAATCAAGCAATGGACCTGCATAACGGATGGTCGCGGAAACCGGCGTGGTAACCAGTGCCCTTTGCTGTGTTGCAATCAGAATACCAGGGCGCTCGATCCCTGCGGCATCGGCTTCATAAAACTGGCGAATGACTTGTCCTGCGACTGGCAGAGGAATTGCACCTTTAACAGTACTGGCATCTGGCCCTTCGCTGGCATGTGTTTCGGTCAAACCCGTCGCGAATGCATCCAAGGTCTCGGCGCTTGCCAATAGCAGGGCGGTTTGAACCGGATCTTCCAAAAAGCGCTGTGGTAAATCTGTGCGGTCCGCAATGGCGGCGCTTAATGCGGCGCGTGCTTCTTGTGCGCCATCTAGCCCGTCTTCCAAAACCGTCAAAGCATCTGTTTGCAGTCCCTGAAGCAGCGCGACTTCTTCAAGTTGGTCTCGCAACGCAGTCACTTCGTCCTGCAACGCTGGTGTGACGTCAGCCAGCATCATGCCGGATCGCGCTGTTCCTGTCGGCCCACTGGGGTGCAACAGCAAGATAGGCGTAGGTGCGCGGCCCATCGTTTGAAGGACTGCAAGCAACCGCGCGACCTCATCAGATCGCGTAGCAAGATCAGTCTCTAATGTGCGTTGCCTGATCGCCGCGCGACGTAGCCCGTCACGTAGCGCTGACAATCCGTCTTCGTAGGCTTGCACCGTTTGGGTCAACGCTGCGACACGATCAGAACGTCCGTCTGCTGCTTCCAAAATGCCACGTGCTTCTTGCAGCCGTTCCGACGCAGCCAAAGCCGCCTCGCCAGGGGTTTGCGCCAGAACGGGCGCGGCAAGCAGCGCCATTATGAATGCGAGTGCTCTCACTTAATCAGACTTTGTCCGGTCATCTCTGGCGGTAAGTCTAGCCCCATCAAATCAAGCAAAGATGGAGCCAAATCCGCCAAACGACCGTTCCGCAATGTTGCGCCATCCAGGCCACCAACAAGCGCAACAGGAACAGGGTTGGTCGTGTGCGCCGTGTGTGGCCCACCAGTTTCTGGATCAACCATTGTCTCGCAATTGCCGTGGTCCGCCGTGACGATCATAGCGCCGCCAGCAGTCTCTAACGCAGTCAAAACACGTCCCAAACCCGTATCAACTGCTTCGCAGGCCTTTACTGCGGCTGCAATGTCACCGGTATGCCCGACCATGTCAGGATTGGCGTAGTTGCAGATAATTAGGTCATATCCATCTTTGATGGCACCGACGAACGCATCCGTCACTTCGGCGGCAGACATCTCTGGCTGCAAATCATATGTCGCGACCTTCGGGGACGGTGCAAGATAACGATCCTCACCCGCTTCAGGAGCCTCAACACCGCCATTCATGAAAAACGTCACATGCGGGTACTTTTCGGTTTCAGCGACGCGAAACTGACGAAGTCCTTTGGCTGCAACCCATGCGCCGAGCGTGTTTTTGATCTCTTGCTTTGGGTAGCACGTGGTCATGTAGGCATCATGGCCGGTCGAATAGTTCACCATCCCAAGCAGTGACAAATCGGGACGTTCAGCAACATCAAACCCGTCAAAACCGGGCGAGCCCAGCGCGCTGAGGATTTCACGCGCGCGGTCAGCGCGGAAATTCAGACAGAACACGCCGTCACCGTCATTCATTCCAGCGTAGTCGCTAAGCACGGTTGCAGGCACAAATTCATCCGTCACGTCCGCGGCGTATGCAGCCTCGATGACACTTATTGCGTCTGACCCTTTCGGCCCTGTACCTTCGACGATTGCGCGGTAGGCTGTTTCGACCCGCTCCCAGCGATTGTCACGATCCATCGCGTAATATCGCCCTGTCACTGTGCCAATTGTCACGCCATCGGGCATTTGTTCGGTCAACTCTTTCAGGAACTCCGCGCCAGATTTTGGCGCAACATCACGCCCGTCCGTGATCGCGTGCAGAACAACAGTCACACCACGATCCACAAGCGCCTTAAGTGCCGCCTGAATGTGGACGATATGCCCATGAACGCCGCCATCGCTGACCAGCCCCAAAACATGGGCCGTTCCGCCACCTTTTTTGAGACGGTCCGCGAAAAATGCGAGGGCCTCGTTCTCAAAAAATGTACCTTCTTCAATCGCCAGATCAATCGCGCCAAGGTCCATCGCAACGACGCGACCAGCGCCGATGTTCGTATGACCAACTTCGGAATTACCCATTTGCCCACGCGGAAGGCCAACATCGGGCCCATGCGTGATAAGTTCAGCGGTCGGTCCTGACATCACGCGATCATAGTTTGGCGTGTTGGCCAGCGCTGGCGCATTGCCAACAGTTTCGGCGCGTTTGCCCCATCCATCCAGAATGCAAAGTACAACAGGTTTCGGCGTGGTCATTTTAGTCCCTCCAAGGCTCAACACCTTCTAGCGGACCTGCACGGAAGGGCAAACCGCCTAAACGCGATGATAGGGTGCGCCAGCAAGAATAGATGCGGCACGATACAGTTGCTCGGAAAGCATCACACGCACCAGCATATGCGGCCATACCATTTTGCCAAAGCTGAGCGATGCGTCGCACTTGGCGCGTAGGCTTGGGTCAATTCCGTCCGCGCCGCCAATGATAAACGCCAAATCGCTACGCCCATCATCGCGAAACCGTGCCAGATCATTTGCAAATTCCGGTGAAGTTTTGATTTTCCCACGTTCATCCAGCGCAATGATTGCTGCGCCCGTTGGCAGGGCCTTTTCAAGCAGCATTGCTTCCGCTGCCATGCCGCCACCCTTACGGTCTTCAACTTCGCGCACGTCAATTGGGCCGAGGCCAAGCGAGCGACCAGTGCGATCAAATCGTTGTAGGTAGTCGTCAATCAATGTGCGTTCCGGTCCGGCCCGCAGGCGACCCACCACACACAACGTGACACGCATTATTGCGCCTCGACGGTCTCGCCGGGGTTCTGCCACATCTTTTCAAGTTGGTAGAACTCACGCACTTCAGGGCGGAATACGTGAACGATCACGTCGCCCGTATCAATCA
>CALBVZ010000051.1 GCA_937969445.1 uncultured Octadecabacter sp. | reverse complement strand
GCGGACCCGATGGACACCATGCCGCTGGGCGACGCCTTCACCTTGGCCGACCCGAAAACACCATGGTTCTCCGTGAAAGAGGCCGTTCTGCCGTTCAACCGCTTCCCCGGCGTCGACACGATCTTGGGCCCAGAAATGCGCTCCACCGGCGAAGTCATGGGCTGGGCCCGCAGCTTTGATCGCGCCTTCCTCAAGGCGCAAATGGGCGCGGGCGTTGACCTGCCGACCAAAGGCACCGTTTTCTTCTCCATCAAAGACACCGACAAAAACCAGCAACTGGTTGAGACCGCGCAAATCGTCACCGACCTCGGCATGACCATCTGCGCCACCCGCGGCACCGCCGCTTGGCTGGCCGAGCAGGGCATCAAAGCGGACGTGGTCAACAAAGTCTACGAGGGCGGCCGCACCGTCGCCGACCTGCTGAAAGACGGCGAAATCGCACTGGTGTTCAACAGCACCGAAGGCACCGCCGCGGTCGAGGACAGCCGCTCCATCCGCGCCGTCGCCCTAAACGACCGCATCCCATACTACACGACGCTCTCCGGCTCACACGCCGCAGCTTTAGCGATGAAGGCGAAGGTTGAAGGAGACGTTAAGGTGCGGGCGTTGCAGGGGTGATACTTGTTTGATATTCAACCAAAGATTGATTTTTGGTGGGATGATGCAAGAAAATTTTGAACTAACCAATCTCGAAGAGGATGAGGGCACTGCGTCATTAGACTCAGACGACAACTCAGAAATTCCTCCTTCAGATATTGTCGCTTTTAACGAGCTTAGATCATGTGCCGATCTTTTCCGCATGAAAACGAAGGATCAGTTAGACCTTCAACCTGACTTTCAGCGGGATATTGTATGGCCACCCCTTGCAAAAACACGATTCATCGATTCTTTGATGAAAGGGCTTCCGATACCCAGCATGTGTTTTGCTTTTGACTATAAGAAGAAAACCTACCAAGTCATTGACGGACTTCAAAGAATTTCTACTATCGTCGAATTCTTAGACCCCGAAACAGATTGGACTCTCAGCAATGACGACGATATCGATCGCCGTCTCAGAGGAAAGTCAGTTTTCAACCTCCGCAATGAGGACTTGTTCGATAGCATCGAAAATTTGAGTATTCCTGTAACTATTTTGCGGTGTGACTTGTCGAAACCATCGCACACTGAATACATTTTCACGATTTTTCATCGCCTGAATACAGGGGGTACAAAGTTAAACAATCAAGAGATCCGCAACTGTATTTTCCAAGGGGATTTCAACAATCTCCTCAGCACACTTGATAGTTACCCCGATTGGCGTGCTTTAAACAAGATGAAGCCGAATGCTCTATATAGGTACACGAAGCAAGAGATCATATTGCGCCTATTTGCTCTTACCGAAAATCATCAAGCTTATGGAGGTCGACTTTCCAAATTCTTGAACGAGTACATGCGAAAGAACCGTCACCCAAACGAAGAGATGATCGAAAAAAAGAAAGACCTATTTAAGAGAACTGTCACATATGTGTTCCATAAAGTTTTTGGCGGTATGGCCCCAGAGAAAGTCAGTATCAGCATTCTTGAAGCCGTTCTTGTAGGAGCTGCTTCGAATATTGATAATCTGGAAGGCGAAAATCACCAAACGGCTACAGCTCGCCTTGATGCATTGCGTAACAGAGAAGAGTTTTCAGTCGAAAAACTTAAAGAAGGCTTGTCCGGAAAACCTCGTGTAATTGAAAGAATTGACGCCGCAATCGAGATTTTTTCTTAGTGATTGCAAAAACTTACATCAAAAGGACCTTAAAGTCACTCGACTACAGGTACCGGCAATCCAATACCAAACTGGGTCCATACTACTACTCGAAACTGGCTGTTATCGAACTGTGTGGCTGGATCGAATTGGCGCAAGATGACATCGTTAAAAAATCCGCAAAACGTTGCTTTGGAAATAGTAGTCAATACTCTCGAACGCTGAAAATAGTAGAGGGAAATTATGGTTTTAGATACGAAGAAAACTTTGGCCGGATGTTGAGGGATGTATTTGGAAGAAATGGCTTACTAGAAGTAGAGCTAAAATGTGACCCAATAAAACTTCACGGCTTAAAATCCGAACTTGGGGCCTTAGCGAAATCACGCAATCGATTGGCACACACCTACATCAACGGGACAACAGTTTCTATTGCGGCACCCAGCCTAACAATTGAAAAATTTTCATCAGTTTTAGATGGCCTTGTTGAATTCGAGCAAAGAATTCATGATTCTGGCTTTTGAGGCCCAGTTTTTTTACCCTCCGCCAACATCCTATCCGTGTCCCCCCATTCCGGCCTCTTCCGTGCTTTCTCCAGCACCTCATCAGGGCGCAGCACGTAGTCCATTGTGTCTGGTCCCTCGATCAGTTTCGCCAGTCGGAAATGCATGTACGCCCGCAGCACGCGGTTTATCCGCACCTGATATCCCGGTCCCAGCCCTTTGAAGAACCTCACCACGTCCGCGTCCAGCCGGATCGTGACGCGGGTGCGTTTGGGGTCGCGGCGGTCTTCGTCCTCCCAGATGCGGTCCCAGTCGCGCGGCAGGGCTTTGTACTCGGCCAGATAGCCCATCAGCTCGTGCTCCATCATCTTGATGGCATCCACCCCAAAGCCCCAGTGCATCTTTTCCGTCTTGGTCATGGTCTTCGGTTCAATCTTGCGCATGTTCGCCCCCGTTATTGGGGCAGTTTGCGCACAAATTGTTAACGCGATCCTGCCGCAGCGGGCGGTGCACGGCGTACATACGCAATGTGTACAGGTTGTGTACGGGTTGTGTACGCACCGTCAGGCTTGCGTTTTGGTGGCCCGTAGGTCCCTATAACGGCACAGTATTTGGGGGATTAGCGATGTATAGCGCAGCAATTACCGGCACAGGGGTTTTCACCCCCGAACACACCATCACCAACGACGAATTGGTGGCCGCATTCAACGCTTACGCCGATCTGTTTAATGCCGAAAACGCAGATGCAATCGCCGCCGGAACGGTTGAGGCCAAGCCGCAGTCGTCCAGCGAGTTCGTCTTTGCCGCCTCAGGAATTGAACGGCGCTATGTGCTTGATAAAACGGGCGTTCTTGATCCAACACGCATGCACCCCAAGCTGCCGACCCGCAGCGATGATGAACCCAGCCTGATGGCAGAGATGGCGGTTGATGCGTCACTTCAGGCAATGGTGCAGGCCGGAAAATCCGCCGACGATATTGATGCTGTGATCTGTGCCGCCTCCAACCACGAACGCGCCTACCCCGCAATTGCCGTTGAAATTCAAGACCTTCTGGAAATCACAGGGTTCGCCTTTGACATGAACGTCGCCTGTTCCAGCGCGACGTTCGGCATCCAAATGGCCACCGACATGATCAAGGCTGGCAGTATTTCCAGCGCGCTTGTGGTCTGCCCCGAGATTTGTTCAGCCCATCTGGAATGGCGTGATCGCGACTGCCACTTCATTTTCGGCGATGTCGCAACGGCCGTTCTGGTCGAGCGTGACGAAGACCTGCAAGGGGATCACTTCAAGATCAAGTCCACCAATCTGGCGACGCAGTTTTCGAATAATATCCGCAATAACAACGGCTTCTTACGCCGCACACGCGATCAAATGGATGACCGCCGCGATATGCAATTCATGCAGAATGGCCGCAAAGTATTCAAAGAAGTCCTTCCCATGGTCAGCAAACACATCGCCGAACACATGGAAAACAGCGGCGTGCAGGCCTCTGATCTGAAACGCCTTTGGCTGCACCAAGCGAACAAAACCATGAACGATTACATCGGCAAAAAGGTATTAGGCCGCGAACCGGAAGCTGGCGAGCAACCGAATATCCTGCAGGATTACGCCAATACATCCTCGGCGGGGTCAATCATCGCATTTTCGAAAAATTCATCAGATCTTAATCCAGGCGATGTAGGACTTATCTGTTCGTTCGGCGCAGGCTACTCTGTAGGCTCGGTCATTCTTGAACGTGCATAGGACAAACCAAATGAAAGCCATCATCACCTTCGCAACCCTCCTCACACTCGCAGCATGTGGCGGTATCCCGTCTGTACCGCTTATCTAACTCGTAACGCGCTTATGAACGTCTTCAAGGCTTTCAACGCGCTCTGAATAGCGATCCACCAACATATCTTTGCGCCCGCGCGTCATAACCGTAAAGCGCGCCAGCTCTTCCATGACATCAACGATTCGGTTGTACAGCGACGATGGCTTCATGCGCCCCTCTTCAAATTCCTTCCATGCCATTGGAACAGAAGATTGATTTGGGATCGTCACCATGCGCATCCAACGGCCCAGAATTCGCATCTGGTTCACGGCGTTGAATGACTGGGACCCGCCAGACACCTGCATCACGGCAAGCGTTTTACCTTGGGTCGGGCGGATGCCTCCGATAGGTGCCAACGGCACCCAATCAATTTGCGATTTCATGATGCCCGTCATCGCACCGTGACGTTCCGGCGATGACCAAACCATGCCTTCAGACCACATGACCAATTCACGCAGTTCGGCAACTTTTGGATGATCTATTGGTGCGTCATCAGGCAAGGGCAGCCCACGCGGGTCAAACATTTTGGTTTCACACCCAAGGGCGTGCAAAACACGCGCGCCTTCTTCAGCCGCTGCGCGTGAATAACTGGTGTCCCGAACTGAACCATATAGCAACAGAATGCGCGGTGCGTGATCAGGTTCGTTTGGGCCGACAAGCGCAGAAATATCCAGCCTTTTCAATGCCCCATCAACGATGTTGGGCATATCAGTCGTGTCTATATCAGCCACTTTCGTCTTCCAAGTGCAGCTTCATATCAACCAGCACTTTTTGCAGCTCTACAGTCTCACGCAACAGGCGCTTGGCCTCGTTCACGGTGATAACGCCGTCCTCGATTGAGAGCTGATATTCACCCATCAGCATCGCAAACCGCTGGCTAAGGGAAATAACATCCGAATTAATTCCGCCTTCGGAATTCTTGGGGGCAGTGTCTTTGTTCAACATGCTACCGTGCAGCTCCGCCAATGCAGATGTGACATGCGGATAACTCGCCGCAGCTTCCAACTGTGCCACTGCGTCTACAGGCATAAAACGGTCAGAATGTTCATCTGAATCCGAGTAGTACCGCCCAAGCGTTGCCTTAGATTTACCCGTCAATTCACACGCGGGCTCAATCCCGACGTCTTTCACAAGAGCCTCAGTGTGCTTTTTCAAGTAGCTGCCAATGCCAGACATATTTGTCGTCCCTTTATCTGATGGAAGCGGGGAATGCCCCAATGCTTTTCCCATAAACCACCCTATCCATACCTGACAGATATAGCGGTAGGGTTCGTTTGGGAAGACCAGAACACCACAGAGATCGGCGTCCCCAACGTCGAAGGGCCAAGGCCCGGACCCCATCCAACGGACAGATGGCTCGCCATTTGTATCCCGGCTCCCTTGGCCCACTGTTTCGAAGGGCTCTTTGTAGTCCCCACTCACGGGCGAAACATACGAATTGATCCGCTGTCGAGGCTTGCAACACCCTCGATGGCGGTTCATTTTCCGCCGCATGGCTAAACTTTATTTCAACTACTCAACGATGAACGCTGGCAAATCGACTGTTTTGCTCCAAGCGGCGCATAACTATGCCGAACGCGGCATGCAGACCTACCTGCTTACTGCGCAGTTCGACAACCGCGCGGGCGAAGGACGAATCGCCAGCCGGATCGGGATTGGCGAAGCGGCAGATACGTTTTCCATCAGCGATGATCTTTTCCGTAAGATCGAAAGCCGACTTGCGGAAGACCCGTGCGCTTGCGTGTTTATCGACGAGGCACAGTTCCTGAGCTCCGATCAAGTTTGGCAGCTTGCCCGCGCGGTTGATGACCTTGGCGTTCCGGTCATGGCATATGGGTTGCGTGTTGATTTCCAAGGAGAACTGTTTCCGGGCTCTGCCACGCTTCTCGCGCTGGCGGATGAAATGCGTGAAGTCAGAACCATTTGTTTTTGCGGCAAAAAGGCCACCATGGTCGTACGCAAAGACGCGAATGGCGATGTGGTTACCGGTGGCAATCAAGTTCAGATCGGGGGTAACGAATCCTACGTTAGCCTCTGCCGTCGCCACTGGCGCGAAGCGATGGATGATGGCGGCGCCACGTTGGTTTAAGATCGCCCTGGTTTTACTTTGCGGCCTTGCGATGTGTGCCGCCGCGGCCTTTTTTCGGTTTTACAAGCAACGGCTGTTCAATCGATTGATCGTACGAAAGTGGTGAACGCACGACCTGTCCCAACGAGCCGACCCTCGTCTTCTTTGGCTCTTAAATACTCAAAACGTCCAGCGCAGCTTAGTTCACCCGCTGCGGTGGTTTACCCCCGTCCCGCCAAACTATGATGTTATCGAGCGCCATTTGCCCCATCGCTTGACGGGTTTCTTGCGTCGCTGACCCAAGATGCGGCAACAAAACGCAGTTTTCCAAGGCACGCAGACGTTCAGGCACAAACGGCTCGTTTTCATAAACATCGAGGCCGGCACCAGCGATGGCACCCTTTTCAAGCGCATCAATCAAAGCGGCTTCATCCACGACTTCGCCCCGCGAAATGTTGATGAAAATACCCGTCGGCTTCATCGCCGCAATCGCAGCCGCATCGATCAGCTTCGTCGTCTCTGCGCCCCCTGGGGTGGCTACGACAACGAAATCGGCCTCAGTCATCACAGCGTTTAAGTCATCCAACTGCAATGCAGCAACTTTTGTCGATTTAGGGGACCGATTGTGGAACACCACTTTCATCCCAAATCCGTAATGGCAACGTTCTGCAATCGCCTGCCCGATCCGTCCCATGCCGACAATGCCGAGCGTTTTGCCCGTAACATGGGTGCCAAGCAGCCCTTTAACATCGAAACCACCCCAAGCGCCGCTGCGCACCATACGTTCACCCTCGCCCGCACGTCGCGCCGTTGCCAACAACAACGTTAGGGCAATGTCGGCAGTTGCATCCGTCAGTACATCCGGCGTGTTGGACACGATCACGCCCGCCGCCGCAGCTGCAGCCGCATCGATGTGGTTATAACCAACTCCAAAGTTCCCGATCATCTTGCAGCGAATATCACCAGCAAAGGCTTCAGCCGTGAACGCATCCCCCAAAGTCGGCAAAATCGCGTCATAATCCGCCAATGCTTGTGCTGCTTGCTCTACGGATAGCGCCCCGCCTTCATGCAGGGTCACATCGAACGCGTGTTGCGCTTGTTCCAAAACCGGGGTCGCTATGGGGCGGGTGATCAACAATTTCTTCAGCACATCCGCGCTCCTAATGGGATTTCTTTATCGGGTGCGATTAGGACAACGCCTGTGTCGTCGTAAGCCCCCAATACTAAGACTTCAGACATAAACTTTCCGATCTGGCGTGGTGGAAAGTTGACCACACCCATGACCTGCCGCCCGACAAGCGCGTCGGGCGTGTAATGGTCGGTGATTTGAGCCGAGGTCTTACGCTCACCGATCTCGTCTCCGAAATCCACCCACATCTTGATCGCGGGTTTTAGGGCCTCTGGATAAGGTTCCGCGCGGATCACGCGTCCAACACGGATGTCGACCTTCATGAAGTCGTCAAAGGTTATATCGCTCATTTGCCTAAGTCCCGGCTTCGGTCAGCGGCGGCTTTAACCGCGCGGCATAACAATTTCGGAAAGCCTGTTTCAGCCTCCATCAAGACTTCAAGCGCTGCTTGGGTCGTTCCATTGGGCGAGGTCACGTTGACGCGCAATTGGTCGGGTTCATCTTCAGCATCTTCGGCCAATTGCCCCGCACCACCAACCGTTGCCTTAGCCAATTTCATTGCCAACTCAGCAGGCAACCCTTCGGCTTCCCCTGCGGCAGCAAGCGTTTCAACAAGATGAAACACATAGGCCGGACCGGACCCAGACACAGCCGTGACAGCATCCATCTGGTCTTCATCCTCCAAGCGCACAACCTGACCAACCGCTCTTAGCAACGCCTCCGCGAGATCCATTTGCGCATCGCTGGTATGTGTATTCCCGACAATCGCCGTAATCCCACGCCCGATAGCAGCAGGTGTGTTTGGCATTGCGCGAATAATCGGGCTTTGCGCACCGAGGGAATCAGCAAACGTGGCAATCGATGTACCCGCTGCAACAGACAAGAACACGGTGTCCCCGTTGCCCAGCGCCTTCATTGACGGCAATGCCTCGCCCATCATCTGTGGCTTAACTGCGATCAGGGCAACCGCGGGCACCTCAGGCACACCTTCGTTGATATGCACGCCGGTGCTTTGCAGCCATTCTGACGGATACGGGTCTAGCACCCAAACCGCAGAGGGCGACAACCCGTTCGCCAACCAGCCCGCCAACATAGCGGACCCCATTTTACCGCACCCCAGCAAGACCATGCCGTGTGTTTCGATTGATGCCAGTGACATGAAAAACCCCCGCCTGTTTGCGCGGATCGTAGGGCGCGCCAAGCGGGGGTTCAAGCGATAGTCGGTAACTGTTTATGCGCGACCGTAGGCTTCCGTTATCGCAACCTGCAATGCGTCCGCAGGTTTGCGTTCAGCCCAGGTGACCAGTTGAAATGCTGGGTAGAAACGTTCAGCTGAAAGGACCGCCGCGTTAATCATCGTGTCGATCTGTTCTGGTCCGGCAACCTGTTCACCAGCAAGCACCAAACCATAACGGTAAACCATCAGCTTTTGTTCAGCCCAAAAGGTAAACGCGCCCGCCCAACACATATCATTTGTCAGGTTCAGGCATTCATAAAGTTCTGCCATGCGATCCGCGGGCGGTTCCATTTCAAACGTACAAATCAGGCGCAGGGTTTGGTCATACGCAGACCATGCAAGCGTGATGGCATAGGTGCGCCACTGGCCTTCAATCTGAAACGCGATCTGGTCATCGTGGATGCGATCAAATTCCCACGCGTGGTGTTCTGCAATGTGCTCGACCAAGTCGATGGGATGCGTGTCGTCGCCGTTTTCAAAGTGCTCGATGAGTGCCATGCGATGTAGCCTCCTGTCCAATCCAGAGCGCCTTGGCAGAGGCTATATCTGGTGTACTGCTCAACCGGAAAGGATACATAGCCCCTTCCTTACTACATATCGTGCGGGCTGGAGGGGCAATCTGTAAACCCTTTTCTTGGGGATAAGCAGGGTTTCGGCACAAAAATCAGGGGATAAGCTTCGTTTTCAGGTGAAGCTGTTAACCTTTGACCTGATTCTGAAGCGTAATTGGAAGCTATTCGGGTTTTGGGCTGCCACCAAAGAGCCCCGTCAGCGCACGTTTCACAAGCGACGTCACCGAAGGTTTGGGCTCTGCCACAAAACCCATGGGGCGACACACCTCCATCGCGGCGACACCGACCCGCGCAGTCAGCGCGCCATTGATAATGCCTTCGCCAAAACGCCGCGAAACCTTGGACAGCACGCCACCACCGGCAACGGATCCAATCAAATCATCACCAACCGCAACCGCGCCCGTCGCAACAAGATGTGACAAAACCTGTTTCGTAAGCCGCCAAGACCCCAGTGTCCCAGAACGCCCGCCATAGATTTCCGCGATCCGCCGGATCATTCGCATATTCGCTGTAAGGGCTGTAAACACGTCGGCCAAAGCGAGCGGAACAATCGCTGTCACGGTCGCGACTTGCCGCGCTGCGGCTTCAACTTCTAGGCGGGCACGGGCATCAAGCGGGGAAAGGATCGTGGTTTCCGCCAAGCCCAACAGCCCGTCAGCGTCCAGAACATCACCCTGCCGGTCCGCGAACGCTTCGCGTCCCCATTGGGTGTCATCACGCCCACGATAAAGGGCTGTGACTTGCGCGGTAACTTCGCGTGCGCGGTTTAGGTTGTGATCCGCCAAAGCCGCAGCCGCGCCGAGCTGAATGCGATCCACACGGCGCAAGCGCCCGAAAGCAGCAAATTCACGCACTGCAATAAGCAACAGAACAGCGCAGAAAAGACCAACAAGACCAACTGCGATCCAACCCAAAATCGGGGACCTTGCAAGCAGTCCCATAACAAAATCCCACGCAGCGACGCCGACGAAAAATCCCACAAGCGAGACCAGCAAGCCCCAAAACCAACGCGCCAATCGGTTTGGACGTTTGGCAGCTATGCTCGCAACGCGCTGCATGGCTGCGGGTGTCTCAACGGCGTCCAGCTCGGGTACGGGCGGCGCGGTAGATGGCGTGACGTCATCGCTGTCTTCAAAGTCAAAGAGCACGGGGCCGTTTGTCATAACTTATCCCCCAGTAGGAATTGCGCAGCACGATCAAGCCGGATGTGAGGCGGCCCATCGCCTGGTTTCAGGGTAAGGGGTGCGGGTGCAAAGCTCATCACTTCGTAATCCGCGTCCAGCCAGTTTTCGGCGCCAGAACGTGCTGGCCCCAACAGATGGGCAGGGTCACTGGGGAGCGCACCAGGATAGAACGCCGCCTGTTTATCTGCATTCAAAAGTTGACCACGAACCACACCTAAACTTGCACCATTATGGTTGCGGGTATCCTCAACCGTAGTGCGCAATGCAGCGATAGACATGGCTTGTGTCGTTGCCCCCGAAAACTCTGCACGGTCTTGCGCATCGCGCAGCAAGGCCTGCGTTATGGCCGTCAGTTGCGGATGTTGTTGGTGGTGCAAATGGTCCGCTTTCGTCGCGGCGAAAAGGATTTTGTCGATACGCCGTCCTTGGAACAATTGACTCAGAAAGCTGTTCCGCCCCGGTCGGAACGCACCCAGAATATCGCCCATCGCGCGACGCATATCTTCCACCGCTTGCGGGCCAGCATGAATCGCGCCCAACACATCCACCAATACAATCTGGCGGTCGATCTTGGCAAAATGGTCGCGAAAGAACGGGCGAACAACGTTTCGCTTATAGCTTTCAAAGCGGCGTTCAAACTCGCGCCAAAGCGACTTACGTGCCGGTTTTTCAACAAGCGGTAACGGCGCGAAGGTTAGAACGGGCGATCCTTCCAGATCACCGGGCAGCAAGAACCGCCCCGGTGTACAATCTGAAAATCCAGCTTCGCGAGCAACATTCAAATGCGTCGTAAAAGATGCGGCGAGCGCTTGCGCTTGCGGTTCTTCGAACCCGTTTGCAGGGTCACAGGACGCAAGTTCCGCTGCGAACGCTTCGGAAGCTGGGCGGGTCGGTAGACGCGACAGAACTTCGGCCGACCATGTTGCGAAGTCCTTGTCCAAAAGGGACAAATCCAACAGCCACTCACCAGGGTAGTCCACAATATCCAGATGCACCGTGCGTGGGCCTTGCAATCCGCTGAAGAACCCGTTGGGCTGCACTTTCAGCGACAAACGCAGCTCAGATATGCGCTGCGTGCCTTCAGGCCAGAACGGTTGTTTCGCCGTCAGGGCTGCAAGATGATTTTCGTAATCAAACCGCGGCACCGTATCATCAGGTTGCGGCTGCAGATACACCGTTTCAATGCGCCCAGACGCCGCCGCCTGCAGCTGTGGCATGCGCCCACGGTTCAGGAGGTTCGCAACCAAGGACGTGATAAACACTGTCTTTCCCGCGCGGCTCAACCCCGTCACCCCAAGGCGGATCACTGGGTCAGTAAAGGGGGCCGATAGCGTGTCTGTCACGGCACCCACGCTGCGCGTGATCGTGTCGGCTACGGTTGTGATCACCACGCTATGGTACCTTTCGAAAACTTGTTCCAGTTAAGATAAGCGCCGCGCCCCACGATGTGTAGGGATTGATTTCACACGATTGTCCCCCTAAGCCGCCCTTATGCCCCGTTATGCCCTCAAAATCGAATATGACGGCCAGCCCTATTGTGGTTGGCAACGCCAGCCGAACCTGTCCACGGTTCAGGGCGCGATTGAGGATGCTCTGGCGAAACTGGAACCGCGGGAACACGCGATTACGGCAGCGGGGCGGACCGACACGGGTGTCCACGCGACGGGCCAAGTTGCGCATTGCGATATGGAAAAGGACTGGGAACCGTTCCGCTTGTTTGAGGCGCTAAATTACCACCTCAAGCCAGCGCCGGTGGCGATTTCCGCCTGCGTGCGGGTTTCAGAAGATTGGCATGCACGGTTTTCCGCGCTTGAACGCCGCTATTTGTTCCGCCTCGTCAGCCGCCGCGCGCCGCTGGTTTTGGAAACTGGAAAAATCTGGCAAGTGCGCCAAAAGCTTAATCTTGCGGCGATGCAAGAAGGGGCGAACCGCCTGTTAGGGCGCCACGACTTTACGACATTTCGATCTACCATTTGTCAGGCGAACAGCCCAATGCGCACGCTTGATACGCTGGATATTGAACAAATTGAACGCAACGACGGCGCACAAGAATTCCGCTTTCACGTTCGCGCACGGTCCTTCTTGCACAATCAGGTACGCAGCTTTGTGGGAACACTGGAACGTGTCGGCGCTGGATCATGGACCCCCGATGACGTGACGGCTGCGTTAGAAGCAAAAGATAGAAACCGTTGCGGGCCCGTATGCCCACCGCAGGGATTATACCTTGCTGAGGTGGGCTATCCTGAAGACCCGTTCGCCTAGTCGTTATCGGTAAGTCCCGCCCCTGCCCCACCAGCACGCGAGCTTTCGGTTTCAGGAACGTGGGTTTTTATAGCGAGATCATGCAAATGCGATGCAAGGTCCTGTGGGATTATCCGGCGACCAAGCGGTGCTTGATCAGCAGTCACGCGTTCTTCGAACCGATGGAACGTGGCGCCGCTAGATGTCGCTTCCCACACAAGCGTATTACCGCAATGAACCTCAGCGCTCGCAACATACGCTGCAATCAATGCAGCGTCGGCTTCTAAGGTAACAGGCCCATTGCCTGCAGCAACTGCATCCAAAGCTTGGGGGATTGCAAACGCAGCGCCGCCATTCGAACAGGGACAGGCCGTAAGTTTATCGAGGTCCAAATACGCAGCCGCCATTGCTAAGTCTTCAGCCAAACCAAGTGGCAAACCACCGCCGCGGGCGGCTTTCAATACCAGTGCTTCGATCTCATTGGCGGATTTTTCTTGTGCGTCACTCATGATGCAAACACCGGAAGCCACCAGTCATCGGCGCCCTGCAATTCATCGTGTAACGGTGCACCTTGGCACAAGGTGATCCGCGTCCAACGGTCTGATTTTGGGTCAAATTTCGC
>CALBVZ010000050.1 GCA_937969445.1 uncultured Octadecabacter sp. | reverse complement strand
TTATTCTTCGGCGGCAATGAGATGGCCACAGATGCGTGGGTTCAACCAGCCGAACCCAACACAGAAACCTTCGCCAACGAAACGCCAAACCCGCTGAAAATCACCTCTGATGAACCCGTCTCGACCTTCTCCATCGACGTGGACACCGCCGCCTATTCCCTTGTGCGCTCATCCCTCACGCGCGGACAACTCCCGCCGCCAGATGCCGTGCGCATCGAAGAACTGATCAACTATTTCCCCTATGCCTATGCCGCTCCCGAAGGCGACGCACCCTTCCAACCGACGGTAAACGTCTTTGAAACTCCGTGGAACACGGACACCCAGCTGGTCCACATCGGTATCCAAGGCGAAATGCCAGCCGTTGAAGACCGCCCACCGCTGAACCTTATTTTCCTCATCGACACATCTGGCAGCATGGAAAGCGCGGATAAACTGCCGCTCCTGCGTCAGTCCTTCCGCTTGATGCTCGACAACCTACGCCCCGAAGACGAGGTCGCGATTGTCACCTACGCGGGCTCAACCTCCATCGCGCTCGAACCGACCCAAGCCTCTGACCGAACCGCGATCCTCAAGGCCTTAAACGACCTGCGTGCAGGTGGGTCCACCAACGGGCAAGGCGGCATTGAAGCGGCCTATCTGATGGCGCAAACCATGACAGATGAAGGCGACGTGTCCCGCGTGATCCTCGCCACCGATGGTGATTTTAACGTCGGCCTATCCGATCCACGCGGCCTTGAAACTTACATCGAGGAAAAACGCGACAGCGGCACATACCTGTCCGTCCTCGGCTTCGGTCGCGGCAATCTGCAAGACGCGACCATGCAATCCCTGGCGCAGAACGGCAACGGAACGGCGGCCTATATCGACACCCTGTCAGAGGCACAGAAAGTCCTCGTCGATAACCTCACAGGCGCGCTGTTCCCAATCGCGAACGATGTAAAGGTCCAAGTAGAATTCAATCCTGCGACCGTCGCCGAATACCGCCTCATCGGGTATGAAACCCGCGCCCTCGCCCGTGAGGATTTCAACAATGACGCTGTCGATGCAGGCGAACTTGGTGCAGGTCACACCGTCACTGCGATCTATGAAATCACACCCGTTGGCAGCCCAGCACAGCTGAGCGATCCGCTGCGCTACCAAGCGACGGAGGCGACCAGCACATCAGACGAACTCGGCTTCCTGCGCCTGCGCTACAAAGCACCGGGCGAAGACACCAGCCAATTGATCGAAACCCCGTTCACCAGCACTGGAACTCCGGGAACAGACGCCTTGTTCGCGGCCTCAATTGCGGGCTTTGGTCAACTTCTTCGGGATGACACCTACCTCAACGACTGGGGCTGGAATGGCGCAATCACACTTGCCAATGCCAACCGTGGAGACGACCAATTCGGTTATCGAACCGAAGCCGTTCAACTCATGCGCCTCGCGCAATCACTAAGCAACTAACCTTGCTTTTGTTTTAGAAATATCCCCGCCGGAGGCATCCAACATGTGCCTTCGGCCACGACGCTTATCGAGGCATCCCGCGATCATCCGATGCATAAAAATCTCGCAAACTCTGGCCCTTCTCGATTTTGAACGGCCCGATTTCCTGCATGCCCTTAATACGGTCCAACCGGAACATTCGAAAATCATCGCGTAATTCGCACCAACCAACGACTGTCCAAACCTTCCCCCAAAACCAAAGCCCAAGCGGGCGAATGATGCGCAACGACGATGCTCCGTGCTGGTCGGCATAGTCCAACTCCAGCCGAATACGCCCGTCCGCAGCACCCTCAATCTGGTCAATCCGCGCCCGCACGTCATCCGTCATATTGTGCATTGTAAACGCGTGAACAGGTACCGCGGCCGCCTTCGCGCGTGCCTCATCTGGTAGCACGGCCTCGATCTTGACCAGCGCTTCTTCGGCAGCGGCCGCCATGGACGCACCACCCCACGCACGGATCATCCGCGCACCGGCGACAAGTGCTACAATTTCTTCTGAATTGAACATAAGTGGCGGTAGGTCATACCCCGCCCTCATCACATATCCGACGCCTGCCTCGCCCTCGATAGGTACGCCGGAGCCAATCAAATCCGCCACATCGCGGTAGACGGTCCGCTTTGTAACTTCGAGACGCTCGGCCAGCATTTGGGCCGTAAGCAGCCGACCGCCCCGCAGATATTGAACAATCTGGAAAAGGCGGTCGGCGCGTCTCATTTAGTGGGCTTTCACTTCAAACAGGGCAATGGAATTGCCATCAAGATCAGCTGCATATTGGAAGCGGCCTTGTGGAATATCGATCACAGGACCCATCACCTGGCCACCCGCAGCAGCGCAGCGTTCTGCTCCTGCTTCGACTGTGTCCGGAACAGCGATATGGATTGTGGACCCAGAACCAGCCGCAGGCCTACCAGGATATAGGTGACCAGCGACTGTGGTCGGGTCATCGTCTGTAAGCGCATTAAACATGGCCACATCATTTGGCCCCATGTTTACGATTTCCATCTTCCAGCTGAACACCTCGGCGTAAAAATCAGCAGATGCCTTGAGGTCAGTTACGGGAATTTCGGTCCAAACGACGAGAGGTTGCATGTGGTTTCTCCTTTGTCAGCAAACTGTCTATGCAAGCCTTCTGTCACACCCCTACTGACAGCATTGTGTCAGCAGCATGTCAGCTGATCCAAGAAAGATTTTCGTCGGTGCGTCCAACGGGATGATATTCACCACTGATCCACCCTTTATATTTCTGCTTTTCCAGTAGCTTAAAGAAATCCGGGTAGTCAAAATCACCGCCCGTCGGCTCATGTCGTCCCGGTACGCCACCGACCTGAATATGTGTCACTTGGTGCCGTACTTTGTCCCAAACCCCCAAAACATCGCCCTCGATTCGGGCCGCGTGATAGGCATCGAACTGCAAATTCAGGTTCGGCGCGGCGACTGCATCCAACACCTCAAGCGCAAGATCGAAACAGTTCAAGAAATATCCGGGCATGTCGTGCGTGTTGATCGGCTCAATCGTTAGACTTTGCTTCGGCGCAAACGCCGCCGCCCATTTCAGATTGTCGATAAAACACGCGCGCGCATCCGGTCCGCCGGCAACGCCTGCCATAATATGCACATGCTCCGCGCCCAGCGCCCCTGCGTAACGGATCGTGCGTCGGAACGACTGTTGAAACCGCGCTTCTTCGCCAACAACTGCCGCAAACCCGCGCGGTCCATCTGGGTCTATGTAGTTCGGGGGTGGGCAATTGATCAACGCCAGCGGCATCTTTGCCCGCGCAAGTGCCGTACCCAATTCAGCCGCGTTCACATCATAAGGAAACAGGATTTCTACGCCGCCAAATCCCGCCTTAGCCGCGGCCATCGGGCGTTCCAGCACCGGATATTCAGTGAACAACATCGTCAAATTTGCGCAAAACCGTGGCATTAACCTTCAAGCTCCGCGGCTGGAATAATCGGAAAGAACCGCCCACCCGAGCGCACGCCAAACCAATCCACCCCATCATGCGACGCGGTCTCACCAATATCGACTAATCGGTAAAACGATTTGCGATCAATCAAGGCTTCAAGATTCCGGCGCACCAAAACATAGGGGCTCGGCTCACCTGTTTCTGGATCTCGCACCACGCGAATTGGGTGATCCGCTCCGGCCACAGCAAAGTCCCCGACATTGGTTTCGAACCGCAAATCGTCGCCAACGCGCTCAAAATCCACGGCCACGAATGGCGCATCCTCGACGGTGATTCCTACCTTCTCAACGGGTGTCACCAGAAAATAGTCATCGCCATCGCGGCGAATAATCGTCGAAAACAGCTTCACCAGCTCAATCCGTCCAATCGGGGTTCCTAAATAGAACCACGTCCCATCCCGCGCAATCCGTATGTCCAGATCACCGCAAAACGGCGGATTCCACGTCTCAACAGGGGGTAAACCGCGCCCTGTGGCCGCCGCACGTGCCGACGATGCGAGACTTTCCGCCGAAACAGTCACCGATCCATCACTTTCGTTTGTTTTCCCCATTGGGCTTGCCTGCGATATCTGTTCAACTATCCCGCGATTATATGCCTCATAAGAAAGAGAATGCCATGCCTTCCGACGCAGAGCTTGTGACCCAGATCGAAACCCTTGGCGGCAAGCTGGCCGAGGCCCGCGCATCCATCGCCAAACGCTTCATCGGGCAAGACAGCGTTGTAGACCTAACATTGACTTCTCTTCTTTGTGGTGGGCACGCCTTGCTGATCGGCTTGCCGGGCTTGGGTAAGACGATGCTAGTCGACACGCTGTCCACGGTAATGGGGCTAAACGGCAACCGGATCCAATTCACGCCTGACCTGATGCCCGCTGATATTCTCGGTTCCGAAGTTCTGGAAACCGCGGCCGATGGCACCCGTGATTTCCGCTTTATCGAAGGCCCTATTTTCTGTCAGCTTCTGATGGCGGATGAAATCAACCGTGCTTCGCCTCGTACCCAGTCCGCACTGCTGCAAGCGATGCAGGAAAGGGAAGTCACCATCGCGGGCGAACACCGCGCCCTTGGTACGCCTTTCCACGTCCTCGCCACGCAAAACCCGATCGAGCAAGAAGGCACCTATCCACTCCCCGAAGCGCAACTTGACCGCTTTCTTGTGCAGATTGACGTGCCCTACCCGGACCGCGAAACCGAACGCGATATCCTGATTGCAACGACAGGCGTGGCCGAAGGCGAAGCCAGCGCCGTTTTCACAGCGGATGAACTTCTCGCTGCACAGACCCTGCTGCGCCGCATGCCGGTGGGTGACGCGATTGTCGAAATGATCCTCGATCTCGTCCGCGCTTGCCGCCCAGATGATGAAACGGCAACCGATTTGGTCAAGGACACAGTCAGCTGGGGCCCCGGTCCACGTGCTGCACAGGCTTTGATGCTGACAGTTCGCGCCAACGCCCTGCTTGACGGTCGCCTTGTGCCGTCCGCCGAAGACGTGCGTGCTATGGCCGCCCCTGTGCTGACCCACCGTATGGCGCTGTCCTTCGCAGCTCGCGCCCGCGGTGAAAGCCTCACGAACGTGATCGATCAAGTCGCAACCCAAATCACAAGCGTATCTAAAGCCGCATGAGCGATACACCCCTCTCTCTAAGGTCACGCGCCGAAAGCCTCGCCGCACCGTTTCCGCCCTTGTTGGCCGAGGCAGAACATCTCGCTGCGACGGTGCTGGTGGGCGATCACGGCCGCAGACGTGCAGGTCAGGGTGATACGTTCTGGCAGTACCGCCCAGCGCAAAACCACGACGAAATGCGCGCTATTGATTGGCGACGTTCAGCGCGATCTGACGCCCAGTTCGTACAGGACAAAGAATGGCAAATCGCCCAGTCGATCCTGCTTTGGGTCGATCAATCTGCGTCGATGTCCTTCACCTCGCTCAAAGACGGCACCACCAAAGCGGGCCGCGCACGCGCCCTTGCACTGGCCACCACAATCCTGCTGCTCCGCGGCGGCGAACGTGTTGGACTGACAGGAAATCTACTTCCCCCACGGCGCGGCGAGACCCAAGTCACCCAAATGGCCGCGCTTCTGTCGGAAGACCACTCTGACGACTTCGGAACCCCGAACGCAGATGGCATGCTCCCCCATTCCCGCGCCCTGTTTGTCTCTGACTTTATGGGCAACCTCGCAGGCATAGAAACTGCAATGCAAAAAGCCGCCGAACGCGATGTACGCGGCGCCCTTGTGCAAGTCCTCGACCCAACCGAAGAAGCCTTTCCTTTCGATGGGCGTACTATTTTTGAATCCATGTCCGGCACCCTGCGCCACGAAACGCTCAAAGCACGTGACCTAAAATCGCACTACTTAGACCGCCTCGCGATGCGCAAAGATCGCCTTTCCCAGCTTGCCCGCGCGACAGGCTGGCAGTTCCACACGCATCACACCGACGCATCTGCAACATCCGCCCTTTTATGGACCTACACAGCACTCGAGCGCCGCGCATGATCCTCTCTTACCCTTGCTTTTGTTTCGAAAATATCCCGGGGAGCCCGAAGGGCGGGGCAGCGCCCCAGCAACGGTGGATTAAACCATGCTGAGCATCGGCCCTATCGCCTTCGCTACCCCGTGGCTCCTCCTCGGCATATTGATCCTTCCGATCTTGTGGCTACTGCTTCGTGCCGTGCCGCCCGCCCCAATCCGCCGCCGTTTTCCCGGTGTCGCACTGTTGCTCGGCCTCACAGACGACAGCACACAAACGGACCGCACGCCTTGGTGGTTGCTGCTCCTGCGCCTTCTCGCGGTTGCCGCGATCATCACAGCCTTCGCGGGTCCCGTGTTGAACCCGAAAGACGAAACACCGGGCTCAGGCCCATTGTTGGTCCTTGTTGATGGCACTTGGGCGGATGCTCGCGATTGGCCGCGCCGCGTTGATCGTATTGATGCCGCCATGGCTGAGGCCGCCCGCGATGGCCGCCCAGCCGCGCTCGTTACCCTCACCGATTTGCCACCAGAAGCGCCCGTGTTCCAAGATGCGCAAGCCGTGGGGCAACGGATTGCAGCGCTCACACCACACCCGTTTGAGCCAAATGAAGAAGCGATTATGGAATGGGCCGAAACCCTGACCGGACCCTTCGACACATTCTGGATGTCAGACGGCCTCGCACGTGACAGCCGCAAAACCTTGCTCGCCGTGCTTGAAACCCACGGGACAGTCACCGCATTTGAATCGCCTCGCCCCGTCTTTGGTCTGCGCGCAGCACAGGTTGTGGACGGCGACGTATCCGTAACAGTCCTGCGTGCGGCAAGTGGCATTGGCGCGCAAACCAGTGTTGCCGCAATCGGCCTTGATCCGGCTGGCATCGAGCGTCAGCTTGCAACCGCACCTGCTGGTTTCGAAGCCGGCAGCACAGAAACGACTGCAACTTTCGACCTTCCCCCCGAGTTACGCAACCGCGTGACCCGTTTCGAAATTCGTGGCGTGCGATCAGCTGGTGCTGTCACCCTAACGGATGACGCGTTGAAACGTCGCGAAGTTGCACTGCTCGCTGGCGCAAGCGAGCGTGAAGCGTTGGAGCTGCTGTCCCCGCTTCACTACCTAGAACAGGCCCTTATCCCGACCGCAGACCTGATTGAAGGCTCGCTCGAAGACGTCCTTCTTGCCAATCCTGATGTGATCATTCTTGCTGATGTCGCGACGATGACAGCCATTGAAACTGACACCATGATCGAGTGGGTCGAGAATGGCGGCTTACTGGTCCGCTTCGCTGGTCCACGCCTTGCCGCGTCTGACATTAGCCGCATTGACGAAGACCCGTTGATGCCCGTCCGCCTGCGCGTTGGCGGACGTTCCATTGGTGGTGCGATGTCATGGGGAGAACCCAAAGAACTCGCACCATTCCCAGACACCAGCCCGTTCTTTGGCCTGCCAATCCCGAACGATGTCGCCGTTACCGCCCAAGTTATGGCGCAACCGGACCCGACATTGGCAAGCCGCGTAATTGCACAGCTGGCGGATGGTACCCCCCTCGTGACGCGCAAGGTAACTGGCGAAGGATCAATTGTGTTGTTCCACGTCACAGCCAATGCGGAATGGTCGACTTTGCCGATTTCGGGTCTGTTCGTGCAAATGCTGGAACGCCTCGCCGTGTCCACGCGCCCTGCCGCGCCGACCGCTGATGACCTAACAGGAACCACATGGATGCCCGAAGACGTTTTGAATGCCTTTGGCGAACTTGGTCGCGCTGACACATTGCCCGGCGTTGCGGGTGAAGACCTTGCGACGGCGCAACCGACTGCTGCGATGTTGCCAGGCCTTTATGCTGGCGAAGACCGTCGCATTGCAGTGAATGCCATTGGCCGCGAAGGAACGCTCACGGCGGCAACTTGGCCTGCGCGTATCGCTGTGGAAGGGCTAGATGTGGTCCCTGAGACGCTGCTGAAGGGATGGCTTTTGACTGCGGCGCTTGTTCTGCTAACCATCGACATCATTGCGTCACTGGCTTTGTCTGGTCGTTTGCGTGGCCCACGTGCAAGTGCAGCTGCCACGGTTCTGGTTGCTTTGTTTCTCGCTCCGCAAGATGTGCGCGCGCAGGATGACAGCTTCGCAATCACATCAACTGCTGACGTGGTGTTGGCCTATGTCATCACAGGTGACACCCGCGTTGATGAGATGTCAGATGCCGGGCTTTACGGGCTGTCCAATACGCTATTTCAACGCACCTCGATTGAGCCGTCTTTCCCCGTAGGAATTGACCTTGAAACAGACGAGCTGGCGTTCTTCCCGTTTATCTACTGGCCCGTGACAGCCGATCAGCAATTGCCGACCCGTGAGGCATACACCAAGCTGAACCGTTATCTTCGTTCTGGCGGAATGATCCTGTTTGATACCCGCGACGCAGACCTTGCACGTTTCGGTTCGTCCTCGCCCGCAGGACGTAAACTACAGGCGATTGCACGTGGTCTGGATATTCCAGCGCTGGAGCCGATCCCGCAAGATCATGTTCTGACACGCACGTTCTACTTGCTCCAAGATTTCCCTGGTCGTCATCCTGGGCGCGACGTGTGGGTCGAAGCCGCCCCCGCGGACGCTGAACTTTCAGATGGCATGCCGTTTCGCGATCTGAATGATGGCGTGACACCGGTTGTCATTGGCGGCAACGATTGGGCCGCAGCATGGGCCACGGATCAGCTTGGTAATCCATTGGTTCCGATTGGGCGTGGGCAAGCTGGCAATCGCCAACGTGAAATCGCGCTGCGCTTTGGCGTGAACCTGATCATGCATGTGCTGACAGGCAACTATAAGTCGGATCAGGTGCATGTGCCTGCCCTACTGGATCGGTTGGGGCAATGAGTATGCGGGATCTCGTTTGGCTAATGTGCGCCTCCGGCGGAGGTTTAAGGAACAAAAGAAGCAAGGGTGTCGCGCATGATTGGTAATGTCATTCTCGACCCGTTGGTGCCGCTTGTTGTGCTTTACGGTCTTGCCGCTTTGGTCGCGGTTGGGTTGTTGTTTGCGGTTTGGCGTCGGCTGTTGGGCTGGGCGCTTCGGGCCCTTGCTGCGATTGTACTTTTGGGCGCGATCGCGAACCCGTCGTTGCAGCGCGAGGATCGCGCGCAGCTTTCGGATATTGTCATCGCCGTCGTTGATGAAAGCGCGAGCCAACGTATTTCCGATCGCCCTGAACAATCTGCTGAGGCTTTGGCAAACCTACAGGCGGAAGTCTCCCGCCGACCAAATACCGAGCTGCGGGTTTTAACGTTAGGTGATGGTGTCGATGATGCGGGCACCGAGCTGATGACAGCATTGTCCGAGGCACTGGCAGAAGAGCCGCAGGCGCGGGTCGCGGGTATGGTTCTGATTACGGACGGTCGCGCCCATGATTTGCCCGCCGCGCCGACTGCCTTGCCAGCCCCATTGCATGTTCTGCTGACTGGTCGCGAAGACGATTGGGATCGTCGTCTTGTGGTGAAGAACGCGCCCGCATTTGCGATTTTGGGCGAACCTGTGACACTGACCCTGCGCATTGAGGATCAAGGGGCCGCACCGGATGCAAATTTCGTTGACCTGACGATTGCGATTGATGGTGGCGCGCCGCTTGCGTTTCAGGTGCCTGTAAACCAAGACGTTGAGCTGCCGATTGACCTGCCCCACGGCGGTATGAATGTGATGCAGTTTGCCACGCCAACGGTGGACGGAGAGCTAACCGACCGTAACAACGAAGCCGTTGTGCAGATCAATGGCGTGCGTGATCGTTTGCGGGTGCTTTTGGTCAGCGGGGAACCCCATGCGGGGGAACGGACGTGGCGCAACTTGCTCAAATCCGACAGTTCGGTTGATCTGGTACACTTCACGATTTTGCGCCCACCGGAAAAGCAAGACGGCGTGCCTGTAAACGAATTGTCGCTGATCGCCTTCCCGACACGCGAGCTGTTTTTGGAGAAGATTGATGAGTTCGACCTCATCATTTTTGATCGCTACAAACGACGCGGCATCCTTCCGTCTGCCTATTTCGAAAGCATCGCGACCTATGTTCAAGAAGGTGGCGCGGTGTTGATTTCTGCAGGGCCCGATTATGCGAGTGCCGATAGCATCTATCGCTCGCCCCTTGGCGAAGTTCTACCTGGGCGCCCTACGGCGCGGGTCTATGAAGAAGGCTTTACGCCGATGATTACGGACCTTGGTCAGCGCCATCCGGTCACCGAAGGGCTTGAGGCTTTCGCGCCGAATATTGGCGAAGATGGCATGCCCGGTTGGGGCCGTTGGTTGCGCCAGATTGAGGTTTTGCCGTCCGAGGATGCCACGGTCGTTATGTCGGGCATCAATACGCAACCTTTGTTGATGTTAGAACGCATTGGCGAAGGGCGCGTGGCGTTGATGGCGTCTGATCATGCTTGGCTTTGGGACCGAGGTTTTGAAGGTGGTGGGCCGCAATTGGAATTGCTGCGCCGCCTTGCCCATTGGATGATGAAAGAACCCGAGCTTGAAGAAGAAGCCCTTTGGATCGAACCCAATGGGCTTAACATGCGGATCATTCGCCGCACGTTGAATGAAGAAACGGGCGACATCACGATTATCCATCCCGATGGATCTGAAACAGTCGTGACTTTGGAGGAAGTATCACCAGGGCGCTACGAGCTGCTTTGGGAAGCGCCTGAAATCGGGCTTTATCGTTTGCGTGACGGAGATATCGAAACAGTCATCGCATTGGGCCCCGCCGCACCACGTGAGTTCGAACAAACGATTGCCAGTGGTGACGTGTTGGCCGAACTCGTCGCATCAACCAATGGCGGAATTATTACAATGACAGACGGCCAGCCTTCACTACGTGATGTACGTGCAGGGCGCGTTGCGTTTGGGCGCGGTTGGATTGGGGTAACTCCGCGGGACGCTTACCGGACTGCAGATGTCAGTGTAACACCTTTACTACCAGCTTGGTTGGCATTGCTATTGGCGGGCTTGTTGGTGATTGGCGCATGGCTACGTGAAGGGCGCAGATGATCGAATTTGTCCAATCCCTTGGCGCAATCGGATATGTTGTGCTGGCCATTGTCATTCTTGGGCTTTGGAATATTCGAAAGCTCGTCACGATGCGTTCGCCGCTAGATTCTCAGCAGCATAAGAACTGGCGCGCGACGGGTGGCACGACGCCTCCCGATCATTTGCAGAACCAAAAAGACAAATGAGGCAAATAGGGTACTGCTCTATGGAAGAACGAAGGGCGTCGTTTCATCCGCCCAACCATCAACATTGTCAGACGTGCGCACAAAGACCTCGGTTACACCGTCAGGAACCGCAATCTGATCGGACCGTGTGAAGGGCTGTTCGTTCACGTGCGGGTGCGCAAGAACCCGGGTCCCAAGGATCGTACCGTCGGCCAATTCAATGCGCCAACCGTCCGCGTAATGCTCCCATCCGGTGTCGGGATGGGACAGGGTCACGTCAAAGCGGCCATTGCTAAAAGCCACAGCTTCAACAACCGCAATGTCTGCCAACGCTGGCGTAGCTGTGAGCAAGAGAAGTGCTAATTTTTTCATATCTGCAAAGTATCGCACGTCACCGCCATTCCCAATCACACTTTGGTGTCGGAAATATCGTTTAAGATAATCTCGCGCGGTATGGATGTGAACTCGCGGGACCAGACAAGAAATCCGGTCGCCAGACAGGCGAAAAGAAGCGCCCATGCGCCAGCGATCCATGCAACGGCCCCCAAAGCAAAATACATCGACCGAAGCCCGCGATTGAAATTCATCGCTGCGCGGATGTTCAGCTCGGCGGCTTTGCGTGCCAATGGTACAGCTCGTTCGTCAGCGGGGTCATTTGGAACCGCGCCCATCATCACGGAGCAATACCCAAACACACGGTTGGCCCAGACGAATTTCAGGAATGCATTGCCTAATAGAACAAGCACCAATAGCAGTTTTGTTTGAAGCTCCATCGCAGGGGTTTCTAAATGGCCGATCTGCATGGTGACGTTTTGCAAAGGGCCTACATTGCCGATCAAGGCCAACAGCCCCCCCATTGCTAGCAATGATGTCGAGGCGAAAAAGGATGTGCCTTGGCGCAGGCTCGTCATCATTTGCGCGTCAAATATTCTAGGCTGGCGCGTGATCATAACCAGCATCCACTTTCGCCGGTATTCCGACATCAAAACAGTCACCGAAGGGTGCTTGGCGGTAGGGTGTTCGATCCACCAGCTGATACCTTGCCAAACGGCAACGTAAATCAGCACCGCGATGATATCCAGCCCGTTCAGGCTGCCTGAATTTGTGATAGATTCCATAGTCGGACCCTAGCTTGGTTTAACATCATAGACACGACGCCAAATTGGTTATATTTATTTACCAATTAAAGGATGACTCTCATGGAAATGCCAGCTCCAAACCAGAACGTGTTATCACGGAAATCGCAAATTGTTGAGCGTTTGCAATCGGTTTTGCCGATTGGAGCCGTAATTCATACCGAATCTGAAGTCCGCGCATACGAGTGTGACGCCTTGACCGCGTACAAATGTCCGCCGCTTTGTGCAGTGCTTCCGACCTCAACGGAGGAAGTCGCGGCCGTATTGAAGCTGTGCCATGAGATGGGTGTACCTGTAGTACCGCGCGGTTCTGGCACGTCATTGGCGGGGGGGGCTTTGCCCACGGCGGACTGTGTAATCTTAGGCGTCGCGCGGCTAAACGGTGTGTTGGAAACCAACTACGAGGATCGATACATTCGCGTTCAATCCGGCCGCACAAACCTGAGCGTAACAGGCGCGGTTGAGGAGATGGATTTCTTTTACGCACCTGACCCGTCTAGCCAGCTGGCTTGCGCCATTGCGGGCAACGTTGCGATGAATTCCGGCGGAGCGCATTGTTTGAAATACGGCGTGACGACGAACAACCTATTGGGCGTTAAAATGGTGCTGATGGACGGCACAATCACCGAGATTGGCGGCGAACATCTGGATGCTGCGGGTTTGGACCTACTCGGCCTGATTTGTGGTTCTGAGGGGCAGCTTGGCGTTGTTACCGAAGCCACGTTGCGCATTTTGCGAAAACCAGAAGGCGCGCGCCCTGTCTTGATGGCGTTCAACGATAACGAGGTCGCAGGGGAATGCGTTGCGGACATCATCAAAGCGGGTGTTCTGCCCGTGGCGATCGAATTCATGGACCGTTTGTGCATTGAAACAACCGAGAATTACGCCAAAGCAGGCTACCCCGATTGCAATGCCTTGCTGATCGTTGAAGTCGAAGGCGCACCTGAAGAAATCGATGAACAGCTAGCGCTGATCAAAGACATCGCCCGCAAACACGACCCTGTTGAGCTACGCGAAGCGCAAGACGAAGAAGAGGCCGCCCGCATTTGGTTGGGCCGCAAATCCGCGTTCGGCGCGATTGGGCAGATCAGCGACTACATGTGTTTGGATGGCACAATCCCAGTTTCATCGCTACCGATGGTGTTGCGCCGTATTGGGGAATTGTCCGATGAATATGGCCTAAAGGTCGGCAACGTTTTCCATGCTGGAGACGGCAATATGCACCCGCTGATTTGCTATGATGCCAACAAACCGGGTGATCTGGAACTGTGTGAAGCAATGGGTGCCGAGATCCTGAAACTGTGCGTTGATGCAGGTGGCTGTTTGACCGGCGAGCATGGCGTTGGAATTGAAAAACGGGATCTGATGACCCACCAGTATGCGCAACAAGACTTAGATATTCAGATGGCTGTGAAGGATGTGTTTGACCCTGAGTGGTTGTTGAACCCTGCAAAAGTATTCCCGCTCGACAGCAGCGCATCGCGGCGAATGGCGGCGGAGTAGTATAAAGATGGTAAAAACAGAACAAGAGCTGGCAGAGGCGGTAAAAGTTGCAACGGGGCCGCTACACATTCGCGGTGGCGGCACACGTGATATTGGCAATCCTGTCGATGGGGATGTCCTGAGCACGGCTGGGCTAACTGGAATAACGCTTTATGAACCCGGTGCGCTAACGATCGTCGCGCAAGCAGGAACACCGGTGTCGGAAATTGAAGCTGCTTTAGATGCCGAAAACCAACGACTTGCGTTTGAGCCGATGGACCACCGCACGTTGCTAGGCAGTTCAGGCACGCCAACAATAGGCGGCGTCGTTG
The DNA here is from genome assembly GCA_937969445.1 of uncultured Octadecabacter sp. Taxonomy (GTDB): domain Bacteria; phylum Pseudomonadota; class Alphaproteobacteria; order Rhodobacterales; family Rhodobacteraceae; genus Octadecabacter. The sequence continues at coordinate 1,447 of CALBVZ010000050.1, read as the reverse complement.
CAACCAACGCGAGCGGCCCGCGCCGGATTTCGGTTGGCGCATGTCGTGACCACCTGCTTGGCGTTCGGTTTGTGGATGGGTCTGGCACGATCATCAAGAACGGCGGGCGGGTGATGAAGAACGTCACCGGCTATGACTTGGTTAAGTTGATGGCCGGGTCTTATGGAACATTAGGCGTGCTGAGCGAGGTGTCCCTGAAGGTGCTGCCAAAACCAGAAACCGAAACCACATTGGTGCTTCACGATCTGACGTTGAACAATAGCGTCGTGGCAATGTCAGCCGCGTTGGGATCCCCGTTTGAGGTGACAGGTGCAGCCTTCGTGAACGGCTTGGTTCATATTCGGATCGAAGGGTTCGAGACATCGGTTGCTTATCGTGCAGGGAAATTGTGCGAATTGCTGGCAAAGTTTGGCGAGATTACACAAACCGAGGATACAGCCAGCGCTGCCCTTTGGAGCGATATTCGGGATGTGAAATGTTTCGCGGACCACGACGCCGTTACGCGGGTTTCCATCAAACCAAGTGCTGCTTCTGAGTTTGCAGAAAACCTGTGGCAAACCCTCAGGACGGATTTGGCAATGGACTGGGGCGGTGGATTGATGTGGTTCTCGATGACCGAGGCCGATGGTGCGACACACAAGGCATTGCAAAACATGTGCGCCGGAACAGGGGGGCACGCCACCTTGCTAAAGGGGCCCGAGACTATGCGCGCCGATGTGCCCGTCTTCCAGCCCGAAAATCCAACTGTTACAGCGTTGTCGCAAGGGCTGCGAAACAAATTTGACCCGCGCGGGATATTGAATGTGGGGTTAATGGGATGAACGGGCTTGGTCTAGGTTTTGTCGTCATGCCCTGCTTGGGGGCGACGATCATGGCGGCATTGCTGTGGGACTGGCGGTTAGTCGCGGCGGCTGCGGTTGGTGGATTGGGCGTGTTGGCATTGGGTGAATACATGCCTGAAGCCTTGCGCGTGATCAGCCTACCCATCGTGATGGGCGTGATCATTGGCGCCGTGTTTTTGGTTCCGCGCCTTGCGACGCGCCCAAGTATAGACATTTGGTCACGGATGCTTTGGGCGCTTGTCCCGACTTTTGTGATTACCTTTTTGTTCTTGCTGATCAACACGAACGGAGCCTGATATGCAGACCACCTTTACCGATGATCAGCTAAAAGATGCGGGCACAGCGCGGGCAAATGAAATCTTGCGCAACTGTGTCCATTGCGGTTTTTGCACGGCCACCTGTCCAACGTATCAAGTTTTGGGCGATGAGTTGGACAGCCCGCGCGGGCGCATCTACCTGATCAAGGACATGCTGGAAAACGAGCGTGTGCCGGATGAGAAAACCGTCAAACATATCGACCGGTGCCTTTCGTGTTTGGCCTGTATGACGACCTGCCCGTCTGGGGTTCACTACATGCATCTTGTCGATCATGCCCGTGAATACAT
>CALBVZ010000049.1 GCA_937969445.1 uncultured Octadecabacter sp. | reverse complement strand
AGCCAAGGTGTCCGGCGCCAAGCGAACGATACCACCTTCTTGGGCGCACAACACGCCAGCTTCGAAAAAACCAACCAAGGGAGAAACGAAGTCGTTCTCAGCGGCAGATGCGCAAACGCCCCAAGCAATGCTTAGGGCGCTCACAAATACTGTAATCTGCATTTTCATGCTGGCAGTTTAGCCAATTGCAGCGGCTTTAACATCCTCATCAATGAACGGAAGGTACTGCTCAAAGTTGTTTGCGAACATATCAACCAGCTTGGCCGCTTGTGCGTCATAAGCGGTGCCATCGGCCCATGTGTCGCGCGGGTTCAAAAGAACGTCGTCCACGCCATCACATGCCACTGGCACATCAAAACCAAAGTTCGCGTCTTTACGGAACTGCCCTTCAACGAGCGTGCCGTTGAGTGCCGACGTCAGCAAAGCACGGGTCGCTTTGATCGGCATGCGGTTGCCCGTACCGTAAGCTCCACCAGTCCAACCGGTGTTCACCAACCAGCAGGTCGCGCCATGTGTCGCGATCTTGGAGCGCAGCAAGTTGCCGTACACCTCTGGGCGACGCGGCATAAATGGCGCGCCAAAGCAGGTTGAGAACGTTGGCTCAGGCTCGGTCACACCGCGCTCAGTGCCAGCAACCTTGGACGTGAAACCGCTCAGGAAGTGATACATCGCCTGCGCAGGGCTAAGGCGTGCGATCGGAGGCAACACACCGAACGCATCACATGTCAGCATGATGATGTTCTTTGGGTGACCGCCAAGCGCTGTTTCAGACGCATTGGAGATGTAGTTCAACGGGTACGCACAGCGCATGTTCGCTGTCAGGCTGTCGTCTTCGAAATCAAGCTCAAGCGTTTCAGGGTCAAACACCATGTTCTCGATCACGGTGCCCGGCATCTGGGTCGTGGCGTAGATTTCAGGCTCTGCTTCAGGGTTCAGACCGATGGTCTTGGCGTAACAGCCGCCCTCGAAGTTAAAGATGCCGCGATCAGACCAGCCGTGCTCATCGTCACCGATAAGTGTGCGGTTCGGGTCAGCGGAAAGCGTTGTCTTACCAGTGCCTGACAGACCAAAGAACACAGCGCTATCGACAGGATTGTCTTTGGCGTGGTTGGCAGAACAGTGCATCGGCATGATGTTTTTTTCAGGCAGCAAGTAGTTGAGCAACGTGAAGATAGACTTCTTGTTTTCGCCTGCATACTCGGTGCCCGCGATCAGAATGATCTTGCGGTCGAAGTTCATCGTGATGACCGTTTCAGAACGGCATCCGTGGCGCTCTGGGTCTGCAAGGAAGCTTGGGCAGTTGATGACTGTCCAATCCGGTGTGAAGCCGGGAAGCTCAGATGCTTCAGGGCGACGCATCAAGTGGCGGATGAACAGACCATGCCACGCCATTTCAGTGACGAAGCGAACGTCCAAACGGTGCGCAGGGTCCGCGCCACCGAACAGGTCTTGTACGAAGTAGTCTTTGCTACCCATGTGCGCGATCATGTCATCATAGAGCTGGTCAAACGCGGCAGGTTCCATCGCGGCGTTGTTTTCCCACCAGATGGTATCCTTGGTGGTTTCGCTGCGCACAACATGTTTGTCCTTTGGCGAACGACCCGTGAACTTACCCGTTGTGACGAGGAACGCGCCGCCTTTGCCAAGCTGGCCTTCGTCGCGCTTAAGCGCTTCGGCAATGAGATCATCTTCGGAGTAGTTATAATAGACCTGACCCAACCCAGTGATGCCTTGATTAGGCAGCTTCATGGATGGGTTGACCGTGCCGTGGTCCATAGTCTCTCTCCTAAGATTGTTGGGGCAAAATGCCTTACAATCTGGACCTAACATGACGGTTTCCAGCGTGAACAGACGCCTTTGTCACAGTTAGCGCAACCAAATCAACGTTAGCGCCATCATCGCGGTTCATTGCCGACTGACATGCGCTCCAAACACCATAAGTGAGACATTTTAGTCATTGGTTACTCTTTTTACGGGTACAAAGAGGTGAAGTTTGACGGCCTTTTCCAGTTTTAGATTGATTCGCTTGGGCTAAGTGGGGCAAAACTAAGAAAAAACAGGCAATTAAAAACACGAGCAGTTAGAGAGGCAGTCACATGTCACGAATCGCACTTGTCGATGACGATCGAAATATTCTCACATCAGTACAGATCACCCTCGAAGCCGAAGGCTTTGACGTGGAAACTTATGCAGATGGTCAGCAGGCATTGGATGCGTTCAATAAGCGTATGCCGGAACTTGCAGTTCTGGACATCAAGATGCCGCGCATGGACGGTATGGATTTGCTGCAGCGCCTTCGCCAGAAAACAACGATGCCAGTTATTTTCCTGACATCCAAAGATGACGAAATTGATGAAGTCCTTGGGTTGCGCATGGGCGCGGACGACTACATCAAGAAACCGTTTAGCCAGCGCCTTTTGGTGGAACGTATCCGTGCGCTGTTGCGTCGTCAGGATGCGATTTCCGGCGAAGAGATTGAAGAGACCGAAGACAATAAAACCCTCGAACGCGGAGAGCTGACGATGGACCCACTGCGCCACGC
>CALBVZ010000048.1 GCA_937969445.1 uncultured Octadecabacter sp. | reverse complement strand
AGATAGGCCACTGTCGGTGGCCCCCAAACGCCAGATAGACCGCCAATGAAGCCCGCAAAGCTGCCGATGGCAGTATCAAGACGCACTGATCTGGCCTCAAGCTTTGGCTTCCATCCTGCAAGCTGCAGGATCGAAAACAATGCAACGGGGCCGCCTATCAAACCATATAGAACACGTGGATCCAGAACGCGGACAAGTTGCGCACTTAAGACAAGCAACACCAATCCGCTGAGTAAGAACCAACGGAATTCAACAACTGAGCGCACCGCGTTTTTGATGCCTTGGCGAAAAGCTTGCCATGTATTGGTGAGCAAGGTCGGAAGGATCAACGCGGCCAAGGCTTGTTCAGGTGGGATTACCAGCGTCAGCCCAGAAATCAGAATCATTGGCATCGCAAACCCAACGACACCCTTTACCAACCCCGCAAAAACAGCGACGGTTAGTACAAACGCCAGTGAAAGAAGGCCCTCTAAGCCCAACAACTGCTCCATATTTGTGAAGTACACTGCTTTAAGAACACTCGCACGATAATTTCACTTAGTTATTTTCGTTCGCAAATTAAGTTTCTTGCGAATTATTATTGCGCTGCGACTGCGAAGGCGGTATTTCTGCAACTGCAAAATCAAGGAGTCGGCTATGCCCCGCGACGGACAAGATCAAAATGCGCCACCGATCTTAAACGACCTGCTTTCAACGACTGGTGACGCAATCGCGCCACTTCGCGCGTTGCTTGAAACGGCAAAGGACTGTGTTCGTGAAAAGGTCATGGTTGATGGACGCGCATCTGGCGCGTTGGTTGAGGCCGAGCAAACCGCCGCCCATGGGCTGGCATGGCTTGCGACCTATGTCGAAGCACTGGCGCAGATGCAAAATTGGGCGGAAAAACTGAACGCAGACGGAAATTTTGGCGAAGTTGACCAGTTGATCCACCAGATCGCGTTCGGGGAATACCTCTGGCAGATTTACGGCGGCATCCCGATGAACCAAGGCGAAATTTTGCGCCTACAAGACATTGGCCTGACGCAAGATCAGATGCGTGAGATGATGGTCCCTGCGGTTCAAACCCTAACGCAAGGCGGCAACACACAAGCTGCGCGTTTGCGTCTTGTTGCGCTGATGCAAGAACGCAGCGCTGAAGTATCCGTCGGCACGTCTGGCCTTGATGAAGAGCTTGAAATGATCCGCGACCAGTTCCGCCGCTATGCGGTTGAGAAGGTCGAACCGTTTGCCCACGAATGGCACCTAAAAGACGAACTGATCCCAATGGAGGTGATCGACGAGTTGGCCGAAATGGGCGTGTTCGGCCTGACGATCCCTGAAGAATACGGCGGTTTCGGCCTGTCCAAGGCATCCATGTGTGTCGTGTCGGAAGAATTGTCGCGCGGCTATATCGGTGTTGGATCGCTTGGGACCCGTTCCGAGATTGCTGCTGAGTTGATTATTGCTGGCGGCACCGAAGAGCAGAAACAAAAGTGGCTTCCTGCCTTGGCGAGTGCCGAGACATTGCCAACGGCCGTTTTCACTGAACCGAATACTGGGTCCGACCTAGGCAGCCTGCGCACACGCGCCGTTAAGGATGGCGATGATTACACCGTTACCGGCAACAAGACGTGGATTACCCATGCAAGCCGTACCCATGTGATGACATTGCTGGCCCGCACGGACCCTGACACGTCGGACTACAAAGGCCTGTCAATGTTCTTGGCCGAAAAGACACCGGGTGATGATGCCAATCCGTTCCCGACTGAGGGCATGACGGGCGGCGAAATCGAGGTCCTCGGATATCGCGGCATGAAAGAATACGAACTGGCATTTGATGGCTTCAAGGTGAAGGGTGAAAACCTGCTTGGTGGGATCGAAGGCAAGGGCTTCAAGCAGCTAATGGAAACGTTTGAATCTGCCCGTATCCAAACCGCCGCGCGCGCCATTGGTGTCGCTTGTTCTGCGCTCGACGTTGGGATGCAATACGCCCAAGATCGCAAGCAGTTCGGCAAGTCACTGATCGAATTTCCACGCGTTGCCAACAAGCTGGCGATGATGGCGGTCGAGATTATGGTCGCCCGTCAGCTGACGTATTTCAGTGCCTTTGAGAAAGATGAAGGCCGTCGTTGTGACGTCGAGGCGGGCATGGCGAAGCTATTGGGTGCACGGGTCGCATGGGCGGCTGCGGACAACGCATTGCAGATCCACGGCGGCAACGGTTTTGCGCTGGAATACAAGGTCAGCCGCATCCTGTGCGACGCGCGTATCCTGAACATCTTTGAAGGTGCTGGCGAAATTCAGGCACAGGTTATTGCACGGCGCATTCTGTAAAGAAGCGGGGCCGAGCGGTGTGATCGCTCGTCCCCAACCGCTCTATTTGAACGGGATCAAAACGCAGGGCATGTCTCGTAAGTTCGGGAGGTCATCGACCCTGTATCCCGTGCAGTCGCTTAAGGCTGCCTCTGACGCTTCGCGAGGTGAGCCGTAGTTCCACACCACCGAATAGGCGCCGTCTTCGCTGATCGCCATCGCGCGGTAGTTTCCCCAATCGGGGTTCGGGTTATTGAAGTGATCGGCCGCCTCAGGAGACAGGGCGACTTGGCCTTGCGCAAGTGGAACGTAGCCATTTGGTAGCAACTCAGCGTAGATCATGCAGACTGGCCCTTGTTTCATGCACTCCTGAATGGCGACATCTCGCGCAGCCTCGATGGAGTTGGAGCCCGTCACATAGCCATAACCAAAATCTTTGGTGATCGCGAAAGCGCCAAAAAATGTGTCCTCGACGAGAAAGCCGTCTTCAAAGGCCTGAATCGTCCCGTCTGGAAGGGGCAAGCCGGATAGCTGGTTTAGAACGGCCTCTGGCGGATAGGTGATAACCTGCTGAACCGGTTCAGTAAATTCCACCGGCGTAACGGTCGGGCCAGCAGCGGGCAGGGAAAGGGACAGGCTTAATGCAAATTCAACGATCATAAGGTTCTCCAAATATGGACAGAGAGAACCATGACTTGGCTCTCCCGTAAAGTTTCTCCCCCTTTTTGTTGTCGACGCTTCAACTTAGTGTCTGCGTATGTTTAGACCTTTGATCGCATTGCTATCGCTCTTATTTGTCTCAGCTTGCTTTGCTGATGAGAGCATTTCTGGATTCGTCGAATCCTCGGCTGAGTTTCATTTGATCGAGATCGATGGCGTGCCGTTTGATACGACAGCGACGATCTTTTTTCCGGAAACGGGAAAGGTCGCGGGGCAAGCGCCATGCAATCGGTACTTCGCGACACAGACAGAATTCTACCCGTGGTTTGCACTGGACGGCATCGGAGCCACCCGTATGGCCTGTGAAAACCTTACCGCAGAAAGCATTTACTTTGCGGCACTTGAAGAAATGACCTTGGCTGAGGTGTCGGGTGACACGCTGATCCTGTCCAACAGCGATGGTCGCCAGATGGTCTTCGTTGCGCGTTAAGCGTGCCGTTTCATCGTATCGATTAGACGCTGGCGCGCTTCGGGGATTTGACGATCCCCGAGTGATCTAGCGAGATGGTTGTTGAGGAAGTGCCCCGTAGTGCGCAACGCCCTGACAATCTCGCCGATGTCGGCATCGCCTTTACCCAATAACACATGTGGGAGGGGCAAAAGCCTGTTCGCCCAATCCCCCGCCGCCAAGCGCGACACCGCGCGCCCCGTGCGCGGAGAAACGTAGAACAGGTCATCGTTCAGGCCGGACACCGCGCAGGCTGATAGGTCCATACCGAAACCCATTTCTTCAAGCAGGGCGACTTCCCATTGAAGGTAGGCAAGTGGCCAAACATCGTTCTGGCCGAGCAGATCAAGCAGCGCAATTGTGCGAGCGTAGAGCGGTACATGCTTTTCGCGATCAGGCAAAACGAACGACAGTATTCCCGTCACAGCATTCAACCCTGCCAGCGCGAGGCGATCTTGCATCACCTGCGCCGCGCGGCTGCGTACGGGTTCGACCGTAAAGCTACCTAAGTGATCCTCAAGCCGCGCTTTCCATGATACGGAAAGCTGTGCTCCGGGTTGTAGCATGGGCGCAATCTTTCGGCTGGTGCCACCGCGAACAATCCCCGCCGTGAGCCCACGCTCGGGGGTGAACACCTCAATAATTGCGGAGTTTTCACCGTGTTTGCGGACCTTTAACAAAGCCCCTTCATCGCGCCATTCAATCATGGCGCCACCCTATGCCAAGGACGGATCATCAAGCAAATGGCGGCCTTGCTTGTCCTCAACCTCAAGCACCCAAAGATCGGGATCAAAACTGGCCTGTTTGTTGAGCGAGGCATCGACGTCTTCCTCTGGCCCCTCGGCCAAAACCACCCATTCGCGCTCACCTGACATCAGGTCAAACTGGCGTTGAAACGCCTTTGCGTTGCCGTCCAAAGTGTTGAGTTTCACCAGTACCGAACCAGCAGTCGCGTCGCCCTTTCGGGTCACAAACACAGGAATTTCAACAAGCCGCAATCGCGTCAAATAGGCGGATACCCAAACATCTGATGTAAGGCGTGCGCTCATTCGTTTCCGTCTTTGAAGTTCAGGCCCATTTCCGAATAACGCTCGGAGTCTTCTAGCCAGTTGGGGCGTACTTTGACCTGAATGAACAAGTGCACTTTGCGGCCCAGAAATTCGACGAGTTCTTCACGGGCGGCTTTGCCCACGGCCTTGATCGTTTCGCCGCGCGAACCAAGCACGATACCTTTGTGGCCGTCGCGCATGACGTAAACCAACTGATCAACTTTGCAGGAACCGTCTTTGCGTTCTTCCCAATTCTCGGTCTCAACTGTCAGCTGATACGGGAGCTCTTGGTGCAGGCGAAGCGTCAGTTTTTCGCGGGTGATTTCCGCGGCGATCATACGCATGGGCAGATCGGCGATTTGGTCTTCGGGATAAAGCCAAGGTTCAACAGGCATCAAACCAGCAAGCCATTCGCGCAAGGCCTTGGTGCCGTGGCCCTTTTCTGCGGAAATCATAAACGTTTCCGCAAAATCAAAACGGTCGTTCAACTCTTTTGCCAGCCCCAACAAAACCTCGGATTCAACGCGGTCGATCTTGTTGATCGCAAGCGCAACAGTGCGCCCTTTTCCAACGTCGTTTAGACGTTCCAAAATCGCCTCAACACCCTTGGTGATACCACGGTGCGCTTCAATCATCAGCACGACAACATCAGCGTCGGAAACACCGCTCCATGCGGCCGCGACCATTGCGCGATCAAGGCGGCGTTTAGGGGAAAACAGGCCCGGTGTATCAACAAACACGATCTGGCTATCGCCCTCAATCGCGACGCCGCGAATACGGGCACGGGTTGTTTGAACCTTATGGGTCACGATAGACACTTTCGCCCCGACCATGCGGTTCAGTAACGTTGATTTACCTGCGTTGGGTTCACCAATGAGGGCGACAAAACCGGCGCGTTGTTGGGTTGTTTCGCTCACTTGGGTTCTCCTTGCACGCGGTCCAATAAGGCTTTGGCGGCGGCTTGTTCTGCTTGGCGTTTACTGGGCGCTTGCGCTTGTTCGGTTGCGCCTGATTGCAGGCGGGCTTCGATGGTAAATATCGGTGCATGATCAGGGCCGCTGCGGGCGATTTCAACGTAGGACGGTGGTGTTTCGCCCTGCCCTTGCGCAAATTCTTGTAGCGCGGTTTTCGGGTCGCGCGCATCTTTCTCGACGTTGTGAATGCGGTCACCCCACATCGCAACGACGCGATCGCGGGCAACTTCAAAGCCAGCATCAACATAGATGGCAGCAATCACAGCTTCCATGGCATCCGCCAAAAGCGCCTCTTTGCGGCGACCACCCGTCAGCATTTCAGAACGACCAAGCTTCAGCACGGCACCAAGGTCAATCTGACGGGCAACATCAGCGCAGGTTTCTTTGCGCACAAGCGCGTTGAAACGCGGTGCAAGCAGACCTTCAGCTGCATTCACATCAGCGTTCAACAAAGCCTCGGACATGACCAAGCCAAGCACGCGATCCCCAAGGAATTCGAGGCGCTGGTTGTCGTCACGATGTGGCGAAGACATGGACGAATGGGTCACGGCGCGGATCAAGTAGTCTGGCGTGGCAAAGACGTGGCCAAGCCTGTCTTGAAATTCGCGAAGTGGACCGGACAGTTTCACTCGACCGCCTTGAAGTAGCGATCAGAGCGCCACGTCCAGAACGCCAATAGCGAACGGCCAGACGAGGAGAACATGATACGATCAGCACGGCCGACGATGTCTTCATATGGAACGAAGCCAACACCGCGCGAAATCTGTGGGACACGACTGTCAGAGGAGTTATCGCGGTTGTCACCCATGAAGAAATACTGGCCTTCTGGAACGGTAAAAATACCAGTGTTGTCGAGATCACGATCACCGATGTTCAGCACAGTGTACTGCGTCCCTTCGGGGAGCGTTTCGGTAAAGCGTTGTTTCAGGCATTCTGCGCCAAGACCGACAGCACCATTGGCACAGCGCGGCAAGTTCCCAGCGCTGCCTTGGTGTTCCATCGTTTCTGTAAACAGGCCAGCCTCAGTTTGTGGAACTTCAGTTCCGTTAAGGATGATCACGCCGTCTTGGACTTGAACCGTGTCACCCGGCAAACCGATGACACGTTTAATAAAATCGCGGCCCGTTACAGGGTGGCGGAATACGACAACATCCCCGCGCTCGGGCTCTGATCCCATCAGCCGGTCATTGCCACCTTTGAACACGCCACAGAAATCTTCCGCGTCCACATCGATGCCAAAACGCGGGATTATGATCGACGGGCAAGACGCGTAAGAATAACCATAGGCCATCTTGTTCACGAACAAGAAATCGCCGATCAGCAGCGTTTCTTTCATCGACCCTGATGGAATCCAAAATGGTTGAAACAGGAACGTACGGAAGACGCCTGCGATAAGCAGTGCGTAAACTACTGTTTTTACTGTCTCTTTAATGGATGCCCACACAGCGAAACCTAACATTATTGCGTCATTGAAAGTGGGGGTTATGTGAGGGTCCGCGCGGCGTTAGTCAACCCGCAGTATCCTTGTTTGTAAGGGGTCTGGCCTCAATCACGACGAAGGCCTGCGCCCAAGGGTGATCATCGGTCAGAGTGACGTGGATGATCGCCTCATGTCCCTCTGGTGTCATCGTCTCAAGCCGTTCTTTTGCCCATCCGGTCACGGCCATCACTGGCTGGCCCGTGCGCAGGTTCGTAACGGCCATGTCTTTCCACGAGATACCCATTCGAAGGCCTGTGCCCAGCGCCTTTGAACACGCTTCTTTAGCTGCCCAGCGCTTGGCATAGGTACCTACAATGTCTTTACGGCTTTCGGCTTTGCGTTGTTCAGTGTCCGTGAACACACGATTGCGGAAACGGTCACCGAAGCGATCCAAGGTCCCTTGAATGCGTTCAATATTTGCGAGGTCTGTGCCGATGCCTAAAATCATGGAGAGAGCTTTGTTGTAAGGAGCTTTATCGATGCCGCACCGAATAGCACACCAAAGGTAACATCGAACACCCGTTTAAGACGGGCATAGCCTGCTGCGATTGATGCCGATGAAAACAGGACAGCGTAGCCCAGAAAAACAAAGGCTGACGTTGAAATGAGCGCGCCAAAAAGTAGGACAACTGAGCTGGGCTGCGCATCAGGGGACAAAGCGATTGCGTAGATCGCGCCCCACCCCAACACGGGCTTCGGGTTCGTTAGATGCAACGCGAGCCCCTTTCCGAATGCGCCAATACGCGTTGCCTTCTGTGGTTTCACCGTTTGACCCAGCCACGCTGATCGCAGTGATTTCAATGCAAGGTACAAAAGATAGATCGCGCCAGCATATCGCACCAAATTGAACAGCCAAGCGTTGGATATCATGATCGCAGAAAAGCCAAGCGCCGCAGCGATCCCCCAAATTGCGGACCCAAGCACAACACCAGATGCCAATCGCAATCCCATGCCACGGCCGTGCGCCATGGAAGTTCCAGAAATCGCGAGTGTCGCCGGACCGGGACTACCGCCACCGACTGCCCATCCAAGAAGAATGAGTGGTAACGGGAAAAGCAGATCACTCATTCCCGAGTTCCTGCGTAACGATGACTTCACCCGTGGATTGGTTTATCGAAATCTGCACCAAAGCGGAGTTCTGAAAGCTCTGTTCAGGCAAGTAGATGATTGCAGGAATTTGCAGTGTGAGGCCGGTCGTTGGATTATAGCTTGCCTCCAATTCGTTGAAAAACATCCCTGCGTAGCCAAGTCCATCGTCCAGCCCAACCGTTGTGCAAACTCTTCCTAACATTTCATCGACGGGAGGATGGAGGACGAGCAGATAATAGGACGCTGCAGCAGGTTCGATCGTGTCCAGCAGAGCAACACGAACAGCACCGTTTGAAAACGTTGCAATGTGATCCTCCCACGGCTCAACAATACTATCGACCCGAACCTGCCAGTCACAAGGGAACGCTGTTTGTGCAGCGATTGGCGACGCGAAAAGCGTGGCTAAAAAAGGAAATACAAAACGCATGATAAACTCCACCGAAACTCGAGTGAGTTTGATCGCTTCGTAACGTTTTCGCAAGCCAGTGGGCTTTAGGTGCGCGCTTCATCCATCAGGCGGCGCATTTCAGCCATGGCGGGCTGCAACCCTCGGAAGATGGATTCACCGATCAAAAAGTGCCCGATGTTGAGCTCCATCACCTCGGGAAATGCCGCGACGGGTTTGACGGTGTCATAGGTCAGTCCGTGACCTGCATGAACCTCAAGGCCGAGCGAATGCGCAAGCGCGGCCATATCGCGCATCTTTTCGAGTTCGATATCACGTGTTGCAAAGTCGCCCTCGGCGTGGGCATCGCAATATGCACCGGTGTGAAGCTCGATGACTTGCGCGCCAATACGGTGCGCGGCTTCGATTTGGCGTTGGTCCGCGGCGATAAAAATGGAAACACGGCAGCCCGCGTCACGCAGTGGCGCGATGAAGTGGGCGAGTTGGTTTTCCTCGCGTGCAACTTCAAGCCCGCCCTCAGTCGTGCGTTCCTCACGCTTTTCTGGGACGATGCAAACAGCATGGGGCTTATGACGCAATGCGATCTTCTGCATCTCGTCCGTTGCTGCCATTTCAAAATTAAGCGGAACCGTCAGGGCATCCATTAACGCATCAATATCTGCGTCCCCGATATGGCGGCGGTCTTCGCGTAGGTGCGCGGTAATTCCGTCAGCACCCGCTTCCTCGGCCAGCTTCGCGGCACGCACTGGGTCAGGCGTATCGCCCCCGCGCGCATTACGCACTGTTGCGACGTGGTCGATGTTCACACCTAAACGCAATTTGGACATAAGAAACCCCTTCTACTGGCCTCACTCTAGCGGGGGATTTATTCGCCGTCAGCCGGATTCTTTAGCTGGCTGAGTTTTGCGCGCAAAGCCTTACGACGGCTGTTCTGATACGCACGGATCAGAGGAACGCAAAGGTAGTAAGAGATCGTCGCCGCGATGATCCCTGGAAGAATTCCACCGATCAAATAGGGATAAAAAACCTCAGTCCCGAATTCCGATAGGCCACGCCAGTCGGCCTTCTCGTCTGTGAACATTGCTTTGAAATTTCGCCAAAGGTCGTGGCCTGCCCGACCGAACTGGCACCCGATGCCGCAGAAGTCTTTACCTTCTGGAGATGCCAACAATGAACGATCAAGCCGTGTACCAAGTAGCCAATGCCCCGTCGTCAGCGACGCATATGCAATCGGGATGTACGTCAGCGGATTACCAAAAAAAGTCGCCATAAGTGACGCAAGGATATTGCCTCTCATGATCAACGCGATCAGCGCTGCAATGAAAAAGTGAAACCCATAAAAAGGGCAGAAAGTGGTAAACACGCCAGCCCAAATGCCACGCGCGATCTTTTCGGGTGTATCAGGCAAACGGCGCACGCGGTGTTTGACGTATTGCGCAGCACGTCCCCAGCCGCCACGCGGCCAGAAAAACTCGTACACCACGCGCCAGAGAGGGCGTCTGTCTCTGCGTCTAAAGACCACCTGATCCCCTTTGGCTTTCGCCAGTTATCGTTGTCGTTGTACCTGTCCTGCTCGGTCAGGGTCGCGATGCCGCGCAATTTCGGCAACGTTCGTATCAGCCTCAAGCGCAGTCATAACAATGTGCATATGTTCTACATCGCGCAGGTCAACCTCGATCAGCAACCTGAAATAATCTGGCTTGCGATCAATGAACACCAGATCAGATATGTTTGCATCATTTTCACCAATAAGCGTGCAGATTCGTCCTAAAACGCCCGCATCATTGGTGATGGTCATTTCCAGTGTAATTGTGTTCGTGGCCGAATGCGTGCCTTCCTGCCAGTGCAGATCGATCCAACGCTCTGGCTGATCTTCAAAGTCGGCAAGAACGTCACAATCAATCGCATGAACCACAACGCCCTGACCACGGGACGTAATACCAACGATACGCTCCCCCGGAATAGGCTGACAGCACTGTGCAAGACGGCGCGTTTGTCCCGCCTCAAGCCCGATAACCGCGCGACGCGATTCGATCTCGACGCCATGGGAAATCGCGAGTTCAGGGTAGATTGCAGACACAACCGCACGGGACGTGATCTCGGCGGACCCGACAAGATCGAGCAGATCATCGACAGACAAAATACCAAGCGCCTTCGCGGCGGTTTTCAAAGCTTTGTCGGTGGCTTTCTTTTGGACGTTTTCAAACCCGACCCGCACCAGCTCTCGGCCCAGTTGGATAAAGCGCGCGCGGTCTTCTTCACGTAGCGCACGGCGGATTGCCGTTTTTGCGCGGCCCGTGACCGCAATATCGATCCACGTTGCCTGCGGCGTTTGACCGTCCGCTGTGATGACCTCAACAGATTGACCGTTTTTCACCCGCGTCCAAAGCGGCACACGCAACCCGTCAATTTTAGCACCAACGCAGGCGTGCCCGATCCGCGTATGGATGGCGTAGGCAAAGTCGATTGGCGTAGCACCACGAGGCAGTTTGATAACGTCGCCCTTGGGCGTGAAACAGAACACTTGGTCCTGATACATTTCCAACTTAACCAGATCGAGGAATTCAGAGTGATCGTGGTCTTCATCAAGGCGCTCGGTTAGTTGCGCGATCCAACGGGCCGGATCAACCGCGAACCGGTTTTCAACGCGCTCACCCTCGCGGTATGACCAGTGCGCGGCCACGCCAGCTTCGGCGACTTCATGCATTTCGACGGTGCGGATTTGAACTTCGACCCGTTTGCCGTCACGACCTGAAACGGTGGTGTGAATAGAACGGTAGCCGTTGGATTTCGGTTGGCTGATGTAGTCTTTAAATCGACCAGGAACAGCGCGCCAACGTTGATGAATAGCACCCAATGCGGCGTAACACTCGGCCTCCGAATGCGTGATGACGCGAAAGCCGTAGATGTCGGAAAGGCGGGAGAAACCCTGCTCTTTTTCCTGCATCTTACGCCAAATCGAATAGGGCTTTTTGGCACGCCCATAGATATCGGCGCTGATGCCCGCCTTATCCAGTTCGAATTCCATATCCGTCTGGATCTTTGCAACAACGTCGCCAGTTTCTTTTTGCAACGTAATGAAACGCCGGATGATCGAATTGCGCCCTTCTGGATTCAGCACCCGAAACGCGAGGTCTTCGAGTTCTTCGCGCATCCACTGCATCCCCATGCGACCCGCGAGAGGGGCATAGATGTCCATGGTTTCACGGGCCTTCTGCGCCTGCTTTTCTTCGCGCATCGACTTAATAGTGCGCATGTTGTGTAAGCGGTCCGCAAGTTTGACCAGTGTCACCCGTAAGTCACGCGACGTCGCCATGAACAGTTTGCGGAAATTCTCCGCCTGCTTGGTTTCGTGGGAACTTACTTGAAGGTTTGTGAGCTTAGTAACACCGTCCACAAGGTCAGCAATCTCACGTCCGAAACGTTCCTCGACAACAGCGAACGTCGCGCCAGTGTCTTCGATCGTGTCATGCAAGAGCGCTGTGATGATCGTAGCGTCATCCATCTGCTGTTCAGCAAGAATGCAAGCAACGGCAATGGGGTGGGTAAAATATGCTTCACCGGAATGGCGAAACTGGCCCTCATGGGACTCGGCCCCAAATACAAATGCATCGGCAATAAGCGCGGCGTTCGTTTTGGGGTTGTAGGCGCGGACCCTCGCGATCAGATCGTCAGAGGTAATGATCAGATCATTAGAAGTGACCATTTTGGTCCGCCGCCTTTTTCATGTACGGGCTATTTTTGACCCTGAGCTTCCATCAATGCGCGAAGAAGCTTTTCTTCAGACAGATCGTCTTCTGCAGGCTTGTCAGCCTCTGGTGATCCACCGCCCATAAGAAGCGCCATGCTGTCTTCTTCTGGTTCATCGACTTCGATCTGTGTCTGGTTGGCTTCGATCATGCGCTCACGTAAATCGTCCGCAGTCTGTGTTTCTTCAGCGATTTCGCGCAAGGAAACGACAGGGTTTTTGTCGTTGTCACGGCTAACGGTCAAAGCACCACCAGCGGAAATTTCACGCGCACGGTGCGCCGCGAGCATTACCAGCTCAAAGCGGTTCGGAACCTTGTCAACGCAGTCTTCAACGGTCACGCGGGCCATAGGGCACTCCAATCAGTCGGAAAATAGGTGTATTAGAAAGCGCTATCTAGTCGCTTGACAACTATAAGACAACCCGATTCCCGCCTTAAAGAGTTAGGATTTCATCACGATCGGACGCTGGCAGCTTGGCGAGCATTTCTGTCGTGGTTTGACCTAGCACCGGATGGCGCCAATCTGGCGCGACATCGGCCATTGGCACAAGGACGAAAGCACGGTCCTGAATACGTGGGTGAGGTAAGATTATACTGTCTGGTGTTTGCACTTTTTGATCTTCAATTGGCAGATTTCGCCAGTGGTTGAACGCCCTCAAATCAGGCAGCACAAGGTCGCCCGCGGCAATTAGATCCAAATCAAGGGTTCGCTCCCCCCAACGGGTCAAACGTTCACGACCAAAGTCCGTTTCAATCGAAAGTAGTAAGGAAAGCACCTCATCAGCCGGCTTTTCAGTTCGAAAAGAGCACGCGGCATTGATGAAATCGGGCCCTGCACCAACAGGAAAAGCAGGGGTTTGATAAAGCTTACTTGCACGCAGGTCGTCAAAGGCATCACCAAGAAGCTTGATCGCGGCAAGTACCGTAGAACGGGAATCCCCTACGTGCGTTGGTGCATTCGAACCAACCGCAATTACCATTTTTTTGCCGACATTTAGCGGTAACACTTGCGACACATCATAATTCCCTTACATTTGAGCGAGCTTTGCCGGAACAAAACCACTCACATAGTTCCCACCGGTTTGGCTGATTTGAAAGGACTAATTGTCATGTTTTATCGTGATGAGCGCCTTGCGCTCTTCATTGATGGATCGAATTTGTATGCGGCAGCGAAATCTTTAGGCTTCGATATCGACTACAAGTTGCTCCGTCAGGAATTCATGCGCCGCGGCAAGATGCTGCGCGCGTTTTACTACACTGCCCTCCTCGAGAACGATGAGTATTCTCCGATTCGCCCGTTGGTGGATTGGTTGAACTACAACGGGTTCACGATGGTGACCAAGCCCGCCAAAGAATTTACGGATTCAATGGGGCGTCGCAAAATCAAGGGCAACATGGACATTGAACTGACCGTGGACGCGATGGAGCTTGCGCCGCATGTAGATCACATCGTGATTTTTTCCGGCGACGGCGATTTCCGTCCGCTGATTGAGTCACTCCAACGGAGTGGCGTGCGGGTTTCAGTTGTTTCGACAATCCGTAGCCAACCGCCAATGATTGCGGATGAGTTGCGTCGACAATGTGATAACTTCATCGAATTGGATGAGTTGCGCGATGTCATTGGCCGCCCAACCAGAGAGCCCAGAGAAGAACCTGCGCCCGAAGCGGTAGTCGAAGAAGAGTAATGATACAGGGCGTCCTTCGGGGCGTCCTTTT
>CALBVZ010000047.1 GCA_937969445.1 uncultured Octadecabacter sp. | reverse complement strand
GTCGTCATCGTGATCATCGTCATGGTTGTCATGGTCTTCGTCATGATCGTCATGTTCGTCTTCGTCACCATGATCATGCGCGTCAAACAACGCGCCCTCACGGAACTCCAGCTTCAACGTTTCGTCAGCCTCCAACAGCTCAGTAACGGCGGCATCAGGTGCCAAATTCTCAATCGCGTCATCCAGCCAGGGGCTCAGGTCTGCGCCGACCCAAAACACGAGGTCAGCGTTCTGCAGCGCCGATGCTTCGGACGGGCGAAGACTGTATTCATGCGGGCTTGCGCCGGATTGCACGATAAGGTCAGGCGTACCAACCCCATCCATGACGCGGGCGACCAAAGAATGAACTGGTGCAATATCTACCGCAACGCTAGGTGCATCGGCGAAGGCCGTTCCGCCCATTAAGATTGCCGGTAAAGAGAGTGAAAGAAGGTTTCTGGACATCATCGCACCTATGTGATTGTATAACATTACAGGCCTCCTAGCTAAAATGTAATAACATGACAAGTGATTCACAAAATAAACAGGACACCGGCCCCCTTGGGTTCGCCGAACACAACCATGGTGCCTGCGTGACGGACGGTCTTTTGGCCGCTGAAACGCTATGCGCACAAGGTGGTCAACGTTTCACGCCTGTACGCAGGAAGGTGTTGGAAATCCTGTTGCAAGAACACCGTGCACTCGGAGCCTACGCAATTCTGGATCACTTGCGCGAAGACGGGTTCGGGTCACAACCGCCTGTCGCGTACCGTGCGCTAGAATTCCTTGTCGCGAATGGTTTGGCCCATAAGATTGAGCGCCTGAACGCGTTTATCGCCTGCTCTCATCCCAATCATGCCCACGCGCCCGCCTTCATGATTTGCCGCTTGTGCGATTCCGTCGCTGAAACACAGTCTTCGACCGCACGTGGCGCACTCAGCGAGGCCGCCCAAGCCACAGGTTTCAAAATTGAACGGACTGTCGTAGAGGCGGAAGGCGTTTGCCCTGCATGTGTGGATAAAGTCGAAGCATGAGCCTGATCACCGTCAAAGACCTGAGCATCAATTACGGTGCGCGCACTGTCTTGTCGCGCGTTTCTCTTTCCGTTGAAGCAGGGGAAATCGTCACGATTGTCGGGCCGAACGGGTCCGGCAAAACGAGCCTTTTGCGCGCCATCATCGGGGCGGTTAAACCCGTTCGCGGCACAGTGGAACTCGGGCGCAATGTGACGCTTGGCTATGTTCCACAACGGCTCCATATTGATGAAACGCTTCCGATGACCGTCGCACGGTTCCTACGCCTGCCAAATGGCGCAAAGGCAGAAATGATCCATCAAGCGCTGACGCAAGCCGGTGCACCAGATCTATTGAACGCACAATTGTCGAAGTTATCCGGTGGGCAATTCCAGCGCGTTCTGCTGGCCCGCGCCCTACTTGGGACGCCCGATGTGTTGCTATTAGATGAGGCGACGCAGGGCCTCGACCAACGCGGATCAGCCGCGTTTTACCAACAGATTGAACAAGTTAGAAAAGAAACCGGATGTGCGATTTTGATGATCAGCCACGAGCTGCACGTCGTAATGAGCGCGTCTGACCGTGTGATTTGCCTGAACGGTCATGTGTGCTGCGAAGGCACGCCGGCGGTTGTGGCTTCCGCACCAGAATATCGCGCATTGTTCGGAACTGGAACAGGTGGCGCACTGGCGCTTTACCGACATGAACATGACCACGGGCACGATCATGACCATGCACATATTCACCACGATCACGATCACACAGAGGCCGCCGAATAATGCTTGATGATTTTATGGTGCGCGCCGCATTGGCTGGGACTGGCGTGGCATTGGCCGCTGCCCCACTGGGGTGTTTCGTTGTCTGGCGTCGGATGGCCTATTTTGGTGACGCAACTGCGCATGCCGCGATCCTTGGGGTCGCCCTGTCGCTCGCATTTTCAATGTCGATCTTTATCGGCACAGTGGTTGTGTCCCTCTTGATGGCGCTGACCGTGAATTTCCTGTCCGGCAGAGGCTACGCAATGGACACATTGCTGGGGGTAATGGCACATTCTGCTCTCGCGTTTGGTCTGGTCGCCGTATCGTTTTTATCGGGCATTCGTATCGATCTGATGGCCTATCTATTTGGTGACATTCTTGCTGTATCGCGCACGGACTTAGGTGTGATTTGGTCAGGCGCATTGATTGTCGTGGCGCTGATCGGATGGCGCTGGTCGGCCCTTTTGACCACAACTTTGAACGAAGACCTGGCCTATGCGAACGGCATCAACCCAAAACGTGAGCAGCTGGTCCTAACCTTAGCATTGGCAATTACCGTGGCCGTCGCGATTAAGGTCGTCGGCGTCCTGTTGATCGCCGCGATGCTGATCATCCCCGCAGCGGCGGCACGACCTTTGTCGCGAACACCCGAAGGGATGGCAGTGACAGCCGGCTTGATCGGCATAACCTCTGTGATCGTCGGCCTGCGCGCAGCCTTCGTATTCGACACACCTGCGGGCCCGTCTATCGTCTGCGTCGCGGCTCTCAGCTTCGTGTTTTCAAGTTTGCTTAGAACTTTTCGAACAACAGCATAAGCCCATTGCTCACAGAGAGAGAAATCTGTGTCGCAACGGATCCTACCTGACGTGAGTTTGTCTAACTGCAATCGAAGAGAGTATCGCGCCCAATATCGGCTGTGTTCGCTTCGGTAAGCCCGCGCTCACTGGTAGGAGAAATCGCAAATCTTCTTTTATAGAGTTTCGAGAAGTGACTGGTGTTTTGAAAACCGGATGCCAAACACACTTCAACGACGGGCAATCGGGTCTGCTGTAGTAAAGTACGGGCATGCTCGAGGCGAAGCTTTGTGCTGTAAGCCTTTGGAGAAAGACCAAGGTGTTTTGCGAAAAGCCGTTCGAGTTGGCGTGTCGAAATCCCGATCTGCCGTGCGATACAGGATGGAGATTCAGGGGATTCCAGTGAGCCATACATCAGATCAACCGCCTGCTCCAAATGCCGACTCGAACATCCCACACGGCACGACAAGGACATCGTTTGCTCATTGTGTTTGTCACGGATGCTCGAACAAACAAGAGCCGCTGATGTCCTTTGGGCGCAGTCCTTAGAATTTTGCTGTGCAACAAGATTAAGAAACAAATCAACCGTGGCGGAGCCACCGGCACAGCTGGCCAATTTGTCCGACATTTCGAATATTGAACGCGTGATTTGGGATTCTGGATAGGTTTCTTGTAGTGCCATGCCCAATGACCAATGACTGGCGACCGGTTGACCGAAAGTCAGACCACATTGAAGCAACACACTCACACCGCCGCCGAGCGCGACACAGCTAGCACCGTGACGAACCGCCCTGCGTAACCAGCTGGACACTTCTCTATCTACCAAATCGTTTATGCGCTCTCCGCCGCAGATGACGACCGTCTTGTTGCTTCCGATCTGTTCCAGCCCGCCATCAACGTCCAAACTCAATCCAGTTTCTGCGCGCATTGATTGTCCGCTCTGGCTTACCACCTGCCAAGAGTAGGCTGGAACAGCACCGGCCTGATTGGCTTTGGACAATATCTCTATCGCGGTACTAACGCTCATGGTTGAGAATGACGGTAAGAGAAAGAATACGAACTCGCGGGTGACGGCCTGACGGGCCAGTTGACTGGAGAATTCCGCTTCCATTTTTAGTTTTGTCATTGGAGAACTCCAGTTTTCGAGGTGGTGGCTGTGCAGAAACTTAATGGCAAGACACCCTGCGAGAAATGTCAGCGTACAAGGGTTTCAAGGAGCGGTATTACATTGGAATGAGGGTTCAAATTTCGTGAGCCTATAGGAAACGTATATCATGGGGCCGGTTTCCCGGCCCCACAAAGGTTAGTCATCGACGTGGACGCTTTGCACACCTGCTACTTCGCGACGACTGTCACGGATGATGCCTTTGATCAGAGCGACACCCATTAGCGCCATAACGACGCTAAAGGGCAAAGCGCCAATCACCATCGCAGTCTGGATTGCTCCAAGCCCTCCAATGACAAGTAACGCACCGACAACCAGCGCTAGGGCAAGGCCCCAGAAAATGATGTGAGGGCGTCCTTTTGGACCTTCATCACCACCGGAGTTGATCGTGTTAACGATCAAGACCGCACTGTCTGCAGACGTCACCAAGTACGTCAGCAACAAGATAACAACCAGAACAGCCATAATCCAAGCGACCCCTGTGGACAGGATTACATCCAACATCGCGAAAAGTTGCGACTGTTGACCTGCTCCGGAAATAGCGTCTCCAGCAGTACCATTCAGTGTCAGGTCAATTGCAGTACCGCCAACGATAGCGAACCAAACGAAGCACATGATCGATGGAATAACGATCGCACCCATTACATATTCACGGACCGTACGGCCACGGGAAATACGTGCAAGGAACACCCCAACAAACGGAGCAAATGCAATCCACCAAGCCCAATAGAACACGGACCAAGCACCCTGCCATCCGGATAGACGGCTTTCAGTTGCAGCGGCATATGTTGCTTCGATATCGGCTTCGGACAATGCAGAGGCAGACGCAGGAAGGCCTTCAGCGAAAGAACCGAACGACCCCCATGGGCTCGTTGCAGAGCTGTAAATCGCAGCAAGATCTTCTGCAGGCAGAGCCTGAACAGCAGCTGGGATCGTCTCGTTAAAGGTTACTTCCGGAACAGAACTCCAAACTGTGAACAACAAGCTCGGAAGCGCCACGATGTAGTCAAACATGCCTACAAACAGGGCCTTCAAACCAAACGCTGCCGACCCGAAGATCAAGAAAAACGCCAGCAAGAAAATGCTAAGACCCATGTTAATGTTGGACAGCCATTTGATGCCTTTTCCCACACCTGAAAGTGCAGACAGCGTTGACGCGCCCATAATTACAACAAGCGCCAAAACGATCGCCGCAGTTGTCGCTTTGCCATCATCATTCAGGAGCCAATCGCCAACACCAATACGGTGCAAACCAGCTACAAATTGTTCGACACCAAAACCGAGTGTTTGTGCAACACCCAGAACGGTCGCAACAACAGCTACGATATCAATCACATGACCCAAACGACCAGACAGCGCCGACCCGAACAATGGAGTCAGACCAGAACGGATCGTCAGTGGTAGGTTCCGGCGATACGAAAAGTAAGCCAATGAAAGACCAACAAGCGCATAACAAGCCCAAGCTGAGAATCCCCAATGCAGGAACGACCATTTGTAAGCATTCCGCACATTCCCCTCGGAGGACGCTTCAGCAACCCCTTGCAGCACTTCTGGGTTGTTCCCAAAGTGATACATTGGCTCGGCAGTCGCGAACGTAAGCATCCCAATGCCGATACCGGCCCCGAACATCATGGAGAACCATGAAAAATTCGAAAACTCCGGTTTATCGTCCGGAAGCCCCATGCGCAGTCGGCCTGTTGAAGGGATAATTGCCAGGACTACGCAGACGAAGATAAAGAAGGCCACAACCCAAATGTACCAAGTGGCGAAATTCGACAGCAAGAAAGTGTTCATGCCGCCCAAAACGCTGGCTGCATTGTCAGGAAAGGCTACGGCCCAAATGATCAATGCCCCAATCAAGACCTTAGCCGTAATCGTCACATCTTTACTAAATCCATCGTAAAATCCGCCTTTGGCGACCTCGATGGGTAATTCCATTAATGGTGGTTTATTTGACATTGTTGTCCTCCCAGTTAGTTTTCTAGTCTCTCCCTTACTGGCGAAACGAGTGCCACCAGCCTCCACAAGGGGTAAAGTCAGGCTGCCCGATTAGATCCAGAATTTGGGCTGCACTGTTGCGGTTCGAAGCCCATCGGGCGTTTCGACATGCAATTTCGTTCCTGCGTCCCAATTGGTCATACGGACCATTCCGATCGCGACGTTGGTGTTGAAATCCGGCGACCAAGCGGCCGATGAAATCCGTCCGACTCTTTTGCCGTCACTCAGTAGTGGCCAGAACTCTTTGCACACAGAGACGGCATCGCCTTCAATCGAAATTGGCCGGAGCTGCTGAACCGGTCCTTCCTTCGCCACGCGCAACAACGCATCGCGCCCGACACAGCCAATGGCTGCCTGGGTATTGCAGAATTTCCCTAAACCACACTCGTGGGGGGTGTTGTCATCGGTCATGTCATTGCCGTAGGACAACAAGCCACCTTCAATACGTTCGATCAGATTGGGGCAACCGGCATGAACATCCATGCTTTTGCCCGCTTCGACCAATGCGTTCCAAAGCGGCATTCCGATATCAGAGCCTTCAACGTAGATCTCAAAGCCGCCTTGTTTAGAATAACCTGAACGAGCGATCACAAGGTTGCGACCTTGGAAGTCGAATGTCCCAAAACGAAAGAAACGTATGTTACGGACTGCATCGCCAAATACATCCGCCATAAGATCTTCAGCAAGGGGTCCCTGCACCGCAAGTGGTGAGACGTCCGGCTCATCCACGAGAACGTCCAGACGCTCTCCGTAAGCCAGCCCCTTTACCCAATAAAGAAGGTCGCTATCGGCAATAGATATCCACCAACGATCATCGGCAAGCTTCACTGCCACCGGATCATTCAACATACCGCCGGTTTCATCGACAATTGGTACGTAATAGCATTGGCCGACCTGCATTGACCGCAGATCCCGTGGGGTTAGGTGCTGCATTAAACGACTAGCATCCGGCCCGCGCAGTTCAATCTGGCGCTCGCAGGACACATCCCAAATCTGAACGGCCTGTTTGAGATGATGGTAGTCCTCTTCAACAGAACGGAAGACTGTTGGCAAAAGCATATGGTTGTAAACCGTGTAGGACTTAACACCGAAATCTTCGACGCCTTTTGAGAACGGGGTGCGGCGCAATCTGCGCGAATGGGATAGCTGTGTCATTCAATTGCTCATTGTTTTCGCGGTCTCGCGAAGTTGGAATTTTTGGATTTTACCCGTTGAAGTTTTTGGGAGCTCTGAAAACACGACTGATTTGGGAGCCTTAAAACCAGCAAGGTGTTCACGGCAAAAACGGATGATCTCGGCTTCACTGGCCTCGGCTTCAGGGCGCAATTCAACAAATGCGCAAGGCACCTCGCCCCATTTTTCATCCGGCTTGGCGACAATTGCTGCGGCCTGCACGGCAGGGTGACGATACAGAACAGCTTCAACTTCAACGGAAGATATGTTTTCCCCACCAGAGATGATCACATCCTTTAGGCGGTCGCGGATTTGCATGTATCCATCTGGTGCGACGACTGCACCGTCACCAGACCAGAACCACCCGTCTTTAAAGGCTTCTGCGGTTGCGTCAGGATCTTTATAATACCCTTTCATTACCGTGTTTCCACGTATCGCAATTTCGCCTTGCTCTGTGCTATCACGGTGAACTTCTTTGCCGGTTTCACGATCAAATACGGCCACCGCTTCGACCATTGGAAAGGCGATGCCTTGTTGCGCCTGAAGACGTGCTTGTTCTGACGGGGCTTCCGACAGCCATGCATCTTGCCACAAACACTTGGCAATGTGGCCATAGGTTTCGGTCAGCCCATAAACTTGCATCACCTCAAAGCCCATCGCACGGGTTCTTTCCAAGACTGATGGTGGTGGCGGTGCGCCTGCCGTCAGAACATTGATCGGTGGATCAAACTTGGTTTCATCTTCGCCTTCTGCCTCAGCCAGCATTTGCAAAACCACAGGTGCAGCGCCCAAATGCGTTACACCATGTTCGCGAATTGCCGCCAAAAGCAGATTTGGCGCAGGCGTGCGAGTGAAAACAGTTGTTGCACCAACCATAGCCATCACCCAAGGGTGACCCCAGCCGTTGCAATGAAACATCGGTACAACAGACAAATAGACAGGATAGTGTGGAACCTGCCAACCTGCCACGGTTCCAAGCGCCATCAAATAGGCGCCACGGTGATGGTAAACCACACCTTTGGGACGCCCAGATGTGCCGGACGTGTAATTCAGAGAAATCGCATCCCATTCATCGTCGGGCAGTCCGAAATCAGTGTGGTTTGTTTCCGCCTCAAGCAATGTTGCATAAGGTTCGGCGTTTAGGGTTGCGGGACAGGTAATGTCGTTTGTGGCATTGGGGTCGACGACCTCAATCACCGGAATACTGCGACCTAACATCTGAAACACCTGCGCTAAAAGAGGTGTCAGTTCACGATCTGCGATCACCATTTTGGAATCAGCATGATCCAAAATATAGGCGATAGTTTCAGCCTCAAGCCGCGTGTTGAGCGTGTTAATAACAGCGCCACTCAGAGGCAGAGCAAATTGCAATTCAAACAGCTCTGGCGTGTTGGGGCTGAGGACGGTGACGGTATCGCCTTTGCCTATACCCTTGGCCTTCAATCCAGAGGCAACAGCGCGAATTCTATCGCACAATTCAGCCCAGTTGCGACGAAGGTCCCCGTAAATGATTGCAGTGCGCGCGCCGTGAAGGCGCTCCGCTCTGTTCAAGAAAGACAACGGGGACAACGCCACGTAATTTGCCTGGTTCTTCCCTAGGCTATCATAGTTTTCTAGCATGGTCGCTCCTCCCAAAAGACCAGTGCAGGTAGACGTGGCCGGTTAGGCCTCGCCGAAACCCTTTGGAACTGGCAGATCAGGCAAGCCTTTGGCCCGCTTTTGCAAGCTACGACCGATCACAACACGGCTGATTTCTGTGGTCCCATCTACAATGCGCAACATCTGGGACAGTCGTGACAAACGATCCATTCCGTAAGGCTTGAGCAGCCCCATGCCACCAAGAACTTGGGTGCAGGTGTTGGCTGCATTGACGGCCGCGTCTGGAACAAAGCGCTTTGCGTGTGCGGCCATCAATGGTCCGTCTGGCGTACCAAGTGCATTGGCCGCTGCGCGATACATCAAACGTGATGCTTCTAGGTCTGTGGCAACATCGCCAAGCATCCACTGGATGCCGTCTAGGTCGAGATTCTTGCCGCCAAACATTTTGCGGTTCTTGGAATAGCTCAGCGCCGTGTCTAGTGCGGCTTCCATCAGGCCGCAGCACCCCGACGCGATGGATACACGTGCGATATCAATCGCCATCAACGACCCCTGCAAACCTTGTCCGATAGGCAAGATGATATTGTCCTCTGAAACCACGACATTTTCCATGTACATTTCGCTCAGCGGCAGAAATTCATAGGATGGCGTGTCATAGGCCGGACCAAAGCTGAGCCCTTCAGCGTCAGCTGGAATTGCGATCATCGCCATGTCTTTGTGGCCAGGTTCATCAGACGTTTTGACAACGGTAAAATAGATGTCAGCTTCGCCCGCGAGGGAAACCCAAGCCTTAGCGCCATTGATGGTCCACGTGCCATCATCATTGATCACCGCACGCGAATACATGTTGGTCGCGTCCGAACCCGATTGCGGTTCAGTCAGGGCGAAATTGGCAAGCTTACGGCCAGATGTCAGTTCTTTAGCCCAAGCCGCCTTGAAGGAATCGGTTCCATATCCGCACCCCGCAAAAGTACAGATGTTGTGCATGGACAGAGCGAATGCATACGCGCCGTCGCCTTTGCCCAATTCTTCATAAACTCGGATCCCCTCACCAAGCGGCAAACCCTGTCCACCAAATTCTTCTGGCGCATAAAGGCCTGTCAAACCTAAAGCGCCGGCTTTGTCGGACGCATCACGCGGCCATACGCCGGCCTCGTTCCAGACATCTACATTCGGTTTGATGGTTTCGTCTGTGTGGGCGCGGGCGGCCGCGAGGATTTCGTCGATGTTTGCTGGCATGAATGGCCTCATAAATAGGTGCTTGTTTGACCGCGACGCTAGTTTGAATTTACCAATGTTAACATAAGGAAAAAATCGACAGTAGGATTGAAAAATTAAATGCCAAACGACCTCCCTACCCTTAAGGGTCTGCGCGCCTTCGAAGAGGCGTATCGCCAACGTAGCTTCACCGCAGCCGCGCAAAATCTGAACGTGCAACAACCCGCAATAAGCTATCAAATCAAATGCTTAGAGAGCGACCTAGGCGTCACTTTGTTTGAAAGAAAGAACGGGCGCCCAAGACCAACATCTCATGCCCATGAGTTGTTTGAAACCTTATCCAAGGCTTTCGATGCAATTCGCGTTACATCGAATCACCTTAGAGGAAAAACTCCCTCTGGTAGCTTTACAATCGCAACGTATCCCGGCATCGGAACCTATTGGCTGTCTAATCGTTTACCCTTCCTGTCGCACGCGATTGGCCAAAGTATCAAACTTGTAACTCTCAAACGGGACGCCGATTTATGGCAGGAAAATGCAGATTGCCGAATTGCATTTGGGCGCGGGGATTGGCCGGGTAAAGACGTTCGGCTTTTGATTCCAGAAAACATTTGCCCAGTAGCAGCACCTGAACTGGGCGCACAAATCATTGATGGAACGGACCGGATTGGTAGCGAAACAGCGCAGATCATCGCCCAAGAAGATCCCGAAAACCGTTGGCTCGGTTGGGGGGATTGGCGTGAACATCTCGGGCTGTCGGAGGAAACGGCTAATAAAACTATCACCGTCAACGATCACGGACTGGCAATGCATTTGACTTTGGGTGGCAACGGGGTTGCCCTCGCTTGGCTCGAAGTCGTGGATGACCTTCTGTCCAGTGGTGGACTTGTCCGGTTGTCCGATGAGACCCTTTCTTCGGATGCGGGTTATTGGTTGGTTGGCGAGGATGGCTTTTTCGAAACCACCCGCGGAAGGAACGTGCTTGAAGCGCTCCTTCCGGGTGGCCATTCCGCTTAAGTTTTATTCAATCGCAGTTGCACCAATTTAGTCCCATCTGTTCGCCCTCGAATGAGACCAAACTGTTCCTTCAAAACTCAACCACGGCGCGGATCGACTTGCCTTCGTGCATCAAGTCGAAACCATGGTTGATGTCTTCAAGCTTGAGCTTGTGGGTGATCATCGGATCGATCTCGATCTTACCATCCATGTACCAGTCCACGATTTTTGGCACATCAGTTCGGCCCGAAGCGCCGCCAAACGCAGTACCTCGCCAGCTACGGCCGGTAACCAATTGGAACGGTCGGGTCGAGATTTCTGCGCCCGCAGGCGCCACACCGATGATGATGCTTTCACCCCAACCTTTGTGCGCCGCCTCTAATGCCGTGCGCATGACGCCTACGTTTCCTGTTGCATCAAACGTATAATCTGCACCGCCGCCAGTCAGCTCAACCAAATGTGCCACAAGGTCTCCATCGACCTTTGATGGGTTAACGAAGTCGGTCATGCCGAATTGCGTCGCCATTTCGATCTTACCCTCATTGAGGTCAACACCGACGATTTGGTCCGCGCCAGCCAACCGCAATCCTTGAATTACATTCAATCCGATCCCGCCGAGACCAAAGACAATGCCGGTTGAGCCGATCTCGACCTTAGCTGTATTGATAACGGCCCCGATGCCTGTGGTTACGCCACAACCGATGTAGCAAATCTTATCGAATGGCGCGTCTTTGCGGACTTTTGCTAATGCAATTTCGGGCACAACCGTGTGGTTGGCAAAGGTTGAACAGCCCATATAGTGGTGAATCGGAGTGCCATCCAGCATAGAGAACCTCGTAGAACCGTCTGGTAGCAAACCTGCGCCTTGGGTCGAACGAATTTTCTGGCAAAGGTTGGTTTTTGGGTTGAGGCAGTATTCGCACTCACGACATTCTGGCGTGTAAAGCGGAATCACATGGTCCCCGACCTCAAGCGATGTAACCCCTTCGCCAACTTCAATGACGACACCCGCACCTTCATGTCCTAGAATCGCTGGAAAAATTCCTTCTGGGTCATCACCTGAACGGGTGAATTCATCTGTATGGCAAAGGCCGGTGGCTTTGATTTCGACCAACACCTCTCCAGCACGGGGGGCGTCCAATTCAACCTCCATGACTTCCAATGGTTTTCCTGCCTCAAGGGCGACGGCGGCACGTGTTCGCATGTTTCCTCCCAAAAATTGCTTGATCTTTCGTCCGATTCACTCTCACCTTGTGAGAATCCGTACCAAAATACAAGAGCACCTTTTTGCGATGCACCTCGAGCGCCTGATCAATCTGCTAGAAATATTCGCTGTCATTGGACGGCCGGTCAGCGCGACCGAGGTGCAGGCCGCGAGCGGGCTACCCAAACCAACCTGCTACCGGTTGGTCCAAACGCTGCATGAACAAGGGTTAATTGAAGAGTCTGGTGGTGACGGGCGTTACGTAATTGGAGAGCGCTTGATCCGCATCGCGCTATTAGGAAAATCGGATGTGGATGTGCGCCGGGTGGCCGCCCCCTTGCTAAAAGGAGCCGCGTCCGTGTTCAATGAGACCGTATTTCTGGCGCGGTTCCGCGATAGTAAGGTTGAGATTATTCATGTCGAAACCCCTGACGACCCCGCGCGCGCGTTCATCCATCCGGGCATCGGCGAGCGTCCATTGCATGCCTGTTCATGCTCCAAGGCTATTGCCGCATTTGCCGAGGCCGAGTTTCAGGACACCATCATTGAAGGCAGTTTGCTGGCCTATACAGAGCATACAAAAACCACGCGCCAGGACTTGCTTGCGGAATTTGACATCGTTCGCCGTCAGGGGTTCGCTGATTGCGACCAAGAAATCGACATCGGTATTTCTAGCGTCGCGGCCCCCGTTACGATTGGAAATATCGGGGCCACTTTCAGCGTTGGCGCTGTTGGCCCCGTTCGCCGATTCGGCACCGAATATAGACACAACATTGGCCGCCAGCTGACCCAGCTTGCCACAAAAATCAGCGGCGCCATTCAGCTATGCAACGTAGCCGAGGTTTGAGGAAACCACGATTACGTTTGTTTCGAGCCCCATGGAGGTGGGGATAATTCTAGGGAGGAAGACCAATGAACAAGCCGATGAAACCAGATCCAACGTTTCACGCGTCGCCCAAACTTGCTATGGAAGCGCCGCCTGAAAACTTTGCCTTTACGGTGATGCTTGGCAAAGACGCTGACCAGCATGACGGGATTGCCGTCATCGATCTACGCCAAGGGTCAGAGACATATGGCGAAATCGTCCATACCGTCATGACCGAAACTACAGGCGACGAATTTCACCACTTTGGTTGGAATGCGTGCTCATCATCTTTGTCGCCGCTGTCAGGGCATGCATTTCTGGAACGGCGATATCTGATCGTTCCCGGCATCCGCTCAAGTCGTATTTTCATCTTTGATGTGAAGGAACCACTCAAAGCCAAGATACATAAAATTATCGAACCCGAAGAGCTGTTTGAGAAGACAGGGTATTCGCGCCCGCACACGATCCACTGTGGCCCTGAAGGGATTTATGTATCGACTTTGGGCGGCGGTGGCCCAGACGGGACCGACGGCCCTCCTGGCATCTTCATAATGGATTGCGAGACTTTTGAAATCATCGGCCGTTACGAAATGGACCGTGGTAAGCAAGACAAACACTACGATTTCTGGTGGAACCTGCCGCAGGATTACATGGTTAGCTCTGAATGGGGCCTGCCGCCGCAGTATGAAAACGGTATCGTTCCCGAGGATCTGCTGTCCAACAAATATGGCCACAGCATCCACTTCTGGGATCTGCGGGCGCGCAAGAACATCCAGACAATGGACTTTGGCGAAAACTATCAGATGGCGTTGGAAATTCGCCCGGCCCACGATCCGACCAAATCCTATGGGTTCTGTGGTGTCGTGGTGGATACAAGCAACTTGCAAGGCGCGATCTTTACCTGGTGGCGTGACGATGACGGTGTTTGGCAGTCGAAAAAGACGATCACCATTGATCCGCGCCCCGAAGATCCCGAAAACCTGCCTGATTTGCTGAAAGGCTTTGGCGCCGTGCCGCCGCTGGTCACCGACATCGACCTGAGCCTTGATGACAAATACCTCTACGTTGCTTGCTGGGGCCTCGGCGAGATGCATCAGTATGATGTATCCGACCCAATGAACCCTGTCCTGAACGGTAAGGTGCAGCTGGGCGGGATCGGCACAGAACACAAACACCCCAACGGCAAAGAGTTTATCTACGGCCCGCAGATGGTCGAGATCAGCCGCGACGGGAAACGTGTTTATTGGACAAACTCGCTCTATTCCTCATGGGACAACCAGTTCTACCCGAACCAGGAAGGCGGGCAGATGGTGATGGCGAACGTCGGAGAGGATGGCAGCTTTGAACTTGATCCCGATTTCTACATCAACTTCCCAGAGAATGTCCGCGCGCACCAGATCCGTCTGGAAGGCGGCGATTGTTCGACTGACAGCTTCTGCTATCCGTCAGCATAGCACATGGATGATATGACATTGACGGCCCTATGGTGGGCCGTCATTTTTTCTGGCGTATATCACGGCGTTAATCCCGGTATGGGGTGGCCTTTGGCTGTTTCAGCCGCTCTTTTCGAGCGCAAGAAATCTGCAATGGCCAAGGCGCTTGCGATGCTTGCAGCAGGGCATTTTCTGGCGATGGTCGTCATATTGCTCCCATTTTCGATGATGTATTTTTTGGTCGAAAATGAACGTGAAATTCGCCTCGGTGCCGGTGTTCTGGTGATCGCAATGGGCGCCTATCTTCTGATTAACCGCAGGCACCCAAAAATTCTGGCCCGCATACATCCAACCAAACTAGGGCTTTGGTCGTTTTTGGCTGCAACGGCGCATGGTGCCGGGTTGATGCTCGCGCCGATTTACCTTGGAATTTGCGGGCTTTTGGTGCCTGGCGACGGCGTGTCCGAAACGGGCCATGCGGCCGCTCAAGCCTTGATGTCTAACAACGTGATGACAGCATTCCTAGTTGCTGCGACCCATACCCTCGCGATGACCTGCGCAGGCGCGTTGATAGCAGTGTTTGTTTATACTTGGTTCGGGCTAAAATTCATCTCGAAAAGCTGGTTTAACCTTGATCTGGCCTGGGCACTGAGCCTCATTGTTGTTGGAGCGTTCGGAATCTATTCCGCATTCCAAGGCCACCTCTAACACCGACGTCATGTGGCCATAGACTTACCAATAGAGCCCAAACACGCCTCCGATTAAAGCGCGTTTGGGCTCTTTGACTTGGGAACTTCTACAGTTCAATTTGGAACTTGCGTTGAACTGTCGCGCATCTATCCGCGGCCAGAGACGCTTTCCTGATATCGGCTAAGGTCCGAGACAAGGCTCTGGCCATTCGCAACACCCATCCGATCACAGAATTCGGCCCAAACAGCAGCGTAAGGCAAGTCTTTGACCTCTTCGGTGACAACAAGGCGGGACGTATAGTCGAGGCTGTTTTCAGCAGACTTCAACCCATCCCATGGCGCCAGAAGCGCCCGCAACAGTGCCTTTTGCATGTTGCGCGTGCCAATCACCCAAGCCGCGGTGCGGCTGATCGTGGCGTCAAAGAAATCAAGCCCGATGTGGGTGCGGCCAAGCAGATCGGCGCTGACCAGTTCCTGTGCCATTTGCATGATCGCATCATCCAGCAGAATAACGTGGTCACTATCCCAGCGCATGGGGCGGCTGACGTGCAGCAGGATCTCATCAACAGACAAAGCAACCGAGCTGAGCTTGTCGGCGACGTTTTCTGTCGGGTGGAAATGCCCCATATCAAGGCACAGCAACGTACCCTTGCGGATCGCATAGCCCATGTAGAATTCGTGGCTGCCCACGGTGCAGGCTTCAACGCCGATGCCGAACAATTTGCTTTCGACAGCATCCAGCATCTGCGCCTTGTCCTGCGGTTTGGACATCATCGCATTCAGCGAATTTTCCAGACGTTGGCGCGGCGCCATGCGGTCAACCGGCGTGTCTTTGTAGCCATCGGGCACCCAGATGTTGTTCACAGCCGGCGTGCCAAGTGCGGCCCCCATTTGGGCTGCAATATCACGTGACCGTTTGCCATGTTCGATCCAGAAATCACGGATGCCCTGATCAGGATGGCTCAGCGTCAGGTTGTCGTCCGCCTTTTCGTGGGCAAAGAACGTGGGGTTGAAATCAAGGCCAAGGCCCTGATCCTTTGCCCAATCCACCCAAGGCGCAAAATGGCTGAATTCGATCTCGTCCCGATCAGGGTTCTGATCGGTATCAAGGTAGAAAGCATGCAGGTTTAGCCGATGGTTTCCCGGGATCATGCCGTAGGAAAACTCCAGATCGGCGCGCAGCTCATCCGGGGTGCGGGCGCGGCCCGGGTGGTTGCCCGTGGCCTGAATGCCGCCACCGGAACTGCCGGTTTTGGCCTCAAACCCAACGACATCATCCCCCTGCCAGCAATGCATTGAGATCGGGATATCCGCCAACCGGCTGAGGGCGGCTTCGGTGTCTACGCCCCAGTCGGCGAAGACGGCTTTTGCGCTATCATAGCTCATGTTGTGTCCTCCTTCACGCGCTTAGCGCGTGAACGCCTCTTTGTTGCCGGCGTCGACGTTGATGATGTTGCCTGTCGATTTGGCCGACAGATCGGAGGCAAGGAAATAGGCCGCTTCTGCGATGTCTTCGGGCAGAACGGACCGTTTCAGCATGGAACGGTCGCGATACATCTGTTCCAGCCCGTCTTTGTCGGTGCCATAGGTGCCCGCACGCTGATCGAGCCATTCGCCCTGCCAGATTTTAGAACCCTTCAGCACCGCATCCGGGTTCACGACATTCACACGCACACCCATGGGCGCACCTTCAAGTGCCAGACAACGCGCAAGGTGGATTTCGGAAGCCTTAGCGGTGCAATAGGCCGATGCATTCGGAGAGGCGGCAAGGCCATTCTTGGACGCAACAAAGACAACCGAACCGCCCATGTCCTGAACCTTGAACAGTTTGAACGCTTCGCGGCTGACAAGGAAATAGCCGGTCGACAGGATCGACATGTTCTTGTTCCACAGATCAAGGCTTGTTTCCTCGATCGGGGCAGAGCTGGCGATGCCTGCGTTGGACACGAGGATATCGATCCCGCCAAATTCGGCGGCGATTTCATCGTAGGCAGCAGCAACTGCATCTTCGTTAGTGACGTTCATGTTGACGGTGCGCACGACGTCAGCGGAATATTTGCCGCTTAGGCCGTCCAGCGTTTCCGCAAGGGCCGCGTCGTCGATATCGGCCAGCATCACACAGGCGCCTTCGCGCAGATACCGTTCTGCTGTGGCTGCGCCGATGCCGCCTGCGCCGCCCGTGACCAAGGCCACACGACCGGCCATGGATTTCGGCGCTGGCATACGCTGCAGCTTGGCCTCTTCAAGCAGCCAGTATTCGATATCAAAGGCTTCTTGTTCGGGCAGGCCCTGATATTCGGAAACCGCATCCGCACCGCGCATCACGTTGATCGCGTTGACGTAGAATTCACCGGAGATACGCGCTGTTGCCTTGTCTTTGGCGAATGTGATCATGCCAACGCCGGGGATCAGATAAACAACCGCGTTGGGGTCGCGGATTGCTGGGCTGTCATCCCGTTTGCAGCGATCATAATAGGCTTGGTAACCGACGCGGTATTCCGCGATGGCCTCATCCAGCCCGGCAATCGTGGCGTCTACGTCAGGCTTGGCAGGGTCAAAATCAACAACCAGCGGGCAAATTTTGGTGCGCAGGAAGTGGTCGGGGCAGGACGTGCCGAGGGCGGCCAGACGCTCCATATCCTTGGCGTTTACGAATTCCAGCACAGCGTCACTGTCGGTGAAATGGCCAACCATATGCTGCTGGCCAGAGACATAGCCGCGAATGGCAGGCATCAGACGTGCGGCCGTGGCGCGGCGTGCATCTGCATCAAGGCTGCTGTGAATTGCGCCACCGAATGCATCCTTGCCAGCGGTTTCCTTGGCGAACCAATCCATCGCCGTCTGGATAACCTCAAGCGTCAGTTCGTAGCAGTCTTTTGCATCGTCCGCCCATGTGAACAGCCCGTGGCTTTCAAGGACGACACCTTTTGCATCCGGATTCTTTTCACAGAACTCAGAAAGCCAAAGGCCCAATTCGTAGCCCGGCTTTTTCCAAGGCAGCCAGCCAATGCTGTCACCGAAAATCTGCTGCGTAAGGGCCTTGCTGTCTTTGGCCGCCGCAATTGCGATGATCGCGTCAGGGTGCATGTGATCTACGTGTTTGGCAGGAACATAGGCGTGCAGCGGCGTATCAATCGACGCGGCGCGGGGGTTCAGGTTGAATGTACAATGCGGCAGGTAGCCTACCATCTCGTCTTCGAATTCAACGCCGCGGTAAATCCCGCGCAACGCATTCAGCTTATCCATATAAAGCGTCGAAAACCCGTCCATCTTAATAGAGCCAACGTCGCCGCCTGATCCTTTAACCCACAGAACTTCAGCCTCAGAACCCGTCAACGGATCATCCTGCATGACTTTCGCCGACGTATTACCGCCGCCATAATTTGTGATTCTCTTGTCCGAGCCCAGAAGATTGGAGCGATAAAGCAGCTTTTCAGGCTCGCTCATCTTGCTGGCGTGGGCAGCATCCCATTTATTTTCAAGACGTTGGCTAGTTTTGGAAGAAGTCATGTGTGTCTCCGTGGACGGCGGGTTAAGCGAATTATTCGGCCCCAACGTGACGCTAGGGCTGGAGCAAGTCAATCAGTTTCAATCATAAACAATCATTCTGCAGTGCAGCATGATTGTTTATGACAATTAGTGATTGACAATCTGTCGCGACTCGCCTCACCTAAGGTTCAACAGAAGGACGCACGATGCACGAAAATGATCGCCATAGAGTCATACTATCCGCAGTTCAGGATCGGTCACTTGTGACTGTGATCGATCTGTGCACGTTGAC
Source organism: uncultured Octadecabacter sp. (assembly GCA_937969445.1). Lineage (GTDB taxonomy): Bacteria > Pseudomonadota > Alphaproteobacteria > Rhodobacterales > Rhodobacteraceae > Octadecabacter. Next base: position 13,049 of record CALBVZ010000047.1, on the reverse strand, counting down.
TGGCGCATCTGAAGCCACTGTGCGCCGCGACATCAACACGCTTGATGAACGAAAGCAGTTGCGCCGCGTTCGCGGTGGAGCCGAAGCCCTGACGACCAAACCGTTTGTCGGGCTTGCTGGGCGGCCGTTCTCAGTCAACGAAGCACTGAACAGCACCGAAAAGCAGGCGATTGCAGCCGCCGCTGTTGATTTGTGCGAAGACGGAGAGCCGATCATCATTAACGGTGGCACCACAACATTCCAGATGGTGCACCCGCTTGCCTCGCGCCGCATGCAAGTCTTTACCAACTCCTTCCCGATTGCCGAACACCTGCTGAAGAATTCACAGAACACTGTGATGCTGTCGGGCGGCGTTATCTACCGTGAACAAAACATCGTCCTGTCGCCGTTCGACAATGACGTGACCCGCAATTTCTATGCCAAACGCATGTTCATGGGTGCGCAGGGCATCGGCCCGCTGGGCCTGATGGAGGCCGATCCGCTTTTGATCCAGGCCGAACAGAAATTGATTGGCCAGGCCGAGGAACTTATCGTGCTGGTCGACAGTTCAAAATTTGAAAACCGCTCCAGCCTTGTGCTGTGCCCACTTGAGCGAATTGACACAATCATCACCGACGACAAGATTGATGACCGCATCGCGGCCATGTTGGAATCGGCTGATGTGAAACTGATCGCAGTGCCATCCGGTGCTGCGCAGAAAGAGGGGATGGCAACATTGCCAGCCTAACAACAACCACTCCAGGGAGGAAACCATGAGTGTACTTAAGAAACTAGCAGCATCCGCTGCAATGGCTACCGCGATGGTCGCGACGCCAGCATTCGCTGAAGATGATGTTCGCATCGCGATCGTCGTTAAGGCATTGGGCATCGGGTTCTTTGAAGCTGCCGCTGAAGGTGCTGAAGAAGCCGCTGCCGAGCTTGGCGACGTTGAGATCATCTATACTGGTCCAACCGACACTACAGCTGAAGGTCAGATCGAAGTCATCAACGCGCTGATCGCTCAACAGGTCGACGCGATTGCGATTTCCGCCAACGACACAGACGCTTTGGTTCCTGCTTTGCAGCGCGCTATGGATCGTGGAATCACGGTTATCAGCTGGGATTCCGGCGTGGCACCTGAAGGCCGCCAGTTGCACCTGAACCCATCTTCCAACCCGCTGATCGGTAACATGATCATTAAGTTGGCTGCCGATCACCTGCCAGATGGCGGTGAAGTAGCGCTTCTTTCTGCAACAACCACATCCACGAACCAGAACATCTGGATCGAGGAAATGATGGGCGTCATGGGCGACTATCCTGGTATCGACGTTGTTGCGACGGTTTACGGTGATGACCTTGCGGACAAATCTTACCGCGAAGCCACTGGTCTGATGCAGTCCTACCCAGATCTTGACGCGATCATCGCGCCAACATCCGTTGGTATCGTGGCCGCAGCACAGGCTGTCGTGGATGCAGGCAAAGTTGGCGAAGTGAACGTCACTGGTCTTGGTCTTCCATCCGAAATGGCGGGTGCTATTGAATCCGGCGCTTCCCAGTCCTTTGCGATCTGGAACCCGATTGATCTGGGCTACTCCGCCACAATGCTGGCCTATGAGCTGAGCCAAAACGGTGTCGAAGCCACTGCAGGTGCAGAGATCCCAATGGGTCGTATGGGCAGCCTGACGTTGGACGAAAACAGCGAAGGCGCAATGGCAGATCCGTTTGTCTACGACGCAAGCAATATCGACCAGTTCAAGTCGATCTTCTAAAGCTTCTCCCTTGTTCGGTCCGGCGCAATTCGTGCATCGGGCCGAACTACCCCACAATCCCTAATCCTAAGAGAGTGTTCGGATGTCGACTCGCCCCGCGCCCCATATTTCGCCTGACGTGTCCCCTATGGTCTCAATGGACATGATCACGAAGACATTCCCCGGGGTTAAGGCCCTGGATGAGGTCAAACTGGATCTTTATCCAGGACAAGTGACCGCCCTCGTCGGAGAGAACGGCGCCGGTAAATCCACGACAGTTAAGATCCTGACAGGCATTTACCAGCCGAACGGCGGCACGATCCGCATTGACGGCAACCCTATTTCCTTTGCCTCCCCGAATGACGCTGCAAAAGCGGGCATTACGGCCATCCACCAAGAGACCGTTCTGTTTGATGAGCTTTCCGTGGCAGAGAACATTTATATTGGCCATGCCCCGCGCACGCGGCTCGGCCTGATTGATACCGCACAAATGCACCGCAACGCGGCCAAGCTGCTGGCCGACATCGGCGCGCCTTTCAGTTCACACACCCAATTGCGCGACCTTGGCATTGCCAACAAACACCTTGTGGCCATTGCCCGCGCCTTGTCCGTCGACGCACGCGTGGTGATCATGGACGAGCCGACCGCGGCCCTGTCCCACAAAGAAATTGAAGAGCTATACGAGCTGGTCGAGACTTTGAAATCACAGGGCAAGGCGATCCTGTTTATCAGCCATAAGTTCGACGAAATCTTCCGCATCGCTGACCGCTATACAGTGTTTCGCGATGGTGCCTTTGTTGGTGATGGCAGGATCGATGAAATTTCTGAAGGCGATCTTGTTACAATGATGGTCGGGCGATCCGTCGATCAGATTTTCCCGCAAAGCGACCATGAGATTGGTGACGAAGTGCTGAAAGTCGTGGGATATGAACACCCGACAGAATTCGCCGACATCAGTTTTAGCCTCAACAAGGGCGAAATTCTTGGCTTCTACGGCCTTGTCGGAGCTGGCCGATCCGAATTCATGCAAGCCCTTTTCGGGATCACGAAACCTTCAAAAGGCGTATGTAGGATCAATGGCGACATCAAGGTGATCCGGTCGCCAGCGGATGCTGTTTCCAACGGGATCGTCTATGTCCCCGAGGATCGCGGTAAACAAGGTGCGGTCATTGGTTTACCTATTTTTCAAAACATAACTTTGCCGTCCTTGAGCAAGACATCCTACAAAGGATTCCTGAAGCTCGCTGAAGAATTCAAATTGGCGCGTGAGTATTCGCAGCGTTTGGATCTTAGGGCAGCATCACTCGATCAAGACGTCGGTAATCTGTCAGGCGGCAATCAGCAAAAAGTCGTCATCGCCAAATGGCTGGCAACACAGCCTCAGGTGATCATCTTGGACGAACCCACCAAGGGGATCGACATCGGATCCAAGGCGGCGGTGCATGAATTCATGTCCGAACTGGCCGCGCAGGGCCTGTCTGTTGTCATGGTTAGCTCTGAAATCCCCGAAATCATCGGCATGTCGGATCGTGTGATCGTCATGCGAGACGGTCGAATCGCCGCCGAACTGGCGAAGGACGAACTGTCCCCTGAAACCCTCGTGCGCCACGCAGCAGGGATTACATCTCCAACCGAAGAGGCCGCAGCATGACCCGCCTTATCCCAGTGCGCGAGACGATCTTAGGGGGGGCCATTTTGGTCCTCCTCCTTCTGATTTCATCTCGCTTCGCAGACTTTGTCGCACCTTCAAATTTGGCCAATGTGTTCAATGATACAGCCCCGCTGATCATCCTCGCACTTGGGCAAATGGTCGTGATCCTGACCCGTTGTATTGATTTGTCGGTCGCCGCGAACCTCGCGCTTACGGGTATGGCCGTAGCAATGATCAATGTCGCGATGCCCGGCCTGCCGATCCCTGTGATCATCGCGATTGCCGTTCTTCTGGGGGCAATCATGGGCGCGATCAACGGCGTACTGGTCTGGAAATTGGCGATCCCGCCAATCGTTGTCACACTCGGCACGATGACCATCTTTCGCGGCATAATCTTTTTGATTTCTGACGGAAAATGGGTGAATTCCCACGAAATGTCGCCCGCCTTCACCGACTTCCCGCGCATGGTTCTGCTAGGTCTGCCCGTGTTGTCATGGGCCGCGATCATCACAATTGTCCTGTTTGGGATTATGATGGCGCGCACACAGTTTGGGCGTTCTATCTTCGCGGTGGGTGGCAACCCACATGCGGCTGTCTACACCGGCATCGACGTTGGCAAAACGCAATTCTGGGCCTTCGTTGTGTCCGGCGCGTTGGCTGGCCTGACAGGATATCTTTGGGTGTCGCGTTTTGCGGTGGCCTATGTCGATATCGCGGGCGGGTTCGAGCTTGAGGTTGTCGCAGCCTGTGTGATCGGTGGTATTTCGATTGCAGGTGGCATCGGGTCTGTTGGTGGTGCGGTTCTGGGCGCTATTTTCCTTGGTGTTGTTAAGAACGCGCTTCCGGTCGTGAACATCTCGCCCTTCTGGCAGCTCGCGATCTCAGGCAGTGCAATTCTAATCGCTGTGGCGTTCAACGCCCGTGCTGGCCGCAATAAAGGCCGCATTATCCTAAAAGAAGCAGAGGCCACCCAATGAGCGACGTAACCCAAACACGCCACGTCCCCGATCGCCTGAACAGCCGTGCGGCACGTATTTTCAAAAGCTGGGAAGCCTTGCTGCTGGCCGTTGCTATCGCGATTTTTGTGATTAACAGCTTTGCCTCGCCTTACTTCCTCAGTGCGTGGAACTTAAGCGACGCGACATTCAACTTCACAGAAAAGGCGATGATCGCCTTCGCTATGGCGCTTCTTATCATCTCGGGTGAAATCGACTTGTCTGTCGCGTCCATCATTGCGCTTGCCAGTACCGCAATGGGTTTGGCCTTGCAGTACGGGGCGGGAACATCCGAACTTGTCATTATCGGTTTGACGGTCGGTGTGCTCTGTGGAGCCTTTAACGGGTTCTTCGTTACAGTACTTGGGCTGCCATCCATCGTGGTCACCATTGGCACCATGAGTCTGTTTCGCGGCATCAGTTTCATCATCCTTGGCGATGATGCATTCCGCGGGTATCCGTCCAGCTTCTCCTGGTTCGGACAGGGCTATATCTACTGGGTATTCACAGTCGAGATGCTGTTCTTTGTCATCATCGCGATCATCTATGGAGTGCTCTTGCACAAGACCAATTTCGGCCGCGCCGTCTATGCCATCGGCAACAACCCAACGGCGGCATTGTTTAGCGGTATCCGCGTGGACCGCGTTAAGTTCATCCTGTTCCTGTTGACTGGCCTGATGTCCGGTATCGCTGCGGTGTGCCTGACGTCCCGTCTGGGTTCAACACGGCCCAGTATTGCAACGGGAATGGAGCTTGAGGTGGTGACGATGGTTGTTCTGGGTGGCGTCAATATCCTTGGCGGGTCCGGCACGATCCCCGGTGTCGTCATCGCAGCCTTCGTGATGGGCTTGGTGACTTTCGGGCTCGGTCTTTTGAACGTGCCCGGCATCGTGATGTCGATCTTTATCGGCCTGCTGTTGATCGGGGTGATCGCCCTGCCCCGCCTTTGGGCAATGGTTGCCGCACGGCGCAAGTCATGAGCGAACGTTATGTCTTTCGCATGCGTCTGAACGATGGGATGGCCGATGAATATAAACGTCGCCATGATATGATCTGGCCCGAGCTTGTCGATCTGTTGCATGATGCTGGCGTTAGCGATTATTCGATTCATCTGGACGAGGAAACGGGCCATCTTATCGGGGTGCTGACCCGCACGGCGGATCACAAAATGGACGCCCTACCGGATCATCCTGTGATGCAGAAATGGTGGGCCTATATGGGCGATATCATGGAAACCAACACAGACAACTCCCCTGTTGCCGTGGCCCTCACACCGCTGTTTCATCTGCCATGACCACGCCACGCCACGTAGCTGTCATTGATATCGGAAAGACCAACGCAAAGCTTGCGCTGGTCGATCTGTCGAGCCTGACGGAAATGGCCGTCGTCACGCGACCAAACATCGTGCAACCGGCTCCTCCTTATCCACATTATGATGTCGATGGGCATTGGGCGTTCCTTTTGGATGCATTAGCGCAGTTCCATCGAGAGCACCGTGTTGATGCGATTTCAGTGACCACCCATGGAGCATGCGCCGCGTTGCTGGATTCTACGGGCACATTAGCTGCGCCCATCCTAGATTACGAGCACACCTATCCGACCTCGATCGTAGACGCATACGATGCAATCAAGCCCGATTTCGCCCAAACTGGGTCGCCAAAACTTGCGGGTGGTCTCAACATTGGTGCCCAATTGCACTGGCTCTTCGCAACCGATCCGGCTCTCAAGGACCGCACCGCACAAATCGTAACCTACCCACAGTATTGGGGGCACCGCCTGACAGGGGTAACCGCCACGGACATCACCTCAATCGGGTGCCATACAGATTTGTGGAACCCAAATAAGGGGACGTTCTCCGATCTACCGCTGGAGCTTGGCATTCACGATAAAGTCGCACCTGTGCGCCGCCCCAGCGACATCTTGGGGCCGATTTTGCCCGAGATAGCGAAGGCCACCGGCCTTGCGCCCGATACGCCAGTGTGCGTCGGCATCCACGACTCTAACGCCTCGCTATATCCGCACGTTGTGTCCCAGGACGGGCCAGTCTCGGTGGTCTCAACAGGGACCTGGGTGATCGTCATGTCGATGAAAACGAGTGGCGCAGCCACACTCGATCCGGCACGCGATACTCTGGTCAACGTCAACGCTTACGAACAAGCGGTGGCCAGCGCGCGTTTCATGGGTGGACGTGAATTTGAATTAATTCAGCAGGGTCAACGGGTTGAACCAACCGAACAAGACGTAGCGGCGGTTCTGGATGGGCCGTGCATGCTATTGCCATCAGTCGAAGCTGGTTCAGGCCCGTTTCAGGGGCGGAAAATGCAATGGCGCGGCGGTGAACCTGCGGTCGGAACGGGCCAACGGTCGGCCGCGCTTTCGTTCTACCTAGCCTTGATGACTGGCACCTGCCTGAATCTCGTCAGAGGTGCCGGCCCCACAATCGTGGAAGGGCCTTTCGCTAGAAACCCCGAGTACCTCGCAATGCTGCATGCCGTCACTGCACGCCCTGTTTTCACGAACTCCGCTGTGACGGGTACGAGCATCGGCGCAGCCATGTTGCTTGGCGGTGATGAGTATCCGCCTGAGCTCAACCAATTTGAGACAGCTTTACCTCTGGACGCGCTCAGGGCTTATGCCGATCTGTGGACAGGGTTGGCCGACGCCGAGTAGCCACGAAAGTTACGGAGTGAATAGCCCCAAGTTACCTAGGCTCCTTCTTGGTTCACTTTGCACGATCTGTTTTCGAATTCGACGGGTGACAGCATATCATTTCTGACATGGTGGCGTTTTGGGGAATAAGACATTTCGATGTCGTCGAATATGTCTTGTCTGGTTTGCTCCCGGGCCTTGTATGTTCATCACCCAACACGTCCACGTTTGAGCAGGTTTCTTTGGCTTTCGTCGCCAAGCGGCCATCAAGTTCTTATCAGCCATAACCGTCAGATCTCAGGGACAGCAAAGTCGCGCAAGATATTTAACCATTGCTGACCGTGTTTGGGATTTTTCCATACCGGCCAGAGGTCAAAAAGAACCCGCTTGGAAATACCTTCAAAGGTCGGAACTTCGCGTTGTGCGTTGTAATGCGAGTTCAGTCCCGTTTCAGCCATGCGACGTTATTCAAAGGCGCGTTCGCGAATTTGATTCAAAAAGTTTTTATCGGTCAGGCCAAAACCAAGATCAGTTCGCAAAGGTGAATAAAACGTAATCCTGCAAGACCTCAGACAACGCGATATAGAATAAAAAACAACATCTTAATCGTCGAAACGAAATTCAATGATGTTGGATGAACTGTGGTAAATGGCGGAGGCTCAGTCCGTCGAACCCCCATATCCCACCATTGCCAAAAATGGAAAGCAACCATATGTTTTAGATAGATAAAACATTCCGCCATACCTTGTCTATACTCATGATACCCCTTGATTTCAGAACAATTGTGGGGCAAATAGTGGGGCAGAAAGTTTAGTATCCCTGTGGGGCATAATCGAGGGTTGTGGTTTTGAAACTTAACACACGCATAATCAAACAACTTGACCAGCCGGGTCGTTATGCCGACGGAAAAGGTCTATATCTGCACATTCGAACCACTGGTTCGCGCCAGTGGTTGTTGCGGACGACGGTGCAAAACAAACGCACCGATATTGGCTTAGGGTCGTTGAATTTCGTCTCTCTGGCCGAGGCGCGTGAAAAGGCAATAGAGCTTCTCAAGCAAGTCAAAGCAGGTCTTGATCCTTTGGCCGAACGCCGACGTGAACAATCAGTACCGACGTTCAGCGAGTCCGCGCAGATTGTCTGGGAAGCAAATTTGCCGACTTGGAAAAACAAGAAACATGCCAAACAGTGGCTTTCTACTTTGGAGGAATTTGCCGGACCGAAGATCGGTGAGAAGAAAATCTCGGATGTAACATCCGCGCACATCCTAGACGTTCTCACTCCCATATGGACAGAGAAACCAGAAACTGCACGACGCGTGCGGCAACGCCTAAAAACTGTCTTCGATTGGGCCAAGGCTTCTGGCTTCTATGTGGGTGATAATCCTGTCGATGGGGTAAAGACCGCCCTGCCCAAGCAAAATGTTCAACCCAAGCATCACACAGCCCTTCCATGGCAAGAGCTTCCAGACTTCATGTCAAACCTCTCAGAGCGCACTGGCATGTCTGCCCAAACTCTTGCGTTCCTGATCTTAACTGTTGGTCGATCTGGCGAAGTGCGGGGCGCTCAATGGTCAGAAATTGATGGGAATGACTGGATCATCCCTGCCTCACGTATGAAAATGAAGCGGGATCATCGTGTACCGCTTTCCGCTCCTGCCCAACGCATTGTGCAAAACATGCGCGGTCATTCAGATTCCCTACTTTTTCCCAATGCGAATTCTGAAAAACCGCTGTCCGATATGGTGTTTAAAGCGCTGTTCAAGCGCATGGGGTACGGGTCAATCACCGCACATGGGTTTCGGTCCACTTTCAGAGACTGGGTTGCTGACAACGATATGGCCGCGCGCGAGGTGGCGGAAACGTCATTGGCCCATCAGGTGGGTGACGATACCGAGCGGGCGTACGCCCGCTCGGATATTTTGGAACGCCGCCGAGTTCTCATAGAGCAGTGGGCGACTTATGCATTAAGCAAAGCTTCCTAAGCTGCGTCGCCAACTGTTGCGCGAGCGATGTATGCATCAAGGTCTTCCTTGCGATACCGCACTGCTTTTCCCAGTTTGATGTAGGCTGGCCCCTCTTGCTGATAGCACCGCCATTTGTTGAGCGTCGACTGCGCCAAAGCCAGATACGCAGCGGCCTCTTTGACATTGAATATGGTTTTCTCACCCGTGTTCATCGTCATGATCAGTTCTCCTTTTGATATGAACTGATGCAACTGTGGGTGAGGCGAGAACACAAAATCCATAACAACAGGGGAACAAGCACCCCTTTTGTTGTTCTATATTTTCTTTGCCAAACAATACCTTGCGCTGCCTTCCAATATATCAACGACAAGGCTTCTGGGTATGGCAGAGCATAATGCACCCCTTTTGTTATGTTCTAGCCGAAGGCAAAAAGGGAAAGCGTTACCTTTTTGTCTTCGGCTATGATGTTCTGAACTGAGCTTTCTACGATTTCTCTTTTCTGTGCAAATGAGAGAGACCTCCAACTTTGGATCATTTCCACGATTTGTTTGTTTCCTGACAACCGTAGGTTCTCATAAACAATGGCTTCCAAGTCGTCTTTTGCGATCTTGTTGCGGCATTTTTGGCATACATATTTTTTGCTGTTGGTGGGTACGTACATGGCCTGTCCGCAACCGCAGCGTAGCAGACCGGAGCAAAGATGGGCGACACGACGCTTGGCGTTGCCGCCGCGCTCTCTCGCCGCGAGAATGGCCTGCACCTCGTCCCAGAGTTCTTGTGGGATGAGGCCGTCGTCTAAGTGCGTTTTGTCACGCAAAATCCGAGCAACAGATTGGCCTGAGAGTTCGACACCGTTTGCGGTGCGGTGGCCATCAGCATTGAGGTGCTCCGCAACGGTTTTGAATTTTCGGAGACGTCGGTAGGTCTGGAAAACAGTTAAAATCATAGAGAGGTTCATAAGCCACCTACAGTAAACCTCCCAGAAAAAACCTGTTCGTCGACAATTATCCGCATAACGTATTCGTCAGTGTCGTGCCCATTAGAATTATGAATCCATGTGTAGCTCTGCCAAGCATCATCAAAGAGGTCGTTTCGCTCCAACCACTTTTCGCCATTTCGATACCACCGCCGTAAAAAGGCTCGCCAAAGGGTATGTTGTCAGTGGCGACGCTGACGTAAATTTTCTGTGTTCTTTCATTCGCCATGCCTTCAATTGCCTGCCGTTTCCACGTGCTCACTAGCGTTGGATGTAGCTTACGCTTGGCCGCAATCTCCGGTAACCGTACGGAACAGCGATCTCGATACACGGGAGAGGGAAAACCGAAAATGTGCACCGAGCGACCCAGCTCTTGGAGGTGATTTGGTTCCAACCCTGCGTATTCCATACCGGCCCGCAGCTTGTGAAAGCCGCATGACGAGGCCTGACACATGATTGCGCCAGATCACTGGTTCCATAGCGGTGAAAATATTCTGCATCCGGGGAAGCATCCACAAATGCACACTTCGGGTTGCATTTTGATCTTTCTTAGCCGCGGGGCATTGAGACAAGCTACTCTTTATCCGTCCATCGGAGACTTGCCATAGCATTATGATTGGACGCCCGCGCTGGGAAATTGCACCGAGATTGCAAAAGCTGGTGAATTTCAGTGCTGTCACTAACGTGGAGGTTGTTAATCTCAGTTAACCGGAGCCCCGGGCACAATTTTAAGTGCTACTATTGATCCTGAAGATGGCGCATTGCAGGGTGGAATTTGATCTTTTTAGAGGTAGTTTAATGATGTCGTATCTAAAGTGTTTTTTTGCTGTATTTGCGCTTAACTTCTCTGTGCAAGCTGTATGTGCGGAAGAGTTGCTGTCTGTTGTGGTCCATAATCCACCTCAGAATTTCTTTAATGAGCTGGATCTAGCTGCACAGGGAAATTCCAACTACGAAATTAGTGATGATTGGGTTCACTATGATGAGGCTAATGCCCTTGTATTCTTTTTCGAGGATGAAACCCCACAAGGTTTGGCCGGATTTCCCCCGTTTATATTGGATGTCTGGAACGCAATTGAGACAGGCGAACCTGGGTTTTCTAAATATTTTTCAGGAGAATTCGCTGATGGAAGGCGAATTGATTTCGCATTCTTTAATGTAAGTGCATTAGCCGAGGGGGTTGATTTAGGCTGTTCATCGGCAAATTTTTTCTTCCTGCGATTTAGCAATGAAGTCAACCCAAACTTGGATGACGTGCTTCATAAATGTCTAGCTGCAAACGAAGAGGTGCGTTGATCGTATGGGTGATTTCGAATTCTCTCGAAGTGGTGATTGGGGGGCAGTGAGCCTCAATGGGCGTGGTGTTGAATTAAAACTTGATTTCGACGTCAAATTGATTGAGGTGACTGGTCAAGCAAACTGGAATTTTGGCGATAGCGTATCCGGCAAAATTTCAACGGATCTCAATCTCGTTACAGCAGGTGCTGGTGTGGGGTTTTCCTTACCTGCTGGAACATTGTCAGATGCTGGTGCTTTTATTTCCTATGGGCGCTCGGAGACAGTCGACACGCCTTTTGGCCCTATTACCGTCGCAGCTAAAGGTACTTGGGCTGGAGAGTATCAGAACATCGTCGCAGATGATGGAAATTCTGTTTCAATTTCGAGAACCTATATTGCAGTTGATTTAGGTCTGAGCCGCAGTGAGTCATCTCAGGCGTTCCAAGATGACGGGGACAGATTAAATATTAGGGCAGCGCTCGGAGACTCTTTTGTTATAACTGAAATTAGCCGGATTGACGTTTCTAACGATGAGGGTGTGATTACCATCGATGGAACCACGTATGAAGACGGTTGGCATGTTACAAGTGACCTCAGCTATGAAAATGGACCGGTTAATGCTTCATTTGAAGGCGGAAGTTTATATTTTGATGGATTCTCGAAATTAGTCATTTCGTATACGGATCCCATTAGTGGTTATGAACGTGAATACGAGTTCTTCGGGAACAGGCAATCTGGATTTACCCTTATTCCAGACCTCTTCACGAATCCTAACCTACGGTTTAGAGCTGAAAATATGGTGGGGATGGACTTCCAACTCCTGCCCTGCTGATTGACAGTGACGGAAATCCAGTTCTCGGTCAACTCGGGCGCACCAACGTAGAGCACGACGCAGCATGGGATGCTTATAACAATTTGAGAGCGGCTCTTGGGCTTGCACCCAGTAATGGGCCTGGCCGTGCATTCGTAAGTCAAGAGGAACAGGCTGCTTGGAATTTAGAGTATTGGCAGAACCTTTTTGGAGGTGGCGCTTCTATTGGGACGAACTCACAGACTAGCGGAGGGTCTAAATCCGGTAGAAAGAAAAACTCTAGCGACGAGAAGAAGTCTTACGACAAGAAAAGCGGAACAAAGGGTACAAAAAAGCCTATCATCCTCGACCTTGACGGTGATGGCCTTCAGATCATTGAGCTGTCCCAATCCAATGTCTTTCTTGATGCCAACAATGACGGGCTGGAAAACCGTATTGCATGGGCGGCGGCTGGCAATGGGGTGTTGTTTTATGACGCGAACGGCGATGATGAAATCTCTGAAACGCGCGAGTTTGTTTTCACGGAATGGGACCCGACAGCGGCGAGTGACCTTGAGGCGATTGCTTCGATCTTTGAATACATCAACGGCTTCTACAATCCACGCCGCCGCCACTCAGCGTTGGGCTGGAAAAGCCCCGTCGCTTTCGAAAGGAAAGTGGCTTAAACGAGCACTTGGGGCGGCACGAAAACGTGACAGGTCCAAGTATCTGAAGCGCGAACGATAAGGTACCCCTATTATCGCCGTCAATCAGTGCGCTGAAGGCGCTATAAGACTGGGAATCTACGCCACCGGTTAGATGATGCGAGTCAACAATTTGGTCAACGGGCGCGGCACTACGCCGGAAATGGCCTGAGATAAGCGGAGTTTGAACCCGATCACTAAATGCACAGCGGCCCGACAACAATGCCGGACCGCTTCGGGATCAGTTTTGGTGTTGGAGAACTATCCGTCAGCCAAGCGTTGGCATCGTGAATTCCGGATCGGTGCGTTGCCC
>CALBVZ010000046.1 GCA_937969445.1 uncultured Octadecabacter sp. | reverse complement strand
TGGATCAGGCGGGTGATGATCGGGTGCAAGGCTGTCGGGAACCGATCAAGACGCGCCTCTGCCTGCACGGTCGCGAAGGACTGTGCGTAGATCGCGGAAGGGTTTGTCTCGTATGGGCGCATGTTTGGCTTTCGGGCGGTTCTTTTGGTCAGCGGAGGAGCCTCCGGCGGGGATATTTAGAAAACAAAAGCAAATAGGGGTTTAGGCCTTGGCTTTGCGGGCGGATTCCGGGCCGTGGGGGTGGTCTGCGTGCGGGTAGACGGCGTGGTGATGATCATGATCGTGGCCGTGGTGGTGGTCATGGTCGTGATCGTGGTGATGATGGTGGTCGTGGGTTGCCGTCAGGCGGCACATGCCGGTGCAGAAGGTGTCGCATTGCTTGCAGTCGGCCACGTTGGAACCGGGGGCGGATGCGCCTTGGCCTTCGACGTGGTGATGGTGGGATTCTTGGATTGCGCCAACTTCGGTTTCAAAGCCAAGGACTTGGGTGCGGTATTTGCACAGTACACAGGTTGGTGGGGGCGTGTCTGAGAATGCCGGGTGGTTGCGCTGTTCGGGTTTGATATGACGATGTTCGCCGTTGTCGAATGCCAGAACCTGTTCGCGGTAGCCACAGACGCCGCAGTTTGGTGGCGGGGCCGCGTTGGTTTGTTCAATGATGCGTTCAGCAAAGGTTTCGAGGACCTTTGGGTGATCGCCCAAGTAGTCTGTTTTGACGAACTGGATGTCTGGGTTCTGGGCTGCGACTTGATCGGTAAAGCCATAGATGCGGTCGATCAGGATGCCGGAGAACAGGAAGTACGGCGCGACGATGATGCGTTTGTAATCGAGCTTGGCCGCGTGGGTCAGGCAGGGTTCGACCAATGGGAAAGTTACGCCTGAGTAGCCGACTTCGAGCCAACCAAAGCCAATGCCTTCTTGGAGCATGCGCGCGATTTTAGCGACGTTGCCGTTGGCATCAGGGTCAGACGCACCGCGTCCGATAACGACGAGGCAGGTGTCGTGGAGGTCAACTTCGCCGTGGTCTGCGTCTGCTGCGGCGATTGCTTCTTGGATACGACCGGCGGCGGCGGCGATCATTTTAGGATCAACGCCGAGTTCGCGGCCGTAGGAAATTTCGATGCCATGTTTGGCGGCGTAGGTATTCAGTACCGTTGGAATGTCATTCTTCGAATGCATCGCGGCGAATAGCATGCCCGGGACGGCGAGGATACGTTCGCACCCTGCTTCGCGCAGTTTGTCGAGGCCATCACGGATAACGGGGTTGGCAAATTCGAGGTAGCCGTATTCGGTTTGCCAATCATCGGGCAAGTAGGCTGGGAGTTTGTCCGCGAGGGTCGCGAATTCATCAACGGCGGATTGCGACCGCGAGCCGTGACCGCAGATCATGACACCAGTTTTCGGAGACGTGTTCATGCTGGAACCTCTTCTTCGTCGCTATCTTCTGCGTCATCTTCGACTTGATCCGCGTCTTTCTTTTTGCGCCCACCAAGCAGGGCAATTCCTGCCGCGATTGCGATGCCGCCCAAGGCGATCCAATGGCCATGGCCGCCAACATCAGCCAAGTGACCGATATGTGCGAACGCAGGTGCCCCGGTAAGGGCGATAAAAATAGCAAGGGGCAGGCGCATGTCAGTCTCCGTCTATTGGCTCCATAGATCAGAGAGCCGCGTAAGCGGAGCGGACGATTTGCACGGCGGGTCCCCGTTTTGGGTCAACCTTTGGCGCAACAACCTCTCTGACCCTTTCGGGCGTCGTCGGGGATGTTGGTACCCTGCGCAAGACGTCGCCGCAATGAGGTATGCGGCGTGAGGCAGCGCGAAACCGACCTGTGCAATTGCGCACCATTGCTGCGCTGTGATGCCGGTTGGTGATTCTCTGCGCAAACGTTAGCAACGGTCCAACAGTATGAAGGAGAGACCGATGGGTCAGCTGATTGACGGACAATGGCATGACGTTTGGTATGACACAAAGTCCACAGGCGGTGCGTTCAAACGCACCACGGCCGCGTTTCGCAACTGGATCACCGCGGATGGATCTGCGGGGCCATCTGGTGAGGGTGGGTTCGCGGCGGCATCCGGGCGCTATCATTTATATGTATCTTACGCCTGCCCCTGGGCGCATCGTGCGTTGGTTTTCAGAGTTTTAAAGGGACTGGAGGCGCATATTTCAGTGAGCGCGGTGCATCCAGATATGTTGTCGGATGGCTGGACGTTTGAGACGGATGATCACGGTGCGACGGGTGATACGCTTTATGGCCTGCCGTTCGCACGAGACATTTACTTGAAGGCGGATTCAACGGTTTCGGGGCGCGTAACTGTTCCGATCCTATGGGACAAAGAACGTGAAACGATTGTGAGCAATGAAAGCTCAGAGATCATCCGCATGTTCAATTCAGCTTTCAACGAGATCACTGGAAACACGGATGACTACTGGCCCCAAGACATGCGTGAAGGCATCGAAGAGGTGAATGCGCGCGTTTATGACACAGTGAACAACGGGGTATACAAGTCCGGATTCGCCACAACGCAGGCCGCATATGACGCGGCTGTCGTGCCTTTATTCGAATCGCTTGAGTGGTTGGAGGCGCGGCTGGCCCAAAGGCGCTACCTGATGGGGGACACGTTGACGGAGGCGGATTGGCGGCTTTGGACGACGTTGGTGCGGTTCGATCCGGTCTATCATTTGCACTTCAAATGCAACCGCAAACGCATCGCGGATTACCCGAACCTGTGGGGTTTTACGCGCGAGTTGTATCAGATTGCGGGAGTCGCCGAGACCGTGAACATGGAGCACATTGTGCGCCATTATCATTACAGCCATGAGACGATTAACCCGAACCGGATTATTCCAGTGAACCCCGATCTTGACTTTATGGCACCGCACGGGCGCGCATAGAGACGGGTTGCGGCGAGCGCCCGTTTGCGATTTTAGTTTGCGGCAATCATTTGAGAGGCCGCCATGACAACTTGGATCACTATCTGCGACACCTGTAAGCGTACCGGCTGGGAAGACACCGGCATGGGAAAAACCGACGGTGAGGCGCTTGCCGAAATGGTTGAAGCCGCCGCTGCTGATGCGGAGGCGGTGAAAACCCGCCGCGTATCCTGCACGATGGGATGTGATCGCGCGTGTAACATAACGGTGCAGTCCAAGGACAAGATCAACTACTCGCTTGGGACGTTTGAAGCGACGATCGAGGACGCAGAGGCGAT
>CALBVZ010000045.1 GCA_937969445.1 uncultured Octadecabacter sp. | reverse complement strand
CCGTGGAACTGGCCGATGAACCAGATCACGTTGAAGGTTATCCCTGCGTTGGCAACAGGCTGTACGATGGTTCTAAAGCCGTCCGAGCAATCCCCACTGTCCGCGACATTGTTTAGCGAAATCATGCATGAGGCAGGCGTTCCTGCTGGCGTTTATAACATGCTGAACGGCGACGGTCCTGGCGTTGGTAGCCAGCTGTCCGTTCATAAAGATGTCGACATGGTTAGCTTCACGGGGTCCACCCGCGCGGGGCAGGCGATCACGATTGCAGCGGCTCCAACCGTTAAACGCGTCAGCCTTGAGCTGGGCGGCAAAGGCGCGAACATTGTGTTTGCCGATGCCGATCCAAAGGCCGTTCAACAAGGCATTGCACGTTGTTTCAATAACACGGGCCAGTCCTGCAACGCGCCGACGCGCATGCTGGTTGAACGCTCTCGTTACGACGAAGCTGTTGAGCAAGCGGTCGCAGCGGCGAACGCCACGACCGTCAACCCTGCCGCAACTGAGGGCAAACACATCGGACCGCTTGTGTCAGAGATGCAGTTCAACAAAGTGCAGGACCTGATCCAAAAGGGCATTGATGAGGGTGCGAACCTTGTTGCGGGTGGCGTAGGCCGCCCTGAGGGTTTGAACCGTGGGTTCTTTGTGAAGCCCACTGTTTTTGCGGACTGCAACAACGACATGAACATCATGCGCGAGGAGGTCTTCGGCCCTGTTTTGTCCATGATGCCATTCGACACCGAAGAAGAGGCAATCGCGATTGCCAATGACACGGATTACGGTTTGACCAACTACATTCAGACAACTGATGCCGAAAAAGGCCGCCGTGTCGCACGCGAAATGCGCACCGGTATGGTGGATATTAATGGTATCGGCCGCGGCGCTGGTTCTCCGTTTGGGGGCATGAAGCAGTCCGGAAACGGACGCGAAGGCGGCAAGTGGGGCTTGGACGAATTTTGCGAAGTCCGCGCTATCGGCGGCTGGCCTGTCGAATAGTCGACCTTAAGACAATAACCCGAAATGATCCGGCCTTTCTAACGGGAGGCCGGATTTTTCTTGCCCGACTCAGCGTTTCAGAATTTCGCCTTTCGTAAGAGCCAGTGATGGTATCGCTTCATGTCAAATTGCGCCCTTCAATTATCCTGAACGTCGGGATTTTTCTTTGTCGCGTTGCGCAAAGGAGTCCGTTCATGGATCGCTCACAGCACTATCGGTTTCACCAAGGGGTAAGGTTCTCCGTTTTCTGATGCCGAATATGAAACCCGCGTTAACAAGCTGCGCAACAGCATGGCGGACTTGGGCGTTGATGCCTGTGTGTTCACGACGATGAACAACACCGCCTAGTATTCTGTATTGCGCGTTTGGGTGCGTCGTTACGGCAACTTAGAACGTGACGATGTCGGCCGGGATAGACGCGGTCTAGCCGTTCCGCCGTAGGTTTGGTTTCAATCGGGCATCAACATCGACGGGGCACATAACCCAATCACATCCGGCAAGCTTGAGCGTAATGATATCCTCAGCCTCAATATATTCTCCATGACTTCTGGCTGTTACACCGCGCTCGAACGCACGATGTTTGTCGGCGAAGTCGATGACGCGGGCCTAAAGATCTAAGAAGCAAACGCCGCGCCCTATGAATACGGCATGTTGCTGTTGGTTCTAGGTGCGAGTTGCAGCGAGGTCGCGCCGATGTCTTCGATGAGCAAGATTTGCTGCAGTACCGCACGTTCGGCTACGGTTACTCGTTGGGCACGCTGGCCCATTATTACGGGTGGGAAGCGGGACTTGAGCGCTCGAAATTATCGACAAAGTTCTTGAACTGGACATAGTGATTTCGACGGGTCCGATTTCAATATCGTTGGCCAAATGAGAAAATCTAGGGGTACGATCAATTGGCTTTGAGTCCGCACAAATTGCGGTCAAACCGTCAAATGGTAGATATGCGTCAGACCGAACTGATCAAGCAGGCATGGACGAACAGTGGCAAGATCTACGGATATCGCAAGCTGAACGATGATCTGCTGGATCAAGATGAGGTTTGTTCTGAGAACCGTGTCGCGCGGCTGGCCAGCTGAGCGGGTATTGTCACGCATGACGACTGACCTTGCTTTGCAGGCATTGTTTAGTGCCGTTTGGCGGCGCAAACTAAAGCAAAAGGTCATGATCCATTCCGATCAAGGATCGCAGTTCACTGGCAAAGAGTGGCAAGCGTCTAGAAAACTGGGGGCACCTCAGTGTTGGGGCGTGGTTCTGGCGCACGCAGCGCTGGGCATTCCGTTCGTGATTAACACCGTAACGGAAACGCTTGTTGAGTTTGACCAATCGCTGACGCTTGCGGCTGCCAATATGGGCGCGAAGCCTGTGACGAGGTTCTTCAAGGTGCAAATGCCGTTCATCCAGCCAGGCGTTGTGTCTGGTGGATTGTTCGCCTTCATCACGTCGTTTGATGAAGTCGTGGTGGTGCTATTCGTCGGGTCAGCGGGCAAAAGGCGTTGCCGTGGCAAATGTTCACGGGCTTTCGCGAACAGACCAGCCCGACCATTCTGGCCGTTGCTACGATCCTGATCGCAGTGTCGGTTCTGCTGTTGTTCACAATCGAAGTGTTACGGCGCCGTTCCGAACGATTGCGCGGAATGTCCCCAGCTAACGGCGTTTAATAGTCCCGTTCAAAGAAGATACCGACGCTGGTTTCACCATCAGACGCAACCGATCCGCGTGCGGTGAAGTTCTGGTCGATATCGATATTGATGTTGATCTCTGAAGTGCCGTTCGAACCGACGGTGACATCCGTATAAACGTTGTCCGAGATATACTTGCCTGCGCGCACGGCCGCGGTTCCGTCGTCGTTTGTCACGAAGTCCAAGTCATCAAGATCGAGCCCTTCACGCAGGTTGCCCACGATCCCGCCATTGGCGCCACCAGTACCCGCCAGCGTTGCCACGGCAGACGCCAGTTGCACGGCTTGCAGTGGGCTGATGGAAGACAGATCGCGACCAAACAACAGCTGCGACAGAACCTCGTCCTGCGGTAAGTCAGGCGTGCTTTCAAAAGTCACGTCAATGTCGTCGGCTGGGCCTTCAACGATGATGCTGACCACGGTGCCCGTTGCTGCCTCGGTTGTTGCGACTAACCGTAGGTAGGGCGAAAAATCACCCTGAAGCTGCGCGTATCCTTCATCGAGATCAAAGCGCTGGCCCAAGATACTGAGGCGCCCGCGAACAAGGTCAAAGCGTCCAATCGGGACGAGGTTGTTAAGGCTTCCTGTCAGGCGCAACTCGCCGCCAAGTTCGGCGTCCAACCCGCGACCGCGTACGAAGATGCGCGATGGGGCGCGGATAAGCAGGTTGATCGGAAAGTCGGGGCCAGAAACGGTTCCTTGCTCGGTGGCCGTCCCAGCGCGAACGCCCGCACGTTCAAGGGTTTGTTGAACGTCCAGTCGTGGGCCAAGGTGCGTGACCTCTGGCAAGCTGCCCAATGCGCTTACGCCCGTGGACGGCACCTGAACCTCAGTGGCTCCGATGTCGATGGTTCCGCCGATTTCAGCGCCACCTGCAAGCGGGCCATTTACGGTTACCTGCCCGTTTGCTGTTGTTCGATACAAGGTAGGGTCACGCAAAACGATGTCGTTGAGTTGCGCGCTTAAGCTGGCTTGGAATGGTGGTTCAAGGTCGACAGGGCCGGATAGCGCTAGCGTGCCGCCGTCGGGATGAACCGCAGACAGATCTAGGCGCGCTGTTCCACCCGCAAGCAGTATGGTGCCGTTCAGGTCCTCAATCGCTTGGCGCAGGTTCGGTGCAGCAAGGCGTGTATCGGAGATTGTGACGGGGCCGCGCACGGATGACAGGGCGGCAGGACCATTCACGGTTAGATCAAACCGTGCCAATCCGTTGATTTGACGTGGGTCGATGTAAACATTTGCCAGCGCAAGCGGTGCGGAGCCTGTGACGCTCAAATCTAGCTGACCATCGTTGGAAACACGGCCTGTTGTACGTGCCGCAGTGCCAACAGGACCAGTTGCATCACCGGTTACATTCCAGCCCGCTGCATCTTGGTTTGCGGAAATCTCCGCGACCAATGGGCCGGAGAAATCAGAAACCAGAAGGGCGATATCGCGCAACCGAACAGATAGGCTGGCAGTGGTGTCACTGCCGGACGTCGCAACCGCCCCGTTTGCTGTCAGGTTTGGGAACACGACATCAAGCGCGTCAACGCGCAGGCGACGAGCCTCAGAAAGGCTGACGTTTGCCGACACGCGACCCAGCCCGGCCAAAACAGGATCAAGCGTGGTCGGTCCAACGCGAAGGTCTTGTGTGCGGGCCGCAACGTCTGCGTTCAGCACCCCGGTTGTTGTCGTGTAATTGCCGTCCATTTCCAGCGACAAGCCACCGCCAATGCGTTGCCCAATGATGTTGCCATAGGCGCTAAGGTTATCGACCGAAAGGGTCGCGTCAGTTTGTAAAACATATCCGTCTTCAAGCGGCGACGCCGTGCCGATGGCTGATGCGTTTGCGCGTGGCGCAGCAAGGTTTGCGTCCAGCGCAATCACGCCTTCAGCATCGGTTTGTAGATCAGCGCGCAGCGTTGCAGGGCCCGAAAGTTCAGGCGTAACGATGTTCAGGTCTGCAATCTGTGCGACGAAATTTGCTGTTGCGGATTGCGCTGTGATCTCAGCGTCGCCAGACGCCTCGACCGCGTCGTTGCGAATGCGAATGTCGCTTAACCGTGTGCCCTCAGTGTCGCGCGCCACTTGAAAAGCCAGCGTTCCTTCACCCGCCAAAAGCGGATCAACTTGGGGCATGCCAACCGTGAGGTCATTTGTTTGCGCCGCGATGTCCATTTCGAAAATACCGTCGAATGGCTGCGATGTGCCTGAAAGCTCAACCGCGCCGCTACCGGACAAATCTACATCGATCAGCGCGGCGAAACGGCTAAAGTCATCCGCCGTCACAGAAAGCTCTGCACGGGTTTGAAAACGATCGTCGGGGCCGTTTATGTAGGCCAACCCAAACGCTTGAATTCCCGCGCCATCAAGGGTGAGTTCACGCACCACAAAAGGGCCGTCAGACAAACGCCCGACATCCAGCGTACCCTCGATATCTGTACCAATCGCTTCGCTTAAGGCCGCATCATCAAGTGTGAGGCCACGTGCGCCGTAGCTCAGGTCCGCAGAAAAACGACCACGCGATCCGTCAGTGCTTGGGGAAATGATACCACCGCCTGAAATCGCAAGCGCGTCAACAGAAACGCCAGTCCGTGTTAGGGACGTGATATCGAATGTGCCCGTCCACGCATCACCGTCGGCCTCATCGTATTGCACATTCAGTGACATTCCGCTGACCTCAATCGGGTCGCCAGAGATAGGCAGCAAAACGCGGGTGGTGTCACCAGACCCAAGCCGCCCGCGCAGATCTATTGTCTGAGGCCAGCCTTGCGCGTCGATACTGGCGGAACCGCGCAACACGATCTGATCGGCAGAGATGATCAGATTGGAAAGGTTCACGCCGCCTGCACTGGGTGCGGTTCCTTGGACGCGCAGTGCCGTCTCGGGGCCAAAGAAAGGGTCATATTGGTCAGCCAGCATTGGGCGCAAATCGCCGTTTAGCGCAACGTTGAAATCTTGGTCCACGCTACCCGTTGGACGGGATAATGCGACGGTTCCGGTCACACGATCCACGCCGTCTGTTGCCAGCGCAATGTCACCCGTAAAGTTTTCAAGCGGCGCATCACCCACGATTTCTAGACGAACAGCGGGACGGTCAGGCAGGCTAAGCAGGCGCGCTGCGATTCCGTTTTGGCCCTCAAGCGCCAAAAGGTTCAGCGTCAGTTGACGTGTCGTGTTTTCAAAGGATGCATCTACGGAAATGTTGCCTGTCTTGCCGTCGGTTCGCGTCAAGTTGAAGTCGGCATTTCCGGCACCATTCCCCAGCTTCAGTGACCCTGCGAACTGCGCTGTGATTGGTTCGCCTAGTAACGCTTCCGGCAGTACAATCGCATCCGCTGACACGGAGCCAAGGTCGATGGACACGGGCAATTCAGGCAGGCTGAAAGGCGTGGCTTGCGCGTCTGACAAGTTAGCAGTGCTGTCATTTGACGCAGGAATACGGATCAATTCGATGCGCTCGGCACTCAGGGTATCAACCTCAACGTGGCCCGACAAAAGCGCGGATCGGTTCCATGCAATCGTCAGCCCATCAAGACGCAGCCAAACCCCGTCAGGATCGGCAATCGTAATAGTATCCGCCGTTGCCTCAGAACTAAGCGCACCCTTGAAGTTGTCCAAGCGGACGATCATGTCGTCGTTTGAAATGGTGTCTTCGATGAGGCTCGTAATGTAGTCACGGTCTTCTTCAGTGGTTTGCGAAAAAGCGCAACCTGCCCAAACAACCAATACTAAGCCAAGTACGATCCGCATCAGAATGCCTGCCCGATACCGATATAAACTTCCAATCGCTCACCAGCCCTATCACCTGAAGTCGGCGTCGCAAGATCAAGACGGATAGGACCGATGCCCGTGTTGTAGCGTAGGCCCAGCCCCGCACCTGAATGCCAATCACCGTTTTCAAATGGGATGTCGTCCGCGCCGATAAACCCTGTGTCGATGAAACCAACGACGCCGATGGTGTCGGTGACATCAATGCGTGCTTCTAGCTGCGCACCAATGAAGGACGTCCCGCCGATTTCGTTGCCACCGCCAAGATCAACCGCAAGCGACTGGTAGGGCTGGCCCCGAACCGTACCCCCGCCACCGGAGAAGAACAGATAACTAGCAGGGACGCTCGCGGCATCTGCACCCACGATCGAACCAATCTGACTGCGAAAGGCCAGCGTCACGCCGTCGTTCTCGCCAAAGCTGCGATAAACGCGGCCATCACCGACAATCCGAAACCCGCTGTCGGTTCCATTCAGCCCAACAAATGGCGATACGAGGAGGTTCGCGTAATAGCCGCTGTTCGGGTCGAGTGCATCATCGCGTCGATCAATGGTTCCTTCAATCGGCGCGTAGATGAGATTGTAGGTACGATCACCAAGTGAATCTGAAATTTCACCCACCGTGTAACCTAGGCCGAATTCAAGCGTTACATCATCGTGGATACGGCGAATAATGCCGGCTTCAACGCGCGCATCACGCTGGAAGAACGACGGTTCATCCAACTGTTCAGCATAGGCGTTGATGTAGAAATCTGTGTCTTGGCGAAATGTTGCGGGCCGCAGGAATGTCGCCCCGAGCGCGTAGTCAATTCCGCCCGTACTGCCCGTAAGCCCTGTGATTTCTCCATCAACGCGGAACCGTTCAGCCCCGCCCAAAAGGTTTCGATGCAACCAGAAACCGGACAGCGTCAGACCGGAAACTGTGGAATATTCAATCCCCGCCCCAACGCGACGCGGCGTTTGCTCAACCACGGACAGGGTCAACGGCAGCGTGGCGCCTTCGGCGGTATCTCCCTCGATAATCGCAGCAGAGCTGAACGCACCGGTGCGGCGCAGGTTCGTTTCGGCGCGTGTGATCATCGCTGGGTCAAACGTACCAGCTGGCAGGCCAGCAATGGCAAGCACCCGTTCCGTGCGCACGGCCTCGTTTCCGGTGACTGTGACATTCCCAAACGTCAGCTCGGGGCCGGGATCAACGATCACCGATACATCGAGCTGCTCGTCAGGATGGCGTGCAGTGATGCTTTGGCCTGTGACGTTTGCCAAAGGATGCCCCACATCGCGCCAACCGCTGACAGCGGCACTGGCGGCATCGCTGATGTCAGCAGTGCGGGCGACGTTTCCGGCACCAAAGGCCTCGGGCAGTTGTGTGCCGCTTGCCAGGGGTGCAATGTCTGCACGTCCGAACGTAAATTGCGGTCCCGTAGATACGGAAAGCACAACAGTGGACACAGAACTTCGCGGTATAAGTGGATCGATCTGTGACGCTTCGATCCCATCGACTAGAATGGAAATCGTACCGCCGAAATATCCTTCGGAATACAAACCCGTTAAAAGGCGGCGATAGTCAGCGCGTGCGGCAGCGATATAGTCCTGCGGTGCGTCAGCCCCATCTCGCGACAGAGCTAGGCTTAACGATGCAGCGGATAGGGACGTGCGCAAATCATCGGTGGCGTTTGGTGCATCCAAACGCACCTCTTGGGCCCCTAGGACGTTGGGGGCCAAGCACGCTGTCAGCGCCAATGTTGTGATCAAATTGCGCATGTTACCTGCTCTACACTCGTCTTTTGTCCTTCATACCCGAGGCCGAAGCGCAACGAAACGGCAAAGCCCCTTTAAGCGTGCTTCTGCCGATCACATTTTCTGGTATTTTCTGCGCAGGAGAGGCAGGGTGCGCATATGGGATATTTAATTGATAATCTGCAATACGCCAATTGGTCTGAAAAGATCTTTCGCCAGATGCGAGAAGGTGGCGTTGATGCGGTTCATGTGACGATCACCTATCACGAGAGTTTTCGTGAAATGGTGCTGCAACTTGAGGCTTGGAACCGTCGTTTCGAACAATTTCCTGATTTGATCATGCGTGGGACAGTTGCGGCAGATGTAGCGACGGCCCGTGCAACAGGACGCACTGCGATTTTCTTCGGTTTCCAGAACCCTAGCCCGATTGAGGATGACATCGGCCTGATTGAAATCGTGCACCAACTGGGTGTCCGCTTTATGCAATTGACCTATAACAACCAGTCCCTGCTTGCGACAGGCTGCTATGAGGCCGACGACACGGGGCTTACCCGTTTTGGAAAACAAGCGGTCGCTGAGATGAACCGCGTCGGGCTTGTCGTCGATATGAGCCATTCTGGAGATCGCTCAACCTTGGAAGCGATAGACGCATCGTCGCGACCGATCGCGATCACGCATGCGAATCCAAGTTGGTGGCATCCCGCGTTGCGCAATTTTGATGATGACGTATTCAAACCGCTTGTCGCACGTGGTGGCATGATGGGGTTCTCTGTTTATCCGCATCATTTGAAGGATGGGTCCGACTGCACGTTGGAAAGCTTTTGTGAAATGGTTGCTGAAGCGGCGTCGCGCTACGGGGCGGAAAACCTCGGGATTGGAACAGATCTGTGCCAAGATCAGCCTGACAGCATCGTTGAATGGATGCGCGTTGGTCGATGGTCTAAAGCCATCGATTACGGCGAAGGTTCAGCTGATGCGCCGGGCTTCCCACCAATGCCAAGCTGGTTCGGCGATAATCGCGACTTTGGCAATATCCGCGATGGGTTAGGTGCCGTTGGCATGTCCGAATCTGAGGTTGATGGTGTCATGGGCGACAACTGGTTCCGCTTCTACGATGAGAATTTTGGCCCCGACAATTCCTAAGCTGTGCGGGCGTTTTCGTACGCCATGTCGTCGGATTTAGATATTGACTGGTGAACGGTCTCTGGCAGTGTGTTTGCATGCTGGATACCAACCCACGCCCACCCCAGATGCCACTGCGCCCACCAAGTGAGGTGATGCGCCTGCGTCGAATGGGTGCGTCTTTTCCGACAAGACTGTCGTTTCTGCGGGTACTGCTGCGCCGATTGTCTGCTGAAAACGCCAACGTCACACGCCCTGTTTGGGAGATGGACGCGGGCGGGTTTGGGCACGCGGTCTATTCTTTGACCTTCGGCGGCCATGTCTATTCCCTTGTCGCGGTGTCGACGGATTTACCTGCGGATCAACGCACTGACCGTGTGATCGCAACGGCATGGGATACGGCCTATGTGCTCTATGATGGGGTGCCGGATGCGGGTGAAATTGCGCGGATCGTGGAAACTGCCCCGAAACAGGAAGCCGCGCGATTTACGGCGCGTGATCTGGTTTTAAGCCGCGCAAATAAGTCCGTTCGCCTGTTTGCCCATACGGTTGAAAGGCTACGTGCAGGCCAGCAACCCGATGAAACGCTAGTGCGGGACACGGGTTACTTGATGCGCACCACCGCCGTCTACGGCAACGGTAAATTCGGCATCGCGGACCGTGCGGATTTTGCTAAACGCGATGGAATGGGCGGGCCATTTGCAGCTGAAATGCTCGCGGTTTGGCTGATCCGCGGGTTCACCCATGACTTGGTGGAACATGTGGGCGGTGCGAAACTTGCGCCACATTTGAAACGGCATCTAGGGATCGGTAATTCTACCGGCCTTGGAATGGCACCGTTCCTTGTGTCACATCCGATGCTTTTGAACGCGTGGATTACGGCACGCGAAACCGCACTGGCCCGTGTGCGGGCAATCGACGGATTGAGCACGGAACAAATTGATACGCTTTACTCACTGGTTGTCCGCGCTGCACAGCATTTGGCGGAATGGCAGGTGCCTGATGCAATCGGTCAGGTGCGAATTGATCGAATGCGCAGCGAATGGCCCAAAGTTGCGGCGATGATGACGCCGGATTTGATGACGTCGCACCAACCGCTTGAACAGCTTTGGCAATCGACGAAAGATTTCTCAGTGGATACACAAGAATGCCTCGCCGCGCTGATGATTGAACCGTTTGGCGACTTGGTGGATGATCTGGTTGACGGAATGGCGACCGAACGTCGTGTGACTTTGGATGCAGGCATGACCTGCGCCGAAGTGAGCGCATTGATAGCGCGGGACTGGGCGTGGGCACTTTGCGATTACGATGCGCCGGATGCCTGTCACCAGTTTTGGTATGTCTCTGAGGCAAAGGCGGAGCCGCGCCTTGGCTTACGCCATGAAGAACAGGGGGCTGAGCTTGAAAGCCCGCTTGATATTGCGCGGCAAGTCGCATGTTTGGCAAAGGATTTGCCTGAAGGTGGAACTGTTGCAGAGTTCCTGTCGATCCATCCAAAGCACCGCGCCGCTATGCGCCGCGTTCAATCGTTGGATGGTGCCCCATTTGCGGAAATAAGGGACAACTTAATCGCGGAGACCTGTCTGCCGATAGACATGTTGCGCTGTAAACTTTCGTTCTTTGGCGCTGCGAAATTTGACCCAAAATCAGACCGTTGGACGCGGATCACCTTGTGCCAAGGTGCACCGTTACACGATGAATTGCAGGGCGCCGATGACTGGTGGCTTCCGGTGTTTGCATCATGAGTGACGCACAAGAAAAATCCGCCA
>CALBVZ010000044.1 GCA_937969445.1 uncultured Octadecabacter sp. | reverse complement strand
CTATCGCGGTCACCCGTGATGACTTTTCCCATCACCGGAATCGCGTTGAATGAATAGACGTCATACATCTTCTGAAGCATGTCATTTGGAATTCGGTTGAACTCCAGAACCATCAAACGGCCACCTGGCTTCAGCACACGACACGCTTCGTTCAGCGCTTCTTGCGGGCGTGTGACGTTCCGAATGCCAAAGCTGATCGTGTAAACATCAAACGTGTTGTCCTCAAACGGCAACGCCATCGCGTCCCCGACAACCCAGTCGAGCGAGTTATCGAGCTGTGCAGCCTCAGCACGCTTGCGCCCTTCGATCAACATCGGCTCGGTCAGGTCCAAAACAGTGGCATGACCTACCTTGGCGCGTTTCAAGAACCGGAAAGAAACGTCACCCGTACCCCCCGCAACATCGAGCAGCTTTTGCCCTTCACGCGGCGCGAGCCAATCCATCATCGCATCTTTCCAGATACGGTGGATACCAAGGCTCATGGCGTCGTTCATGACGTCATACTTACTGGCAACACTGGAAAACACACCTTGAACAAGGCCCGCTTTGTCGCCCTCAGCTACCGTTTCAAATCCGAAATGAGTCGTCTGTTCGTCAGTCATATCAAGGCACCTTGCGCAGCTTACCCTGCAGATATAGCGTCCAACCTTCAGATACAAATGGCCAAATCATCGCGGTGTGTGCAGATGCCTGAATTACCAGAAGTCGAAACCGTCCGACGTGGCCTTGCCCCTTCCATGGAAGGGCAGGTCATCACGCGTGCAGATGTGAACCGTCCTGACCTACGTTGGCCCTTTCCCGAAAACATGGCCGCACGGTTGACCGGCGCCAAGGTCACCGCGTTGCGGCGGCGGTCTAAATACATCCTTGCCGATCTCGACACGGGCGAAACCCTTATTATCCATCTTGGCATGTCCGGCCGAATGACAGTGTCTGGCGATCCGCTCGGTCAATTCCACCATGACCATCCTGCACCCGCCAAGCACGACCATGTCGTCTTTCATATGGGCAACGGTGCGCGCGTCACCTTTAACGATGCACGGCGTTTTGGCGCGATGGACCTTGGGGACACCGCCCAATTGGATGATCATTGGCTGATTAAACCAATTGGTCCCGAACCTTTGAGCAACGATTTCAACGATACTTACCTCGTCAACACCCTTTCAACGCGCAATACGCCCATTAAAACTGCACTCTTGGATCAGCATGTCGTGGCAGGTCTCGGCAATATCTATGTCTGCGAAGTTCTATATCGCGCCCGCATCAACCCGACTCGCAAAGCAAAAGACTTGTCTAAAAAGCGCGTTGCGTCCCTGGTGCCGATCATCCGTGACGTTCTTTCCGAAGCAATCGCAGCAGGGGGGTCATCCCTGAAGGATTACCGCCAAGCGAGCGGCGAGTTGGGCTATTTTCAACATGGATT
This sequence comes from uncultured Octadecabacter sp., assembly GCA_937969445.1. Lineage (GTDB taxonomy): Bacteria > Pseudomonadota > Alphaproteobacteria > Rhodobacterales > Rhodobacteraceae > Octadecabacter. The sequence goes on along the minus strand of CALBVZ010000044.1, from coordinate 9,022 downwards.
TCAGGCCTATGACCGTGAAAACGACCCCTGCCAAACGCCCGAATGCGGTGGCGTAATCGCCCGCATCACTCAATCTGGCCGCTCAACTTTCTACTGTCCAAAGTGTCAAAGATAGCTTGATTGCGCGCGTGGCTTTGATAAGCCTGAGCGTTCAAGAACAAGCGGAGCTAATCCAAATGGCCTATGAAACCATCATTGTCGAAATCGCGGACGACGTCGCGCTTATCACTCTTAATCGCCCGGATGCCCTTAATGCGTTGAATTCCCAGCTTTTGGGTGAACTCGCGAACGCAGTTGAAGCGGCCGATGCGTCTGACAAAGTGCGCTGCATTGTTCTAACGGGTTCGGAAAAAGCTTTCGCAGCGGGCGCCGACATAAAAGAAATGGCCGACAAGTCCTTTGTCGATATGTATCGCGATAACTTTTTCGGCGCGGAAGCCGACCGCTTTCTGCGCGTTCGCAAACCTATCATCGCTGCCGTATCAGGCTACGCGCTGGGCGGCGGATGTGAGCTGGCAATGATGTGTGACTTCATTATCGCGGCAGACACCGCAAAGTTTGGTCAGCCAGAAATCAACCTCGGCGTTATTGCAGGAATTGGCGGTACACAGCGTCTTACCCGTTTTGTGGGTAAAGCGAAATCAATGGATATGCACATGACGGGTCGTTTCATGAACGCCGAAGAAGCCGTGTCATCTGGCCTCGTCAGCCGCGTTGTTGCACCCAAAAAGCTCAAAGATGAAGCGCTGGCCGCGGCGCAGAAGATCGCTGAAAAATCTCTGCTTGCGACCATGGCCGTCAAAGACACCGTTAACCGTGCCTATGAAACGACCTTGGCTGAGGGCATCAACTACGAACGCCGCATGTTCCAAGCCTTGTTCGCAACTGAAGACCAGGCTGAAGGCATGGCGTCGTATGTCGAAAAGCGCGAACCGCAATTCCGCGACAAGTAACCGACGTCACATAGTGCAGCGTGTCGAAGGTCTCACCCTCAGGGTACTTCGCGTTATGGCTTTGGGATTCAAACCGACCGCTAGAAATCGATGTTTGCAATACAATTGCCTTCGGCCTATACGCAGCGCTGAAATGCGCGTGTAGCCCGCTATGGCTCGAATCAATCCGGTTCAGTGAACCCGGCGGCTGACGTGCGTTATAGAATTTTGAACACACGAACCGAAAGAGACTGAACACATGGCAAATACTCCACAGGCTAAAAAACGCGCGCGTCAGAACGAAGCACGTTTTCAAGTAAACAAAGCACGTCGTTCCCGTATCCGCACATTCCTGCGCAAAGCAGAAGAAGCGATTGCATCCGGTGACAAAGAAGCAGCAACAGCAGCAGTTCGCGCTCTTCAGCCAGAATTGATGCGCGGCGTTTCCAAAGGCGTTTTCCACAAGAACACAGCGGCACGTAAGATGTCCCGCCTGAGTGCGCGCGTTAAAGCAATCGCTTAATTTCGGCCTTTACCGATTCTGCAAATTTTTTAACTTGAGGCGGTCCAATCGGGCCGCCTTTTGTTTTGCAGTCTCATTTGTGTCAGCGCTAGCAGCGACTTTTCCTTGAGATTCAAAGGACGATCAGATTCGTTTCATTCCTAGCCCTGTCAAGACCATCAACGCTGTTGAAATCGCACACCACACACGGCTAGTTTTGCTGAGTGATTCATTTTGTTCCTGGGGGAACGTGGGACTTTAAAATATGGAATACGTCGGTTTCTACATTTAGTAGATTAGGCGCAAAACGGTCTTGGACCGGACCATGTTTTGACATTTTGGTACGTGAAGGTGTGGGAACCTTTTAGCGCGTCAGGTCAACCACGCATTCTCCAGTGCCGGCTGTAGGCGAGGGACGTTCCCTTGATGCAGTGGGCTCAACGCATCAGTGCAAGGCAAGCCTCCGCAAGCGTATTTTGCGGTGCCTAGTCTTGTGGATTGCGGGGAACGAAGTGGGGCGCAGAGGATGGTGGCAGCCATTTGTGAATTTAGATTTGGACAACGGGGACAGTATGACGAACGTGCAGTGGGACAAGGTGAAGTCGGACATGCGTGCAGCCATTGGCGCAGGCAACTACAAGAGTTGGATTGAACCGCTCACACTCGTGACAGCTGCTGAAGGCGTTGCACGTCTTGGCGCACCCAGCCCGTTTGTTGGTGACTACGTCGGCAAGACCTATGGCGATCAAATCATCTATCACCTCAACCGTCATGGTATGGCGGTTCAGCGCTTGGCGTTTGATGTTGAAGGTGCTGCCAACACCCCAGTTCAAGCTGCCGCTAAACCGGCTCAGGCCAAGTCTGCGAATGCCCAAGCAGATGCACAGCCTGACCAGCGTTTCACATTCGACAGCTTCGTCGTCGGTAAGCCGAACGAGCTCGCCCATGCTGCCGCAAAACGCGTCGCTGAAGGTGGCCCAACCACGTTCAACCCGCTGTTTCTTTATGGCGGCGTTGGCCTGGGTAAGACCCACTTGATGCACGCCATCGCACATGAGCTTGGCGAAAAACGCCCTGACCTCAACGTGCTTTACGTATCCGCTGACCAGTTCATCTACCGCTTCATTTCCGCCCTGCGCGATCGCAAGATGATGGACTTCAAACAGCACTTCCGTTCAGTTGACGTGCTGATGGTTGATGACATCCAGTTCCTTGAAGGCAAAGAATCAACTCAAGAAGAGTTCTTCCACACGTTCAACGCACTCGTTGATCTCGGCAAACAAATCATCATTTCCGCCGACCGCGCACCGGGCGAAATTCGCGACCTGTCAGAGCGTATCAAATCCCGTCTGCAGTGCGGCCTCGTGGTTGATCTGCACCCGACAGACTATGAACTCCGCCTCGGCATCCTTCACGCCAAGCAAGAGATGTTCGTGAACGTCTACCCGGGCGTCGAAATCGCACCCGGCGTTCTCGAATTCCTCGCGCACCGCATTTCCAGCAACGTTCGCGTTCTCGAAGGCGCGCTGAACCGCCTCTACGCGCTGGCCTCCCTTGTGGGTCGCACCGTGTCCGTTGAAATGGCGCAGGATTGCCTCTCCGATATTCTGCGTGCCTCTGACCGCAAGCTGACAATCGAAGAAATCCAGCGCAAAGTCTCCGAACACTACGACATTCGTCTGTCAGATATGCTCGGCCCCAAGCGCACACGTACGCTCGCCCGTCCGCGTCAGGTCGCTATGTGGCTGTGCAAACAGCTCACCAGCCGCAGCTTGCCTGAAATCGGCCGCAAGTTCGGCAAACGCGACCACACGACAATCATGCACGGTGTGCGCAAAATCGATGAATTGCGTCAATCTGACAGCCAGATCGCCGATGATCTGGAAATGCTGCGCCGCGCGCTGGAAGACTAGACATTAAACTCTTGTAGATGGGCTAAAATCCGCTAGTTTTGGCGTCCCGACATCTTGCGGGCATCACTAGCGGAGACAGGCCATGAAACTCAGCATCGAACGCGCATCACTGCTCAAAGCCGTGGCACAAGCTCAATCCGTTGTGGAGCGCCGCAACACGATCCCGATCCTCGCAAATGTGTTGATCGAAGCCGAGGGTGCCGAGGCAACATTCCGCGCGACAGACCTCGACATCGAAGTCGTCGACAAAGCCGCCGCCGTTGTTGAACGGGCAGGGGCCACGACAGTTTCCGCCGTGACGCTGAACGAAATCGTTCGCAAACTTCCAGACGGCGCGCTTGTGACGCTGACAGAAGACAGCGCATCAGGCCGTTTGACCATCGAAGCGGGCCGTTCAAACTTTTCACTCGCGACATTGCCCAAGGAAGACTTTCCAGTGATGGCAACGTCCGACTACGCGGCAAACTTCGCGTGCCCCGCGCCAGTCCTGCGCCGGTTGTTCGACAAATCCAAATTCGCGATCTCGACCGAGGAAACCCGCTACTACCTCAACGGTGTCTACATGCACGTATCCGAATCCGATGGCGGCAAAGTATTGCGTTGCGTTGCAACTGACGGCCACCGCTTGGCGCGCATCGACGCTGATCTGCCCGAAGGCGCGGATGGCATGACGGGCGTCATCGTTCCACGCAAAACCGTTGGCGAGTTGCGCAAGCTTCTCGACGAGGACGACATGGAAATCGCCGTGTCCGTATCAGAAACCAAGATCCGTTTCGCCACACCTGACATCACCCTGACGTCCAAAGTCATCGACGGCACCTTCCCCGACTACACCCGCGTGATCCCGCAAGGGAACACCCGCAAAATGGAAGTCGACGCCGCTGAATTCGCCAAAGCCGTTGATCGTGTTGCGACCGTTTCCTCGGAACGCTCCCGCGCGGTGAAGCTACAGCTCGATGAAGACCGTTTGATCCTTTCTGTCAACGCACCAGACTCTGGCGCTGCTGAGGAAGAACTCGCCGTGGCTTACGGCGACGAGCGTCTCGAAATCGGCTTCAACGCCAAGTACCTCCTTGAAATTGCATCCCAAGTGGATCGCGAGAACGCAGTATTCATGTTCAACTCATCCGGCGACCCGACCCTGATGCGCGAAGGCAATGACACCAGCGCGATCTACGTGGTCATGCCGATGCGGGTATAAGCACTCGGTGCGCTTCACGTCTGAGAATTTGAAAAAGGGCCGCGCGTAATGTCGGCCCTTTTTCTGTCTCACCTCTCCCTCTCCCACTTTCGCTCGCACAAGCGTGCCAATCTGGACCTCGACGGACGGCCAGTCGCCATTTACGGGCCGAACGGGGCTGGCAAAACCAACATCCTTGAAGCTGTATCGATTCTTTCTCCGGGTCGCGGCCTGCGGCGCGCCAGTTCCGAGGACATGACGCGCCGCCCAGAAGCGCTCGGCTGGAAAGTCACGGCTGATCTCACATCCCTGAACCAGAACCACGAAATCGAAGCGTGGTCTGAAAATGGCGCGTCCCGTCAAACCAAGATCGATGGTAAAGCCGCCGCACAGGTCGCACTAGGCCGCATCGGGCGCGTCCTCTGGCTCATTCCCGCGATGGACCGTCTTTGGATTGAAGGCGCCGAAGGCCGCCGTCGTTTCCTTGACCGCGCCACGCTATCGTTTGAACCGCTCCATGCGGAGGCGGTCCTGTCTTACGAAAAGGCGATGCGCGAACGTAACCGCCTCCTCAAGGACATGGTGCGCGATGCTCATTGGTACGCAGCACTGGAACGCCAGATGGCCGAATCTGGCGCACAGATCCATCGCAACCGAACCCATGCGCTTGATCTGCTGTCCACCGCTCAGGATGCCGCCGAAACAGCCTTCCCGACGGCTACCCTATCTCTCACGCACTCGGACCCCGCGTGCGACGCCCCAGAAGACCCAGACGCGCTGCTTTCAGCCTTTGCAGGCAACCGTTCCCGCGACATGGCAGCGGGGCGTACCCTTATTGGCCCGCACCGCGCGGACCTTGGCGCAATCTTTGCCGCCAAAGATGTTCCCGCAAAGGATTGCTCTACCGGAGAGCAAAAGGCGCTGCTCATCTCCCTGATCCTCGCCAACGCGCGTGCACTTGCGCAAGATTTCGGCGCCCCTCCGATCCTTCTGCTCGACGAAGTTGCCGCCCACCTTGATGCCGAGCGCCGCGCTGCGCTCTATTCTGAAATCACCTCGCTGGGCGCGCAGGCCTTCATGACAGGCACCGGTCCCGAACTGTTCGCAGAGCTGAATGAGGCTGCCCAATACGTCCACGTAGCGGACGAAAATGGTGTTTCACAGACCTCACAAGCCTGACCCAGTTTCACCCACAAAATATGCCCCAAATGCGTGACATTGCCGCGCCAAATCGCTATATATTGGCCAACTTAACAAAAAGGGTCCGCAATGACCGACGAGCAGAATACACCGGAAGAATACGGCGCTGATTCCATCAAGGTTCTCAAAGGCTTAGAGGCGGTTCGCAAGCGTCCAGGCATGTACATCGGTGACACCGATGATGGCTCCGGTTTGCACCACATGGTGTATGAAGTCGTGGACAACGGCATCGACGAAGCCTTGGCGGGACATGCGGACGCTGTGAACGTCAAAATTCACGACGATGGCTCTGTTTCTGTGTCCGACAATGGCCGCGGTATTCCTGTCGGTATTCACGAAGAAGAAGGCGTTTCTGCTGCCGAAGTTATCATGACCCAGCTTCATGCTGGCGGTAAATTCGACAGTAACTCCTACAAGGTTTCCGGCGGTCTGCACGGCGTTGGCGTGTCCGTTGTGAACGCGCTGTCTGATTGGCTCGAACTGCGCATCTGGCGCGACGGTAAAGAACACATCGCGCGGTTCGAACGCGGTGATACGGTGAAACACCTTGAGGTCGTCGGAGAGTGCGGCGACCGTACAGGTACCGAAGTGCGTTTTATGGCGTCGCTCGAAACATTCTCCAACCGTGAATACTCGTTCGAGACTCTCGAAAAACGCCTACGCGAACTGGCGTTCCTGAACTCCGGTGCCCGCATTATCGTCGAAGACGAGCGCCCCGCAGAAAACCTCCGCACTGAGCTGTTTTACGAAGGTGGCGTCAAAGAATTCGTCAAATACATCGACCGTTCCAAGACCTCGATCCTGCCCGAACCAATTTACGTGATCGGCGAAAAAGACGACATCGGCGTCGAAGTCGCGATGTGGTGGAACGACAGCTATAACGAAATGGTTCTTCCTTTCACCAACAACATCCCACAGCGCGACGGCGGCACGCACATGGCTGGCTTCCGCGCCGCCCTGACCCGCACCATCAACAGCTACGCGGCCTCCAGTGGCATCGCCAAAAAGGAAAAGATCAACTTTACAGGCGATGACGCCCGTGAAGGCCTGACCTGCGTGTTGTCCGTCAAAGTACCGGATCCGAAATTCTCGTCCCAGACCAAAGACAAGCTCGTCTCATCCGAAGTCCGCCCCGCGGTGGAATCCCTGATGAACGAAAAGCTGGCCGAATGGTTCGAAGAGAACCCGCAAATCGCCAAGGTCGTCGTCAGCAAAATCCTTGAAGCAGCCCATGCCCGCGAAGCCGCCCGTAAAGCCCGCGATCTGACGCGCCGCAAGACCGCGATGGACGTGAACTTCCTCGCGGGGAAGCTCAAAGATTGCTCTGAAAAAGACCCGTCCAAAACCGAAGTCTTCTTGGTGGAGGGTGACTCCGCTGGTGGCTCTGCCCAAACGGGCCGTGACCGTCAAACGCAGGCCATCCTGCCGCTGAAAGGTAAAATCTTGAACGTCGAACGCGCGCGTTTTGACCGGATGCTCGGTTCTCAGGAAATCGGTAACCTCGTCATGGCACTTGGCACAGGTATCGGGCGCGACGAATTCAACATCGAAAAACTGCGCTACCACAAAGTGGTCATCATGACCGATGCGGACGTCGACGGGGCGCACATTCGCACGTTGCTGCTGACGTTCTTCTTCCGTCAAATGCCGGAGCTGATCGAACGCGGTAACCTCTACATCGCGCAACCACCGCTCTACAAAGTCAGCCGTGGTAAGTCCGAAGTGTACCTTAAAGACCAAGCCGCGATGGATGACTATCTGACCGAACAAGGCGTCGAAGGCGCGATGCTGCGGCAGGGCAACGGCGAAGAAATCATCGGTGCCGATCTGCGTCGCGTCGTCGATGAAGCTGGCCGCCTGAAGCGCGTGCTCGATGCATTCCCGACCCACTATCCACGTCACATCCTTGAACAAGCCGCTATCGCAGGCGCGTTCGTGTCTGGCGCTGTTGAGGCAGACTTGCAAGGCGTCGCAGACCGCGTGGCCACCCGTCTCGACCTTATTGCCAATGAATGGGAACGCGGCTGGCAAGGTCGCATCACCCAAGACAAAGGCGTGCGCCTAACCCGCATCCTGCGTGGTGTCGAAGAAGTCCGCACATTGGACGGCCCAATGTTGCGCGGCGGCGAGGCCCGCAAAACAGGATCCTTCACCCAGCACCTGCAAGAGGTCTACAACACGCCCGCAACGCTGATCCGCAAAGACCGCGTGCAAAACATCTACGGCCCTCTCGATCTGCTTAAGGCGATCCTCGAGGAAGGCGAACGCGGCCTATCATTGCAGCGCTATAAAGGTCTGGGCGAGATGAACCCCGACCAGCTTTGGGAAACCACATTGGACCCAGACGCCCGCACGCTTCTGCAGGTTAAAGTCGAAGACGTGGCCGAAGCCGACGATCTGTTCACCAAGCTGATGGGAGACGTCGTAGAACCGCGCCGCGAGTTCATTCAAGACAACGCACTGAATGTGGAACACCTCGACTTCTAAAGTCGACGGTGATCTACAAATCGACCATCTGCGCCACTTCAACGGACCCGCTGCCATCAACAACCATAGGATTGTTTTTGGCGTGGGCACAGGCGGCAGCATAGTCTGCCGCTTCAATCACCGTGTATCCTGAAACAGGGTTAGCACCGCCATTCTCGACATGACCATCTGCGCTTACGGTGTGGGATTGGCCAACAGGTGCCCCACCATCAACCGTTGCAGCCCCCAGCGTTTCATACCACGCGGCCCAAGCAGCCATCGCTTTCGCACCCTCTTCGGGTGTCTCTGGCATTCCGCCACCGTGGTAAACGAATAAGAATTTAGGCATTTCAAGTCCTCCCAAACATGAAGGACACTATTGAACACCCGTTACCCTGAGTCGCGCAAGCATTGCAGCCTAGCCCGCAGCTGGTCCCACATGGATTTCACCACGCTCTTTCGCGAGCGCGATTTGCTTCTGACGTTCGCGGAAACGGTCTTTGTCGGCGTCGCTGGTTTCCCCAGCGCATTGATGGCAGGACACCCCGTGCTCATACTCTGCAAGGTCCTTGTCATCTGGCATCAATGGGCGACGACAGGCAAAGCACAGCTCATGCGGACCTTCTTCCAAACCGTGCCCAACCGAAACACGCGCATCAAAAACAAAGCACGATCCATCCCAAGTGCTTTCTTCCTGTGGGACCTCTTCAAGGTATTTCAGGATCCCGCCCTTCAGGTGATAAACGTCCTCAACCCCTTGCCCGAGTAAGTAGTTCGTCGATTTTTCGCAGCGAATGCCACCTGTGCAAAACATCGCAATCCGCTTGTT
>CALBVZ010000043.1 GCA_937969445.1 uncultured Octadecabacter sp. | reverse complement strand
TTCGACATCGGCCCAAAGCGGACCTTCATCGTTCTGGAACACAGACGCATTCGGTGCATCGGCTTGTACCAAGCTGTCGGGCTTGGTGAACTTCCAATACTCGTCACGACCATGAGGGAGGCCCATGTCGCGCAAACGTCCAAGCGCATCGGCACGGGCGTCGTTCGCCCAAGTCGCACCCTGCGGCGCATCGCGATCCGCAAGAAACGCCTCGGTCGCGTCCTGCTTGATTTGCAGCATTTTACTCGACTGGGCCATTAAGCCACCTCTGCCAGAATGTCGGCGTAACCGTTGTTTTCGACTTCAAGCGCAAGCTCAGGTCCGCCAGTCTTCACGATACGACCATCGGCCATGATGTGAACGACATCTGGCTTAATGTGGTCCAGAAGGCGTTGATAATGCGTAATAACCAAGAAACCACGGCCTTCGTCACGAAGGGCGTTTACACCTTCAGACACCAGTTTCATGGCGTCAACATCAAGGCCGGAATCCGTTTCGTCCAAGATGCACATCTTTGGCTCAAGCATGGCCATCTGCAAAATCTCATTGCGCTTCTTTTCGCCGCCAGAGAACCCAACGTTGACCGGACGCTTTAGCATCTCTGCGTCGATCTTAAGTGTCTTTGCCTTCGCGCGGATCACTTTGAGGAATTCACCGGCTGACATTTCTTCTTCGCCGCGTGCTTTGCGCTGTGCGTTCACCGCGGTGCGCAGGAACGTCATGTTACCAACGCCTGGAATTTCGACAGGGTATTGGAACGCAAGGAACAGGCCAGCTGCGGCGCGTTCTTCGGCTTCCATGTCCAGCAACTCATCGCCGTCCAATGAGGCGGAACCTTCGGTGACTTCGTAGCCGCCCTTGCCGGACAACACGTAAGACAGCGTGGACTTACCGGACCCGTTTGGCCCCATGATCGCGTGTACCTTGCCCGGTTCAACGGTCAGGTTCACACCCTTAAGTATCTGCTTGTCTTCTTCTTCAAGTTTGACGTGCAAGTTTTTGATTTCTAGCATTTTATCATGTTCCCATAGCATTCGAGAGGACTCGCGAAACCGCGGCCCTCTGCATTTGTTTAATTGTGAATTTCGGTGTTAGGTCAGCAGGCTTGCGCTGGCCACCATGTCGGCAATCCAGCTCTGCGGGTAAAAACGTGCGTAGACTTCCGGTGCCAAAGCAACCAAATCGCCCTCGAACAGGACCGCGCCGATAAATCCGGCCATTTGGAGCGGAACCGTTTGTCTGGAGCGCAGACCCAGCATAAACATTGCAACGATGCTGATGATCACGGCCAAAGTCAGCGATGTTGGAACGTTGCCGATCAATGCTGCGGCGTCCACGCCCTTCTCGGCGGCAAATGCCATCGCGGTGTCCAGATAGGTGAAGTCGATCCAACGCGCTGCGATCACGCTGACCGCGCCCACAGCCAAGGCCGCGACATACATCAGTGGATTGCGTTTTTTCTGCGTGGATTTCTTTACTGTCTTGATTGAAGACTTGCGAAGGAAGCTGCGCTCGTCGCTGACTGAAGCCAAGCCATGTCCGGGCACTGTCCACGATGTGGTCTTGCCTGAATTGATCTTGTCCATGCGCTGCGCAAATGTTGTCGAACTGACTGCCATTTAGATCGCTCCCCTTGAATTCTAAACAAAGGGTTAATTTCAAGGTGCGGCTGGAATGCGGCACACAATAGGCATCACGAGGGCATTTGTGGTCAAACTGCGACAATTCCCCCCCTTCTTCAATCCGCATCTGGGTTCCAACGACCCCTGGGATTACGCCATAATGGCCAACGCGCATTCTGGGACCAAAGCTCATTTCAGAACCTCGTCGGGCAAATGGTTAACGAACTGGGCGGCCGTATTTTCAGGAATGTCGCCACGACGTGCCAATTCATCAATGCAATGAAGCGCTAAATCATAGCTTTCGAACACGACGGTCGCGGCGATTGCCAATTGCTTCAACTGATGGCTGGAAATAACGCCCATGTCTTCGATGTTGCGCACATAAACGGCATCACCATCCAAGAGCTGTGCACCGACGGACTTGCGGTCCAACTTACGCCACTGCGAATTCTTAACGGGCAACGCCTTTTGCGTGATGAATTTGTGGAGTTTGAAGTTTTGCGCTCGCAGCTCAAGATCAAGCTCTGCCCAAAGCGGTTCGTTTTCATACATCCGATGGAAACGCACTTCTGGGATGACCACCATCGCTTCGGCCAGCTTGTCACGACCGCCTTGCATCACCGACAATTCGCCGCCCTGAAGGTCCATCTTTAACAGATCAACACGCGGCAAGTCCGCGAGGCTATCCAGCGTCACGAGATCCATTTCCATTTCGGTGACGGTCTTTTCGTACCAGCGCTCGCGCCCTAGAAAGTCGGCGCTGGCTTTATCGATCTTAAACAGCGACGAAAGTACGGCGTAGGCATGTGCGTAAAACGTTCCCTTCCCCTCAGGTCCAATGGCCTTTGGAAAATATGTCGCACGGTCATTTTGCGCTTTTTCCAACTCGGCGAAGGCTTTTGGGTTCGGCTCAAACCCCCAAACGTGGCACAGCTCCTTGTCGATCAGCAGCTGATAGTCAGGCACATTGATAGGGTTGGCCCCCACATCGAGGATTTTCATATCCTCGGGGTCCAACGCGTCCTTAAGGAAGCCAAGCCTATGAAGCGCCGAACGGCTCATTAACCGACGGATCCTTCGAGAGAGATCGCAACCAGCGCCTGTGCTTCCATGGCAAATTCCATCGGCAACGCTTGCAGCACTTCCTTGGCAAAACCATTCACGATCAGCGCAACCGCTTCTTCCTCGTCCATGCCGCGCGATTGGCAGTAGAACATTTGATCGTCGTCAATCTTGGACGTCGTCGCTTCGTGTTCCACGCGGGATGAGTTATTCTTCACCTCGATATAAGGCACCGTATGCGCCCCACATTTGTCACCAATCAGCAAACTATCACATTGGGTGTAGTTGCGGCTGTCTTTGGCTTTCGGGTGCATAGACACCAGCCCACGGTAGGTGTTCTGCGCCTTACCGGCTGAAATGCCCTTGGATACGATACGCGACTTGGTGCGCTTGCCCAGGTGGACCATCTTTGTGCCCGTGTCAGCCTGCTGCATGTTATTGGCGATCGCGATGGAATAGAACTCCCCTTGGCTGTCATCGCCGCGCAGGATGCAGGACGGGTACTTCCACGTCACAGCGGACCCAGTTTCAACCTGTGTCCACATCACCTTGGACCGATCCCCACGGCAATCCGCACGTTTCGTCACAAAGTTATATATGCCGCCCTTGCCGTTTTCATCCCCGGGGAACCAGTTCTGAACGGTAGAATACTTCACCTCGGCGTCGTCCATGATCACAATCTCAACCACCGCCGCGTGCAGCTGCGCCACATCGCGTTTCGGGGCTGTGCAGCCCTCAAGGTAGGACACATAGGCGCCCTCGTCACAAATGATCAGCGTGCGTTCAAACTGGCCTGTGTTTTCCGCGTTAATGCGGAAATACGTGGACAATTCCATCGGGCATTTGGTGCCCTTGGGGATGTACACAAACGAGCCATCCGAAAACACAGCGCTGTTCAGCGTCGCATAGAAGTTATCCTGCACTGGAACAACGGACCCAAGGTACTTCTTCACCAGCTCAGGGTGATCTTTGATCGCCTCAGAAATGGAGCAAAAGATAACGCCCGCTTTAGCCAGCTCATCCTTGAATGTCGTCCCAACAGACACAGAGTCAAACACCGCATCCACAGCAACCTTGCGCGGCGCGTCTGTCAGCTCTTCAGCGCCCTCGACACCCGCCAAGATCGCCTGTTCCTTCAGAGGAATGCCAAGTTTGTCGTATGTCGCCAACAACTTCGGGTCGACCTCATCCAAGGACTTCGGCTTCACTTCCATGCTCTTTGGACGGGCATAGTAATACTGGTCCTGAAAATCAATCTTCGGGTAATCAACCATCGCCCATTCAGGCTCTTCCATTTGCAGCCAACGCTGATACGCGGCCAGACGCCATTCCAGCATCCATTCAGGTTCGTCGTTCTTGGCAGAAATCAAACGCACGATGTCTTCAGACAGACCGAGCGGCGCATATTCCATCTCGATGTCCGTGTCCCAGCCGTATTTGTACGTGCCAGACAGCGCCTGAACCGCATCAACGGTCTCCTGATCAACCCCGTCTTTAACGTCTACTCGATCTATCGTGTCCATTTGCTTCATCCCTACTTCAAGCTGACCGCGCGCGGTGCTGCATTTTTTATCCACGCGCCTTATGGCGCGATAATTTATCAGTCCAGACATCCACAAAGCGCGTGATGTCTTCCTCAGTGTTCTCTGGCCCCAGCGACACGCGTATCGCGCATGCCGCATCGGCCTCGTTGTATCCCATCGCCATCAGCACACGGCTGGCTTTGACCTTACCGCTGCTACAGGCAGACCCCGCAGAAACAGCAAAACCCGCCAAATCCATCGCCATAACTTGCGTTTCACCCTTCCAGCCGGGTGTTAGCAAGCACGACGTATTGGGAATCCGCGCCTCATCTTTCCCGACTAAAATAGTCTCCTTTGACGCAGCCTCAACCCCAGTTTCTAGAATATTTCTAAGTTTCTCGACTTGGCCCCAAACACCACTTTCAAGATCGCGCATAGCGGCCTCAATCGCGGCCCCCATACCGGCAATCCCGATGACGTTTTCAGTGCCAGAACGCCGCCCCATCTCTTGGCCGCCCCCAACAGACAAAGGATCCGTATCAAGGTTGTCGCGAATGATAAGCGCCCCGACACCCTTTGGCCCACCAAACTTATGACCCGTCAAGATCGCCATATCCGCCCCAGCCCACGAAAACGCAAAGGGAATGCGCCCCACGGCCTGGGTGATGTCCAACAACAACCAGTCAGCGGCAGCCCTCCCAACAGGCCATTGCCCATCCACCTTTTCAGGCGAGCGTGTAATCACACCCGTCTCGGAATTCGCCAAACCCATCGCCAGTGTATGGCCCGGTCCGTTTGGCTTCATCTCCCAGTGATACATGGAACTTTGCGCCCAAAGCGCATCATGGGAAGATTGATCAACCAGCACATCAACACCCGTCTTCGGGTTTCCCAATACACTCGCAGCCTCTGTCGCACCGCTGGTGAATACAACCTCAGCCGGATTGCAGCCCACAGCCGCCGCGACCTGCGCACGCGCGCGTTCGACCATAGCTTTCGCCGCGCGTCCCTCCCCGTGCACGGAACTCGGGTTTCCAACGACATCCATAGCTTCAATCATCGCCGCCCGCGCTTCCGCCCGCAAAGGCGCCGTCGCATTATGATCCAAATAGACCCGCTTCAAACCACACTTCTTTCCATTGCTTTTGTTTCACAAATATCCCGGGGGAGTCCGCAGGACGGGGGCAGCGCCCCTTCTTTCTTTCTTCGCACCGAAGGTGCGGCCCCGCCCGCCGCAGGCGCAAACCAGATCATTCGTCCACAACCTCAAACAACGAAGGAACCGCCGGACAAGGCGCCAACTCGTTCTGAACAACATCACTCAAACGCGTTTGGTGCAAAAATACGTAAACATGCGCGCTCAAACCTTCCCACAAACGATTGGTCATAGACTGTGCGCGGCTTCCAGAAGATGCACCCGACGCGCCTGCCCCTTGATGCATGGCACTCACGGTTTCGTCTACAGCAGCCAAAATCTCAACGACGCGAATGTCGGACGACCCGCGCGCCAGCTTATATCCACCCCCCGGCCCACGCACACTGTCGACCAGCCCGGCGCGTCGCAGCTTAACAAATAGCTGCTCCAAATACGGCAAAGACACGTCCTGACGCTTCGACAGCTCCCCAAGGCTCACAAGTGTCCCTTCGGGTTGCAAGGCGATGTCAGTCAACGCCACCATCGCATACCGGCCTTTTGTACTTAATTTCATAGACCTTCCCCCATTTCGTTTCGCGCTTATGCGTTGACGCGGACCCACGCTGCGATTAACTCAAGCTAACTGCAAAGGATCAAACGGGTCCCGCGCGAGAATTAGAATCTTTCTAAGGTGACTGAGCGTTTTCGTCAACTATTTCGCACAGCCCCCTAGAAAACAGCAGACGAGAAACGGACAAACATGCCCGAAGTCATCTTCCCCGGACCCGAAGGCCGCCTAGAAGGCCGCTACCACCCACAAAAAGAACGTGACGCGCCAATCGCGATCGTCTTGCATCCGCACCCGCAATTTGGCGGAACGATGAACAACAAGGTCGTCTACAATCTGCACTACGCTTTCTACCAGATGGGCTTTACGGTCTTGCGCTTCAACTTCCGTGGCGTTGGTCGCTCCCAGGGTGAATATGATCAAGGCATCGGTGAATTGTCTGATGCGGCGTCTGCTCTGGATTACCTGCAGTCGATGAACAACAACTCCAAGCACTGCTGGGTTGCCGGTTTTTCGTTTGGGGCATGGATTGGCATGCAACTGCTGATGCGCCGCCCGGAAATCACAGGCTTCATCTCTGTGTCGCCCCCTGCCAACATGTATGACTTCTCCTTCTTGGCGCCTTGCCCAAGTTCCGGTTTGATCATCAACGGCGCGGCGGATCGCGTGGCACCACCGGCGGATACCGTAAACCTCGTGAACAAACTGCACGAGCAAAAGGGCATCACCATCACGCACGAAGAAACACCGGGTGCTGGCCACTTCTTTGAAGATCCGCACATGGATCCGATGATTGAAACGGTGCAGTCCTACGTCAAACGCCGCCTGACAGAGAACACGCGCTAATGTCTGAAAGCCTGACCAAATTGGCTGCGAAACTGGCCGAAGATGTGCTTGAGATTCAGAAGGCCACGGGCGAAGACCGCCTGTTCATCGAGCTCGGTCACATCGTCGGCGCGGCATCCCAGACGCTGGAAGAAGCTTTCTTAACTGAATGCCGCATCCGCCTCGCCGAACAAGGCGCGCGCAAGTTCCTTGATAACAAGATCGCGGAACTGGCGGCGAAAGCCGAAGCGCAGGCTCGACCCAAAGGGTAAAATGCAAGAGGCAGATCATATCCTGATCCCCCTGCTCGATGGCCGCCATGCGTTGGCCCAGATTGCACGGGTTCAATACGAGCGGTTGTTGGTCTTTGTCACGGACAGTCAAACCGCAGCGGGCGCGGCCCTTAAGCCGATCAACCAAACGCAGATTTTGGCAGTCTTTTGCGTTAGGAAAACCGAGTTAACTGACAGCCATTGGCCTGTTATAGGCTATGATGCGATCCCACACTTTGCACCGTTCGAAAAAAAACATTTATCGGAATTTGAGCTAACCGATCCTGCCATCATCGAAGCCTTCGCAAACGCAATCCACGGTCTTTACCCTTGGGACGGCTTTCCCGACCCCGCGTTCTTCGCCAACATGCTGCTCAAGCCCGACACCCTGCCGCCCCATGTGCGTATGACTGCCGACTTCGCAAAACCGGACGACTTTGCATGACCATCCCAACACCTGCAGACCGCATTTCCGCCCAGCTCGCGTTCCTGATCGAAACCGACAAGCTCAAATCTGTCACCCGCGCAAATGTGCTGTCAGATGGGTCACGGTTTGAAAACACGGCAGAACATTCATGGCACGTCTGCCTTTGGGCTCTGGTCTTTGCGGATCACTCAGGCGGTGCAAATATTCCGCGCGTCATCCAAATGCTCTTGGTGCACGACATCGTTGAAATTGACGCCGGCGATCACCCAATTCATCTTGACCACGACATGGACAACGTGCGCCGTCTTGAAGCAGACGCCGCAACTCGCATCTTTGGCCTGCTCCCCGCAGATCAAGCCATCAACTACCGTCTTTTGTGGGAAGAATTCGAAGAAGGTAAAACCGTCGACGCACGCTACGCCAACATGATCGACAAAGCATCGCCCATGTTTCAAGAGCTGTCCAATCCGGCGCAAACTCAAGACGAACACGACATCCTGCGCGGTATCTTGGAAACCGGCCGCTTCAGCGATCTGCATGATGACTGGCCCGAGATCCACCAACACGCGTCAAACTTGTTAAACAAACGACACCTTGCACCGCTTGAACCCTTGGCCTCACAGCTGCGCTTCGTCATGGAGGCCGATCAACTAAAATCCGTGCTGCGCGGCACCACCCTTTGTGACGGATCACGGCGCGAAAATTCGGGTGAACACAGCTGGCACATCATGCTTTGGGCCATGACCCTCCATGAACACAGCCACGCCCCCGCGCAATTGGATGTGGTGCTGATGATGCTGCTTTTGCACGACATCGTTGAGATCGACGCAGGAGACAACCCGCTCCACGGAGACTTCGATGCAGCCGCAGTTGAACTGGAAGAACAAGCTGCCGCGGATCGGCTGTTTGGCATGCTCCCCCCAGTGCAGCGCGACACATTCCGCGCAACTTGGGACGAATTTGAAGCGGCCTCATCTGTCGATGCGGTCTTTGCGAAATCCCTAGACCGCGCACAGCCCTTGATCTGCAACTTGGAATCCGGTGGCGGCTCTTGGCGCGATTACAACGTCACGCGCGACCAGCTCGACGCCCGCGTCGGGCACAAAGTCAAACGCGGCGCCCCTGCCCTTTGGGCCGCACTCGTCCCTGACCTAGACGCTTGGTTTTCCGCTAACACCTAACCCCTTTTTGCTTTTGTTTCCTAAATATCCTCGCCGAAGGCAGCAAAATTTCTAGAAATTTTGCCCCCCGCTCGCCGCAGGCGCTAAGGATATATTCAACAACCTGCGCTAACTGACGCCGAGACACTCTATCAATACTGTATACAACGGCATACACACTTCCCAAGACACACCAGATGCGCTATCTGGTCGCTAATTCATATGCACAAAAGGATATCCCCCGATGGATAAGATCAAAGTAGCAAATCCAATCGTTGAGATGGATGGCGATGAAATGACCCGCATCATTTGGGCCTTCATCAAAGATAAGCTGATCCTCCCTTACCTTGATATTGACTTGCTCTACTACGATCTCGGCATGGAAAGCCGCGATGCGACAGACGACCAGATCACGATTGATGCCGCTGAAAAGACAAAAGAAATCGGCGTTGCCGTCAAATGTGCGACCATTACTCCTGATGAAGCACGGGTTGAGGAATTTGGCCTCAAAAAGATGTGGAAGTCGCCGAACGGCACAATCCGCAACATCCTTGGTGGTACGATCTTTCGCGAGCCAATCATCTGTTCCAACGTTCCGCGTCTTGTTCCGGGTTGGACCCAGCCGATCGTGAT
This sequence comes from uncultured Octadecabacter sp., assembly GCA_937969445.1. Classification (GTDB taxonomy): domain Bacteria; phylum Pseudomonadota; class Alphaproteobacteria; order Rhodobacterales; family Rhodobacteraceae; genus Octadecabacter. Next base: position 628 of record CALBVZ010000043.1, on the reverse strand, counting down.
TGGCCGCCACGCCTACGGTGACCAATACAAAGCAACCGATATGAAATTCCCTGGGCCAGGTAAGCTTAGCATGAAGTTCGTTGGCGAAGACGGCACTGTTGTCGAAGAAGAAGTCTTTGATGCGCCGTCGTCCGGTGTCTATATGGGCATGTATAACCTTGATGCCAGCATCGAAGACTTCGCACGTGCGTCTTTTGAGTACGGGTTGAAGCGTAACTTCCCAGTTTATCTGTCCACCAAGAACACGATCTTGAAGCAGTATGACGGCCAGTTCATGCTCACGTTCCAGCGCATCTTTGACGCGGAATACAAAGACAAATTCGACGAAGCCGGTCTTGAATACCAGCACCGTTTGATTGATGACATGGTTGCATCGGCAATGAAATGGTCTGGCGGCTATGTCTGGGCCTGTAAGAACTATGATGGCGATGTGCAGTCTGACACGGTCGCGCAGGGCTTTGGCTCGCTGGGCCTGATGACATCCCAGTTGATGACACCGGATGGCAAGATCGTTGAATCCGAGGCCGCGCACGGCACCGTGACGCGCCACTACCGCCAGCACCAGAAGGGCGAAGCGACCTCAACCAACTCTATCGCGTCTATCTTTGCATGGACTGGCGGCCTGCGT
>CALBVZ010000042.1 GCA_937969445.1 uncultured Octadecabacter sp. | reverse complement strand
TTGTGATCGCTGCGTGTATTACGGCAGTTCAACCACATTCACGTCTGTCATCACGTCAGGTGCGCCGACAACGGCCCCGTTTGCGCCAGCGCCAAGCTTAATCGCGTCAACGACATCCATACCGGACACAACTTCACCGATGATGGTGTATTGCCCGTCAAGAAACGCACCGTCCTGGAACATGATAAAGAACTGGCTGTTGGCGGAATTTGGGTTCTGCGAACGGGCCATGCCAACCATGCCGCGTGTGAACGAACGTTCGGTTGTGGCTTCCAGCGGGATGTCTGGCAGCTCGGAACCACCTGTGCCGGCGCGGCGCATGTCCATGCCAACTTTGCCGAATTCCACGTCACCCGTTTGCGCCATGAAACCGTCGATCACGCGGTGGAACACCACGCCGTCATAGGCTTCAGACGCTGCCAGTGCTGTGATTTGCTCAGCGTGCGCTGGTGCGATGTCCTCGAACAGATCGATGACAACCGTCCCGTTTGCTTCGCCCTCAATGACAATCTCAATGCCATTGGCTGAAGCGGCACCTGCGAACAAAGTCGCGATGACTGCTGCTGACTTAAGCATCTGCTGCCACTTTCATGGAAATCATACGATCTGGGTTCATCGGCGGCTCACCACGGGTGATCGCGTCTACATGTTCCATGCCGGAAGAAACCATACCGTAAACAGTGTACTGGCCGTTCAGGAAGTCGTTGTCGGAAAAGTTGATGAAGAACTGGCTGTTGGCTGAGTTCGGGTTCGCGGAGCGTGCAGCGCCGATAGATCCACGAGCGTGCGGGATCTTGGAAAATTCAGCAGGTACGTCCGGCATGTCAGACCCACCCGTACCAGCACGGCCGATGTTGAAATCTTTTTCCATGTTGCCGTTTGCCACGTCGCCTGTTTGCGCCATGAAGCCGTCAATCACGCGGTGGAATGCAACGTTGTCATATGCACCAGAGCGGACAAGCTCTTTCATGCGCTCAACGTGCTTTGGTGCAACGTCTGGCAGCAATTCGATGGTCACGGTGCCACCAGTCAATTCCATCAGGATCGTGTTTTCAGGGTCTTTGATATCAGCCATCTGTCGGCTCCTTCACTAAATACGTTGCGCGTTATCTAGTCCGCAAAACCGGAGATTCCAAGACGCGGTTGACGCCATAAGCGGGATTGCCCATGAACAGCGCAACATAAGGAGACGATCATGGGCTGGAATACACTCGACGATATGGACCTAAACGGCAAAGTTGTGCTGACACGGGTGGACATCAACGTTCCCGTTGAAGACGGCAAAGTTACAGACGCCACGCGCATTGAACGGATCAAACCGACAGTGAACGATATCCTCGCTGCAGGTGGCAAACCCGTGATGCTGGCCCACTTTGGCCGCCCTAAAGGTGAATACGTTCCAGAGATGTCGCTGAAAGTGACCGTGCCGACTTTGGAAAAGGTCTTGGGCCACACGGTGACCTTCATTGAACGCCCTGATCGCGAAACCATTGATGCCGCCCCTGCTGGTTCTGTGATCCTGATCGAAAACACGCGTTTCTCTGCGATGGAAGAAGCCAATGATCCAAAGATGGCGGGTTTCCTTGCCTCCTTGGGTGACATTTATTGCAACGATGCGTTTTCCGCAGCCCACCGTGCCCACGCCTCGACCGAGGGTGTTGCGAAGCTGTTGCCGAACTGTGCGGGCCGCCTGATGGCCGAAGAATTGGGCGCGTTGGAAAAGGCGCTCGGTGCACCGCAGCGCCCTGTGGTTGCGGTTGTTGGCGGGGCAAAGGTGTCCACCAAGCTTGATCTGCTGGGCAATCTGATTTCCAAAGTCGATGCGATTGTTATTGGCGGCGGCATGGCGAACACCTTTCTTGCGGCGCAAGGCGTCGATGTCGGCATATCCTTGTGCGAACACGACCTTGCAGACACCGCACGTGATATCATGGCCAAGGCCGAAGCCGCAGGTTGCACCCTTCTGTTGCCGAGCGACGTTGTCGTCGCCGCTGAATTCAAAGCCGGTGCCGCCAATGAAACTGTCGCCGCTGACGTCTGCCCTGCTGACAAGATGATCCTAGATGCAGGGCCCAAGTCTGTCGGCCAGATCAAAGCACTGTTTGAAACGGCCAAGACAGTTATCTGGAACGGCCCCCTCGGCGCGTTTGAGATCGAACCCTTCCACACCGCGACCTTCGCAGCGGCCAAAGCTGCGGCTGATCTGACCAAAGCGGGCAAACTGATCACCGTTGCAGGTGGTGGTGATACGGTCGCCGCACTCAACCAAGCTGACGCAGCGGATGATTTCACTTACATCTCAACGGCTGGCGGTGCTTTCTTGGAATGGATGGAGGGCAAAACTCTGCCCGGCGTCGCAGCCCTTGGGGGCTAATTTTCAGGCATTTTCCTATGATTGCGCTATCAGGATACTAGAATACCAGATGTTAGCGCAACCGTTAGCGTAACCAGAATTGCCGCTCTCTGGCAGCTGACCTATGACCATTGGAAATGGGCTAATAGCCCGCTTTCATAAGAGTATAGGGAATGCTGGACATGACATCTGCAAAAGGCGCAATGACGGACAAGATCCGCAACGGCCAAGGCTTCATCGCTGCATTGGACCAATCCGGTGGCTCGACCCCTAAAGCGCTAAAAGCCTACGGCGTTTCTGAAGATGCTTACTCCAACGACGATCAAATGTTCGACCTGATCCACGAAATGCGGGCCCGCATCGTGAATGCGCCCAGCTTTACCGGTGAAAAAGTAATCGGCGCGATCCTGTTTGAGATGACGATGGAACGTAAGATTGGTGGCAAACCATCCGCTGCTGCGCTTTGGGAGGACAACGGCGTTGTTCCGTTCCTGAAAATTGACAAAGGCTTGGAAGACGAAGCGGATGGTGTTCAACTGCTGAAACCGATCCCGAACCTCGACAACTTGCTGGAACGCGCCGTTGCCCATGGCATTTTCGGCACCAAAGAACGCTCAGTCATCAATGCTGCGTCGGCCACTGGCATTGAAGCCATTGTCGCCCAACAGTTCGAACTGGGCGCGCAGGTAAAAAGCCACGGGTTGATGCCGATATTGGAGCCCGAGATCAACATCACGATCACAGATAAAGCCGAAGCTGAAGACATGCTGCGCGACACGCTGTTGCGCCACCTTGATACGCTTCCCAAGGGCGAGCAAATCATGTTGAAGCTGTCCCTGCCCGAAGTTGCTGGACAATATAAGGCCGTTGCGGACCACCCTGCGTGCCTCAAAGTTGTAGCATTGTCCGGTGGCTATTCCCGCGACGAAGCCAACGAGCGCCTGTCGCAAAACCCGTCTATCATCGCCAGTTTTAGCCGCGCCTTGACCGAAGGTCTGACGGCGCCGCAATCCGATAGCGCCTTCAACAGCACCCTCGCCCGCACGATCGACAGCATCTACGCCGCGTCCGTCGCCTAGCGTTCGCTTTTGGCTCAATTCCTACGAAAACCCGTATATGTGCAAATTTATTGGTGAATCCCCCACATAAAGGGGATTCCCTTTGCGAATCAGATGTGCGATTCTCTCTCAAAGCGGTTCGTCAGAAACCGTAACGTGAGGCAGACACATGAACAGAGCAAAACGCGCGCCCTTGGGTGTGCTTCTATATTTCGCTGGCGCATTGATGCTTGGCCTCTATTTCACCTTCGCAGCTGTGCAGGGCGACTACGGCGTGTTCAAACGTGCCGAGATCGAAGCGGAGAACCGCGCCCTTACTGCTGAACTGGCTGTGTTGCAGGCCGAAGTTGTACGGATGGAAAACCTGACGCGCCGCCTGTCTGACAACTACCTTGATCTGGACCTGCTGGATGAGCAGGCCCGCGACATGTTGGGCATGGTGCGCGCAGACGAGATCGTTATTCGCTAAACACCGGATGAAATTCGACATCCCCTTCTGCGTCGCCATCAAATGTGATGGCTTGCAGGTGCCGTGACGGTTTGCCCTGATGGGTCAGCGCGTCAGATTGCACGAACCCCAGACGCCCGTAAAACGCCGGATCCCCTTGCAGCACGACACCACCGCGTCCGTAGGCCTGCGCCACGGCCACCGCATGGTTCACAAGCGCAGATCCGATGCCTTTGCCTTGATGGTCTGGCAAAACAGATACCGGCCCAACCGCAAGCCATTTCGCGTTACCCACCTTTGCCGGTGAAAGCGCGACATGTCCGATGACTGTCTTTCCGTTCACCGCAACCAAAGACAAAATCAGCGCCCCAGCTTCGCGCAATTTGGCGGGAAGTGCCTTTTCAGTACCGTCCGAAAACGCCTTTGGTGCGAATGCGACACGGGTTACGTCAGCGATCACCGCTTCGTCACCCTCCTGTTCCTGTCGGATTTTCCACTTCATTTCAGTAACTTGCCTCTCCTATGCGCTCAACGCAAGTCGGGAAATCACCCCAAATCTGCCCCAACGTCAATATCGTAGTCGATTTTTCATGTTTACCACTGTAAGAGATAGTTTAATACTAAACTATATTTTCGCCACCCCTAGGGAGGACCCATGGCCGCTAAGAAAACATCAAAGAAACCAAACGTTTCTGCAGAGGAATTGCTCGGGTATTACCGTGAAATGCTTCTCATCCGTCGATTCGAGGAAAAGGCAGGCCAGTTATATGGCATGGGTCTCATCGGCGGTTTTTGTCACCTTTACATCGGCCAAGAAGCCGTTGTTGTTGGCCTAGAGGCCGCAACCAAAGAGGGCGACAAGCGCATCACATCCTACCGTGACCACGGCCATATGTTGGCCTGCGGCATGGACCCAAAGGGCGTGATGGCAGAACTGACAGGCCGTGAAGGCGGGTATTCCGCTGGTAAGGGCGGTTCGATGCACATGTTTTCTGCTGAAAAGCATTTCTATGGTGGCCACGGTATTGTTGGCGCTCAGGTGCCACTCGGTGCGGGTCTTGCGTTCTCTGACAAGTATAAGGGCAACGACAACGTAACCTTCGCCTATTTTGGTGATGGCGCGGCCAACCAGGGTCAAATCTACGAGACATTCAACATGGCCGCCCTTTGGGACCTGCCAGTGATCTTCGTGATTGAGAACAACCAATACGCAATGGGCACCAGCCAAGCGCGTTCTACATCCACGCCTGACCTTTACACACGCGGCGAAGCCTTTGGTATCAAGGGCGAGTTGGTCGATGGTATGAACGTTCTGGCCGTCAAAGAAGCATCCGAAAAGGCCGTCGCGCATTGTCGTGCAGGCAAAGGACCGTATGTTTTGGAAGTAAAAACATACCGTTACCGCGGTCACTCTATGTCTGACCCAGCCAAGTACCGCTCACGTGATGAAGTGCAGAAAATGCGCGAAGAGCGTGATCCGATCGAACAAGTTAAGGCGACACTTCTGACCGGCAAGCACGCCACAGAAGAAGACCTCAAGGCGATCGACAAAGACATCAAAGCGATCGTCAACGAGAGCGCCGAGTTCGCCAAAGAGAGCCCAGAGCCGCACCTTGATGAGCTTTGGACAGATATTTACGCCGAAAA
>CALBVZ010000041.1 GCA_937969445.1 uncultured Octadecabacter sp. | reverse complement strand
GCGTTCATGAGCGGCCCGATCCAAACCGGACCCACCGAACGTTACTGTCTCTGCATGTTTCATAGATGTCGCAGTGTCACGTAATGCCAAAAATTTCAATTCTCTACGGGAACAATTCTGCCCGCCAATTCGTAGGGCATCAAATACAACCCAAAGGCGCAGAAAATGACCCTCGCACCCCAGCGGATCGAGATAGATGAGTCGGCAACTGATCAGTTCAGTCCGATCGTAAAGCTACGGCTGCTGCAAACAACGGATCTGCACATGCACATTTTGCCGTATGATTATAAAACGTTGCGCCCGACACCCCAACGCGGTCTTGCAAACCTTGTGGCCGAAATCGGCGCTTTGCGCCAAGACGGCATTCCGACGCTACTGTTTGACACTGGTGACTTTTTGCAGGGCAGCCCGCTTGCTGATGCCGCAATGCAAGAACCATCAACAGGCATTCATCCCATTGCCGACGCATTCAACACGTTGAAATATGACGCCATTGTCCTTGGTAACCATGATTTCGACTATGGCGTTGAACCGCTGTCCGAGACGATCAAGCAGATTGATTGCCCCGTTTTATCCGCAAACGTCAGCACAAACGACGAAAAGACGACCTATCCCAACTCAACAATCATCAACGTTGAAACAGGGCCTAATCGCCCCCCAATTCGTGTCGGTGTCATCGGTCTGACAACGCCAGTCATTTCGCTTACCACAGACGACGGCGCGCCAGCGGTCAGCACCGCAGACCCCGTCAGCACTGCAAGAACCGTTGTGGCCCAGCTCAAGGAACAAGACGCCGATATCATTGTCGCACTTTGCCACTTCGGGATCGACCCGGATGACCATATCGAAAATGTTGCCGCTGATATCGCTGGCATTGAGGGTGTCGATGTCGTCATGGCGGGGCACACGCACGAAACATTTCCCTTAGGCACAACGCGCTGCGGCCCAACGATTGATGCACGCAATGGCACAATTTGCGGCAAACCCACGGTTATGTCGGGTGCGTTCGGGCGTTACCTTGGCGTCATTGATCTGGCGCTTGAACGCCGTGCAGATCACGTCGCAATCGTTGATCAAAACACACGCCTTTACAGGCCAACAGAACAGGCTGAACCAAAAGCATTCGCAACGGTTCGCCCTTTGCATGACGCGACGATTACGTCCCTACAGCAAGAAATCGCACAGACGACTCTGCCCCTATCGACGGCCTTTAGCCTGATCCAGCCGGACCTGACCCAGTATTTGCTGTCATGCGCACGCCAACTGCATATGCAGGACATTCTGAAAGACACGCGCTTTGCCGACTTTCCGTTTCTCACAACGGCTGCGCCCTTTTCGACGGGCAGCAGGTCCAACCCGAATGACTTCATTTGCATCCCCCCCGGTCCGATCAAGCGCAGCGACGTGACGGCCATCTATCCGTTCAACAACACGGCAGTCGCCATTCTGCGAAACGGGGCGCAAATCAAGGATTGGCTCGAAGCGTCGGCACTTCTGTACCGCCCCATCCAAAAGGGCCAACAGAATCAGGTTTTGATCGACCCACATGTCCCACCGTATTTCTTCGATACGGTGTTTGGTCTGACATATCGGATCGACGTCAGCGCCCCGCCGGGTGATCGTATCAGCCAGATTCGCAGACACGGTGAATTGGTGCGCGACACGGACCAATTTGTGCTTGTGTCAGCGACCAACCGCCTTGAACAGGGACACAATATTCCACCAGACGACATCATCCACGTCGCCAATGAGAACTCGCAAGACGTGCTCATCGCATCCTTAAAACGGCAGTCACCGGTGACGGTCCCCTGCCCGTTCGTTTGGGATTTCGCCCCCTTACCAGATACAACAGCTGTGTTTCGAACCTGCAAAGAGGCCGATGTATCAAGCACCGAAAGGTCTTTGGTCGATAACGGTGTCGATCCCGACGGGTTTCGATCCTTCACGCTGTCATTCGACGGCTGACCCGCTCTTGCACGATATAAATTACCGCCCTATATAGGCCCTGAGAGGTTGGCGCGGGCAGGTGCCTCGCCAACCTGGTCAGGTCCGGAAGGAAGCAGCCACAACGAGCCCCACTTGGGTCGATGTCCAACCTCTCACCCACCGCAAAAATGCAAAGCATTTTCGCGGGAGAACGACAGAGCGAAAGCCCTACTTTCGCGGAATCGTTCAATAGGATAACCATTTGATATGACAGACACCCTGAAAACCCTCGGCTGGTCCAACCATTTCATCCGTCAAGCTGACTACGATGAAGCCGCCGATCCGCCTGAACGACCGGTCCGTATTTCAGCCGTTCACCGATCCCGTTTAGACGGGCTGTCTGCAAAAGGTGCCGAATCCCTTTCGCCCACGGCGTCCGCTGGAATGTATGCCGTTGGCGATTGGGTTATCGCGACAGGTGCTGCCGCATCCGAGCCGCTTGAGCGTACGACCGAAATTACCCGTCGCGCTGCTGGTGAGGATTCCAAACCACAGCTGATCGCGGCGAATGTTGACACACTTGGTATTGTCTCCAGCTGCAACGCTGATTTCAACGTTGCGCGGCTAGAGCGATATTTGGCGATGTGCGCCGCATCGGGATGTTTGCCCCTGGTTATCCTGACCAAAGCCGATCAATGCGACGATCCGCAAAGTTACGTCAAACAGGCCGAAAAACTTTCTCCGTTGCTGAGTGCGATTGCAGTTGATGCCACGGATGATGAGGACGTAAAGCGCCTGAACCCCTGGTGTTCTAATGGGCAAACGCTTGCGCTGGTTGGCTCATCCGGTGTTGGCAAAACAACTATCCAGAACCGACTTACGGATGTAGTCGACACCACCCAAGATATTCGGGCAGATGACGCCAAGGGGCGGCATACGACGACGAACCGCAATCTTCGCTCAACATTTGCAGGTGGCTGGCTGATTGATACCCCCGGCATGCGCGAGCTACGCCTTGTTGATGCTGAGGAAGGCGTAGATGAGGTGTTTTCCGACATCACAGAGCTTTCCGCGATGTGCAAATTCAATGACTGCGCCCATATCACCGAACCCGGCTGCGCCATTCGCGCCGCGATTGAAGCGGGCGATCTGGACGCTGACCGTCTGGAACGCTGGCGCAAACTGGAAAAGGAAAACCGTTTCAATACGGCGACGGTAGGTGAAAATCGCGGGCACCTGAAACGGCTTCAGAAAATGTACAACGAAGGCCAGGCACGCGGAAAAGCTAAGCGAAAGGTTTAGCTGCCCACCTTTGTTGGTCTTCAGTTTCGACAGCGCAAGGGCGCACCAATCGCAACCGTTCCAGCGCCACGTCCGGTGCTTCGCCGGCTTCAACCATCAACCGCAACGCAGCCATACCAGAGCGCCCGCATCCACCAAAACAGTGGATCAGTATATTACCGCCATGGGCCAAGACGTCGGCACTATTGCGCGAAACTTCGCGCCACATCGCTTCAACATTTTTGTCAGGCGCGCCGAAGTCTACGATCGGCAAGTGGCGCCATTGGATACCCACCGCTGCAAGGTCATCACCAAAGTTCGCTGCACCCATGCGATCTAATTCTGCCTGGGTGGTCATGGTCAGCACCAGATCAGGGCCCCAGTGGAGAACCGCAGACAGATCCGTTTCATAAGCCCCAGACCGCCCCGGAATAGGGGACAAGGCTACCTGCCCTGCCCCCACCTTCAGCGGATAGATTACGAACTTAGCCGATCCCATATTCAACCACCTGCCCAGGCTTATCCTCTGCCCATTGCGTTAGAAATTCTCGGATCTCGGGCGAGCCAGAAGCGTCCAATGCTTTACGCGGCAACGCGACCCCTTCATCCAAAGCCAATTGAAGGCAGGCGATGTAGTCTCCTTTCGAACGTTGCGGATTGTTTTCCGCCCCGTGCAAAATCGTCGACAGCAGCGTGCCACCGTAGTTGTTCACATGCCCAAGGTTAGGGCTGAGCTTCAAGAAATACTGCATCACATCAGCCAACCCGTTCCAGCCAGCCGCCTGAACTGGTGTAATTCCTTCCGCGTCAGGACGGTCCCATTCAAGCCCGATGGCAACCAACGCCCTGAGGTGGGACAGCTTACCGGGCAAGTGCAAGATTTCACGCAACAATCCACGATACTCATCAGGCAAAGTTGCGGTGTTGATGTACCCGTCCGGAACTTGCCCAGAAACGGCCGTGGCCAACATCTGTTCGATATCGGTAAGCGTCGTTTCTTCACCCCGCGCTTCGATACGCGAAGCAAGATCGGCGTTGCCAAAAACCTTAGCGAAAGCATATGCGCTATGCCCTTTCCACAACGCCGATGGGTCCGCCCCGTGATCTAGCAACACGTCCAAGATCGGCCCAGAGTTCATCCGTCGCGCAGCTTGATGCAGCACAGGAACGCCGCGTTCAAATCCAGTGCCCGCAGTCCATGCATCTGACCCCTCATTGGGGTCAGCACCATGTTCCAACAACATCGTCACCATCTCGACAGAGTCGAAATCCATCGCGCGTAGCAATGCATTGGTCTGCTTAGGGTTCGCGCCATG
>CALBVZ010000040.1 GCA_937969445.1 uncultured Octadecabacter sp. | reverse complement strand
CCGATGTCGCGCAAATTGCCCAACCCCATGACCCGCGCAAGGATCAATCCAAACGGGATCGAACCGATAAAGTAGGCGATTGCTGCCCACAGCAGCAAAACTGACCCTGCGCTTTCGAGATTAGGCATTGGCCAAGCTTTCTGTTTTGTTCACACCACCAACATAGGTCGCAATCACTTTGCCCTGCAAAATGGCCTCGTCAAATGGGGTGTTCTTTGATTTTGAGAGCAGTTTAGAGCGATCGAGCTTCCAGCTTACGTCAGGGTCGAACAACACCAGATCGGCAGGTGCACCGACGGATAGACGTCCACACGCCAGCCCCAAACGATTGGCGGGGTTCAACGCAAGGGCGCGGAACAGGTGCGGCAAATCGATGTGACCCGCATGAACCAATCGCAACGCGGCGGGTAACAGCGTTTCCAAGGCCACAGCGCCGCTCGCGGCTTCTTCAAACGGCAAGCGTTTTGATTCTTCATCCTGCGGTGTGTGCATCGAACTGATGATGTCGATCAGACCAGATGCGACGGCTTCGACCACGGCTAAACGGTCATCCTCGGACCGCAACGGCGGTTTGAGCTTAAAGAACGTACGGTAATCCGCGACGTCCATTTCGTTCAGCGTCAGGTGGTGGATGCCGACACCTGCGGTGATGTTCAGCCCGTTCGCCTTAGCGCGTTCCAATGCGGGAAGGGCGCGGGCGGTTGTGATTTGATCAACGTGATAGGCAGCGCCCGTCATTTCGAGTAGGGCAATATCGCGGTCTAGCCCCATGCGTTCCGCCATCGGTGAAACACCGGACAGCCCGCGCAGTGTGGCGAATTTTCCCGACGTGACTGAGCCACCGGCGGACAGGCCTGGTTCTTGGACGTGGCCAATTACCAGCGCACCAAGGGAATGGGCGTAGGTCAGCACGCGGCTGAACACTTTGGTATTGGTGACAACGCGGTCACAATCGGTGAAAGCCGCAGCACCCGCGTCCATCAAAAACCCGATCTCGGTCATTTCTTTGCCATCGCGCCCTTTGGTCAGGGCGGCCATTGGCAGGACGTTCACCGCTGCATCTGTGCTGGCGCGACGTTCAACGAATTCCAGTGTTTCGGGCGTATCAATCGCGGGGATGGTATCTGGGCGGGTTACGATTGTCGTGATCCCTCCAGCAACAGCCGCACGACCAGCAGAGGCAAAGCTTTCTTTATGACGCTCACCAGGTTCGGACACCTTTACGCCGATGTCGACAATACCGGGTGCGAGGCATTTTCCGCCGCAGTCGATCACATCGTCTGCCTTACAAGTTTCAACGATAACCCCGTCCGCGACGAACAAGTCCCCTAAGGTTTCGGTTCCTGTTTCAGGATCGATCAGGCGGGCATTCTTAAAGTGCGTGTTCATAGCATCCCTTTTGACCGTCGCAGTGCGGTGCGTAAACTGTTTTGGGCAACATCATCCACCTACCTTGATCATGACCCAGACCAATAGGCCCATTACCAACAATGCAATCGTCGCGATACGGCCTGACATTGCTGCATCTGACGGTTTCTTTTTGGTCGGCGGCGTCAATATACCATCGGCGCTTTCGGTTTTGATGGGCGCTGCAAACCCGCCAACGTTACTGGGTTCCCATAGCGTCGCGACAAGCCGCGCCGTGCCGTCGGTTTTCAGTGTCACGGGCCGATCCAGAAACGCGGATGAACGAACAATAAAGACATGCCCCGTCAGCCCGTCCAGTTCCGTAACTTTGTCCAACGCTGCTGCATCAATTTCGTAAGCAACTGACAGAAAGCTGCGCAACGGCATATCGCCCAGATCAGCCAGAACCACGTGCTGAACGTGTTCGGCGTTCAGTCCAGAAACACCGATTGCTGATTGAAATTGGAAAATCGGACCATCGTCCTTTGCCGGGGTGAAGTGAAACACCCGAACAACGCCAATCTCATGTTCTCCCACGGTTTCGCTCATGCTGCCCCCTGCCGCGTCGTTTCGATCAGTTGCAGTAAAGCGCTACGATCTTTCGCGTAGTATAGCTTGGTTTTCTGGCTGCTGTCTTTGTGGTGCAGTCGCACTGAATTGCCGAAAGTATCTGTCTTCACGATATCGCCCAGCGCGATTTCCTCGTCGCTTTGCATCAATATCCGCTGGTTCGTGATCCACGCAGCGTATTTGCCCAAATTGAAACGTTCTTGCATCAGCAAAAGGCAGGTCACGAACATCGGCGCGACGCCCCAAAGCGTGTCGGGAAACAGCATGAGGATCAAAACAGTTGGAAGGATCGTAATTGCCAACATCAAAAGCGCTGTACGCTTGAACGCCCCAAGGTTCGGGACGTGTTGGTGAACAACTTCCTCACCTTCAGCCAGTTGCGGCGCTGTCTTCACACCATCACCCCAGCAGCCTTTGCGCCCCGTTTTGCACGTAGATTTCGCGCCAAAAGGTCCATCGCAGCCATGCGCACGGCAACGCCCATTTCGACCTGTTCCTGGATCACGCTGCGGTTGATGTCGTCGGCAATGGTGCCGTCAATTTCAACGCCGCGGTTCATTGGGCCGGGGTGCATGACGATGGCATCATCTTTGGCATAGCTGAGCTTTTCAGCATCCAAACCATAGCGGTGGAAATACTCGCGTTCAGACGGGATGAACCCGCCATCCATGCGTTCCTTTTGAAGGCGCAGCATCATCACGACATCGACGTCTTTCAGACCTTCGCGCATGTCGTGGAATACTTCGACACCGAATTCTTCCACACCGGATGGCAGCAATGTTGGTGGGCCAACCAAACGCACGCGGTTTTCCATCTTCCCAAGCAGCATGATGTTTGATCGCGCCACACGGCTGTGCGCCACGTCGCCACAAATCGCGATCGACAGGCGATGCAAACGGCCCTTCGCCCGGCGGATCGTCAGCGCATCAAGTAAGGCCTGCGTCGGGTGTTCATGGCGCCCATCACCCGCATTCAGCACAGCACAGTTCACCTTTTGCGCCAACAGATCGACAGCACCGGAATTAGGGTGGCGCACGACCAGCAAATCGGGGTGCATCGCATTCAACGTCAACGCAGTATCAATCAGCGTTTCGCCCTTTTTGATGGAACTGGCTTGCATCGCCATGTTCATCACATCCGCGCCAAGACGTTTGCCGGCAATCTCAAAACTCGCCTGTGTGCGGGTCGAGTTTTCGAAAAACATGTTGATTTGGGTCAACCCCTCGAGGACGTTTCGATGGGCGCGACCCTTGCGGTTATCTTCGGCGTATTTGTCCGCCAAATCCAGCAATGTGGTGATTTCAGTAGGGTGGAGGTGCTCTATGCCAAGCAGGTGCGGCGCGCGAAATGTCATGGGACCTCCGATTTGACTGCGCCGCTTATATGGGGGCTCGGGCGCGGCGGCAAGATCAGCGCGTGATCTCATGATAACCGCACGGTAAGGTGGCGCATGGAATCAGGGATCGAATATTGGACCGCGAAGGCGCTGCTTGATTGGCAGGTCGAGATGGGCGTGGATGAGGCGATTGGCGATGAGCCGATTGACCGCTACGCGCTTGAGGTATCCAAGCCTAAGCCGAAAGCTGCGGCATTGCCTGATACGGCACCGCCAGTACCGCCCGCGCCACCTGAAATCGACCACAACGCACTGGCCCGTGAAAGTGCAAGCGCCGCGCAGGATCTTGCAGGCCTAAAGGCCGCAATGACCGCGTTTGAAGGCTGCGATTTGAAGGCTGCAGCGCGCAATCTGGTGTTCGCAGGCGGCGAAGCAGGTGCGCCCGTGATGATCATCTCGGATGCACCAGACCGCGAAGATGACCGCGCCGGTGAAATGTTTGCAGGGCGTGCGGGGGTGCTTCTTGATAAGATGCTTGCAGCCATCGGGCTGGGTCGCAGTGGCGATGCGCCCGTATATATGGCGCCCGTTATACCGTGGAACCCCCCACAAAACCGCGACCCGAACGCGGCGGAACTGGCGATGATGCAGCCGTTCCTTAAGCGCCATATCGAGTTGGCCGCGCCAAAAGTTCTTATCCTGATGGGCAATGGCCCCTGCCATGCCCTCATTAAGAAAAGCGGCATGACACGATTGCGCGGCGGATGGACCGAGGCCGCAGGCCTGCCTGCCATTCCAATGTTCGCGCCTGCCTATTTGCTGACCAACCCCGCGGCGAAACGTGATGCTTGGGCGGACCTGTTATCCCTCAAAGCACGTTTGAGAGACCTGACATGAGCCTTGATGTAACCCGTCCTTTTATCCCCGTTCGCATCGCGATTTTGAGCGTGAGTGACACGCGCGGCATTGAGGATGACCGATCCGGCCAAACCTTGGTCGATCGGTTGGAAAAAGCTGGGCACATCCTAGCGGACCGCAAGATTTTACGCGACGAACGGACAGAAATTGCGGATCAGTTGCGGACTTGGTGCAGCGATCCGGACATTGATGTGATCCTAAGCACAGGCGGCACAGGCTTAACGGGGCGCGATGTAACCGTTGAGGCACACCGCGATGTGTATGAAAAAGAGATCGATGCCTTCGGGACCGTATTCACAATTGTCTCAATGCAGAAAATAGGTACGAGTGCCGTGCAAAGCCGCGCAACGGGTGGCGTGGCGAATGGAACGTATCTTTTTGCGCTGCCCGGCAGCACAGGTGCGTGCAAGGATGCGTGGGACGAAATTTTGGTTAAGCAGCTCGATTACCGGCACAGCCCCTGCAATTTTGTCGAAATACTTCCGAGATTAGACGAACATCAGCGACGGAAATAACAATCTCGTGCGTATTATCCCCGCGTGACGCCATTTGGCTTGGTCCTGCATCGTCATGCGCTACGTTGTTATTCAATCGCTAAAAGGCCTAAGACATGCAGTTTCTAAGACGTAGTCTGGTTGGTATTTTTCTGTTGGCGCTTACACTGGCCCTGTTCGCGTGGGCAGGTAACACCGTGCGTCTCGCGGTGAATGAACGCATGAACGCAGAGCCACGTAGTTTTCCGCAACGTGAACGCGTGCTGTCTGTGAACGTGGTGACTGTGACGCCTGAAACGATCGCGCCGGAATTGGTGGTCTTCGGAGAATTGAACAGCGCCAACACTTTCGCGTTGCGTGCGCTATCGGGCGGCACCGTTTTGGAAGTTTCGCCAAACTTTGTGGATGGTGGGCGCGTTGAAAAAGGCGACCTAATCGTCAAGATCGACCCACGTGATGCGCAATCCGCACGGGATCGCATTGCGGCGGATTTACGCGACGCTGAGGCAGAAGTTCGAGATGCAGATCGCGCGCTGATTTTGGAAGGCGATGAAGTTGCAGCGGCCGAACAACAGGCTGTTTTGCGCCAACAAGCATTGACCCGTCAAAACGATCTGTCATCCCGTGGGGTTGGTACCGCTGCGGCCATCGAAACGGCCGAGTTGGCCCTGTCCGGCGCGAACCAAGCCGTCCTGTCGCGCCGCCAAGTTCTTGCCCAGGCGCAGGCGCGTTTGGATCAAGCTGCTACTCGATTGGACCGTGCGCGTCTGAACCTTGAAGATGCGGATCGCGTTGTCGCGGACACCGAAATCTATGCACCGTTTTCAGGAACCCTAACAGACGTCAACATCGCGCAAGGCGTGCGCGTAACATCAAACGAGCACTTGGGCGATTTGGTTGAAAATGACAAACTTGAAGTGTCGTTCCGCCTGTCCACAGTTCAATATGCACGACTGACAGGGGAGGACGGCACGCTTGGCAACGCCGGCGTTGTCGTTTCGCTTGATGCACAAGACCTGCGTTTAGAGGCGACGGGCCAGATCACACGCGAAAGCGCAAATGTGGGCGACGGACAAACTGGGCGATTGTTGTTTGCACGTCTCGATACTGCAGCTGGCCTGCGCTCGGGCGATTTTGTGACGGTCACCGTAACCGAACCCGAACTGCGCGGCGTTGCGATGGTGCCATCTACCGCAGTTGGGTCGAACAGCAGCGCTCTTTTACTGGCAGACGGAAATCGCCTCGAAGAAATCCCTGTCGAGGTTTTGCGCCGACAAGGGGACGATGTGATTATTCGTGCGCCTTCGCTTTATGGCCAACAGATTGTCGCGGAACGCTCGCCCCTATTGGGCGCTGGAATTGCTGTCCAACCAATTGATCCGAATGCATCCGCTGAGCCGGCTGCGCCTGCCACAGCGCCCGAGATGATCGCGCTTGATCCAGAACGCCGCGCGCGTTTGATCGAATTTATCGAAGGGTCACGTATGCCACCGCCGGTCAAAACACGCACACTTGGGCAGCTGGAACAAGACGAAGTGCCCGCCGACGTTGTGAACCGTCTCGAAGACCGGATGGGGACTTAATCCATGGTAAGCGGTATCCTTTCGTACATGACACGACACCGGACCGCCGCGAATCTTCTTATGGTGATCGTGTTGGCGGCTGGTTTTGCCGCCTACCCAAAGATGCGCGCGCAGTTCTTCCCTGATGTGATTGTTGATAATGTCACGGTCACAGTCCAGTGGTCGGGCGCAGGGGCAGAAGATGTCGACGATGCGATTGTGCAGGTTTTACAACCCGCACTTCTTGGCGTTGAAGGGGTGACCAACACGTTTTCGAGGTCTTCCGAGGGGTCCGCGCGGATTTCGATGGAGTTCTCGCCGGGCTGGGACATGGCGAAGGCCACCGAAGACGTACAGCTGGCCGTTGATGCCACATCAAACCTGCCCGATGATGCCGAAGACCCGAACGTTCGGCGCGGGCAATGGTCAGACCGTGTGACGGATGTTGTTATCACCGGTCCCGTCGCGCCCGACCAGTTGGGCCGTTTTGCTGACGAATTTAGCGTACGTTTGTTTGCGCAAGGCGTGACGCGCACCACCATTCGCGGGATCGCGGCGCCCTCTACGATTATCGAAGTGCCGTCCATCGCGTTGATCCAAAATGATATATCTATGGAAGATATTTCTGCCGCGATTGCTGAAGAAGTGAACGCCGATCCCGCAGGCGATGTAACAAGTTCAGCCCGCGTGCGCACAGGTGTCGAAAAGCGAACCGCCGACGAGATTGAATCAATTGTCCTGCGCACGAATGAAACCGGTGCGACCCTGTTGATCGGCGATGTCGCGAAGGTGTTTGTTGAAGGGGTTGATCGTGAACGTGCCTATTTTGTCGGTGACGACCCCGCCATCACCATCCGCGTGGATCGTGCCGCGACGGGCGATGCCATTAAAGTACAAGCCACCGTTGAAGAGGTAGCAGAGGCCTATGCTGCAACCCTGCCCGCAGGGTCCAGCATCGAGCTTATCCGCGCACGCGCTGAACTGATCACGGGACGTTTGACGATCCTTTATGAAAACGCGCTGATGGGGCTTGGGCTGGTTGTTGCGCTGCTGTTCTTGTTCCTGAACGCGCGTACCGCGTTTTGGGTTGCGGCGGGTATTCCTGTTGCGATGTGTGGTGCGATTGCGCTGATGTATGCGGCAGGGCTGACGATCAATATGATTTCGCTTTTCGCGTTGATTATCACGCTTGGTATTGTGGTTGATGACGCGATTGTCGTGGGTGAACATGCTGATTACCGGTTTAGAAAACTGGGTGAAAGCCCCGCTGACGCCGCAGAAAACGCGGCCAAGAAGATGTTTAGTCCGGTGTTTTCAGCAACCATAACAACGATCATCGCGTTCTTTGGTTTGGTCGTCATTGGCGGGCGGTTTGGGGATCTGATCGCGGATATTCCGTTCACTGTGATCGTCGTTCTCATCGCATCTTTGATCGAATGTTTCTTCATTCTGCCACACCATATGAACAAGGCATTGTCCCATGCGGGCGGTAAGAAATGGTATGATGCGCCGTCGCGTTTCGTGAACATTGGGTTTGACTGGTTTAAGCAGCATGCGTTCCGGCCCTTCATGGCGGGTGTCGTTTGGGCGCGTTATCCAGTTATGGCGCTTGCGATTGTTTTGCTGTCATTCCAAGCCGCATCCTTTATTCGGGGTGATGTCCAGTGGCGGTTCTTCAACTCGCCCGAGCAAGGCAGCGTCACCGCTAATTTCTCCATGCTGCCCGGTGCGACCCGCGAAGACACACTGGAGATGATGGCGTCCCTACAAGAGATTACGCAGGCCGTCGGAGCGGAATATGAAGCCGAACATGGCGTCAATCCGTTGGATTACGTGATTGCGGAAATCGGTGGCAACTCGGGGCGCGGTATTGCCGGAACGGAAAACAAAGACGCCGACCAATTAGGCGCCATCGCGATTGAACTGATTGATGCGGACAGTCGCCCGTATTCCAGCTTTGCCTTTATTGCTGACCTGCAAGAAAGGGTGGTCCGCCATCCGATGTTAGAGACGGTTTCTTTCCGTCGCTTTGGCAGTGGCCCGGGCGGAGATGACATCGACATTCAGCTTTTCGGCGCATCCTCCGAAATTCTCAAAGCCGCTGCAGAAGCGCTGAAAACCGAACTGGCTCAGTTTGGCGAGGTCTCAGCGGTTGAGGATTCGCTGGCCTATGACAAAGAAGAACTTATTTTAGAGCTGACCCCACAAGGCCAAGCCCTTGGGTTCACCATTGATGGTCTTGGGCGCGTGTTACGCAACCGTTTGGGCGGCATCGAGGCGGCGACCTATCCAGATGGCCCGCGTTCCGCGACGATCCGTGTTGAGCTGCCCGAGGGCGAGCTCACGGCGGATTTCCTTGACCGGACACAGATGCGTGCAACGTCAGGTGCCTATGTTCCGCTGGCCGACATTGTGACTGTGCAATCACGCACGGGGTTTTCTACGGTCAACCGTGAGAATGGCGTTCAGTTGATTTCGGTGACGGGCGATTTGACAGATGACGACGCGGATCGCGCGGCAGAAATTCAAACGCTGATCCAAGAGGAAATCTTACCTAGGGTCGAAGCATCTTACGGCGTGTCCACGTCTCTGTCCGGGTTGAGCGAGCAAGAAGATGCATTCCTAAACGATGCGCGAACCGGATTGATTTTTTGCCTAACCGGAATTTTCCTCACGCTTGCGTGGATTTTCCAAAGCTGGACCCGACCGATTGTTGTCATGGCAATCATTCCGTTCGGTTTGATCGGAACGATCTATGGCCACGCCGTTTGGGATGTGCCGCTGTCGATGTTCACGGTTGTCGGTCTTCTTGGAATGACGGGCATCATCATCAACGACTCGATTGTGCTGGTAAAAACCATCGACGAATACGCCGAGACGCGCGGGATCATTCCAGCGATTATCGACGGTGTCAGCGACCGTTTACGCCCTGTTTTGCTTACGACGCTGACCACGGTTCTGGGTCTCGCCCCGCTGCTATATGAAGGGTCCAGCCAAGCCGAATTCCTGAAGCCAACCGTTATCACCCTCGTTTACGGGTTGGGGTTCGGCATGGTCTTGGTGTTGTTTATCGTGCCGTCCTTGATGGCGATGCAGGGGGATGTTGCGGTTCAGGTGCGTTCGGCCAAACGTGGGTTAACAAGCACGTCGCGCGGCATTTCAACGCCAACGCGCGTCGCAGCATTTGGGGCTGTTGGTCTGTTTGCGGCGATTGTCTTGCCCGTAATGCTAACAGGGGCAAAATGGGTGCTTATCCCGCTACCAATTACCGGCGTGGCCATGGCGATTGGGGTGTTCTTAGCCGCAACACTAATGTGGTTATTGGCGATCTACGTTGTCGTGGCGCTAATGATGGCGCGGTCCAGCGAAACGGCTTAACCCGCGTCGCACCCTTGGATATCGACAGAACGCCCGTCCGCCATCACGGTAATGCGGACTTCTGAACGGTTCAGCGCAAAGCTACCTCCGTTCACATGGATCATGTCAGACCGCGCAAACAACGCATCGCCTTCGCGCCACGTTTGCGGCTGTGATACCCAAACTTGTTGATCACCTGCTTCGATGACCACATCTTCATTTGCGCCCATCGGGGCTAATGCCACGCGGGTCGTGACCTGTAGACCATCGTCGATCGGGGTGATCGCACAGGTCACCGCACCAACGCCCGCCTCTTGCGCGGTTTGCGGGCGATCCAGCAACGCAGCGACAATCATTGGGTCACGTGCGCCAGCCGTTGGAAGAGTCGCATCAAAGTCTAGCAAAACAGGAACGCAAATTTCCTCGCAAACGCCAATTTGCAGCTGCCCACGCATTTGCACAGGTTCACCTTGGTCAGTGACGTTCAATTCCATCGGAATTACGACAACGTCGCTATACCCGATGGACCGCATATCGCTTTGGTGAAACACTTCTGGCACGGGCCAATGCATCGCAACGCCGTCAAAGTTGCTAGATCCCTGCCAGCCAAAGCGGGGTGGAATGCCACCATCACCAGGCGAGCGCCAATAGGTCTTCCAACCGGGCGCAAGACGCACCTGCAGACCCGCCATATGCGTGCCGTTGTCCGTGCGCCAACCCTCTAGAATTTCCAATTCCACAACGCCATCCGTTGGCCCAGCCAAGGCGGGCACAGCCATACACATTGCAAGAGCAGAAGAGAGAATCTTTGATGTCATACGCCTTAGTCGGACAAACGCTGCTCAATAGGAAGTCACGTTTGGGTTAGAGATATGTCAGTAACGCGCGGTGTGGCTCTTGCGCATAGCAGGCGGCACCCCCATCATTAGGCTATGACAGACATCACGAACCTTACCGGCAAACTTCTGATTGCGATGCCCGATATGGGCGATCCGCGTTTTGATCACTCTGTGATCTATATTTGCGCGCACTCACCGGATGGATCTATGGGGCTGATCATCAACAAACCTGCGCCGGATGTTCGATTCTCGGACCTGCTTGAGCAGCTTTCGATTGATGAAGGTGAACTGACGGTGGATGTCCGCATCCATTATGGTGGACCTGTCGAAACAGGGCGCGGATTTGTTTTGCACACGTCCGATTATACATCAGGCGCGGGCACGATGGAGGTCGCTGGCGGCATAGCCATGACCGCGACCCTCGACATTTTGGAAGACATCGCAATGGGCAGCGGTCCGAAACGGTCTATGCTTGGTCTTGGCTATGCTGGATGGGGGCCGGGGCAGTTAGAAGGCGAGCTTGTCAGCAATGGTTGGCTGGTCTGTGACGCCAATGAAGATATTTTGTTTGGCCGCGCAGCCGAGCATAAATGGACCGCAGCGTTAAAAATCCTTGGCGTTGATCCGCTGATGTTGTCCGCCTCAGGTGGCAGTGCCTGAACGTGGTGCGGCTGCACGGCGCAGCCTGTCATTGATCGCGCGTCCAAGCCCATGATCGGGAATTGGAGACACAGCAATCTTTTCCGCGCCAAGCGCATTCAACTGGTGCAATGCGTCAAACAAACCCGCAGCGGCCTCAACCAAATCGCCAGATGGTGAAAGATTGACGGTCGCGACAACGGCGCCAAACCCAAGCAATGTTTCATCGAATTCAACTTCAACCGCGTTCAAACGCACGGTTCCCTTTGGCGCATAATGCGATGCCAATTGTCCAGGCGATGACGGTGCTGCGGTTTCACCCGCAAGCGCAAGCATTTCGCCAAGCGCCGCTTCTAACGCTTCAGCAGGAAGCCCCCCTGCCCGCAACAATGTCGGCACAGGTTGCGTTGCAACGATCGTAGACTCAAGCCCGACACCACAATCGCCACCGTCAACGATACCGTTGATCCGGCCAGACATTTGGCTTTGCACATGGGTGAACTTGGTCGGGCTGACCTGTCCGGACGGGTTTGCAGACGGCGCAGCGATTGGCCCGTCGAATGCCGCCATCAAACCTTGCGCAACTGGGTTATCCGGCACGCGAATGGCGAGCGTATCCAAACCTGCGGTAACCAAGGGTGAAATCCCAGCATCGGGGCGCAGGGGCAGCACAAGCGTCAATGCACCCGGCCAAAAGGCCTGAGCCAATGAGCGCGCAACCGCGTCAAACACAACAAATTTTTCAGCAATCTCAAGACTGGCAACATGCACGATCAGCGGATTGAAACTCGGCCGCCCTTTCGCTTGGTAAAGCCGCGCGACAGCGTCGCAATCGCGCGCATCCACACCCAATCCATAAACCGTTTCAGTCGGGAACGCGACAAGGCCACCTTGTTCCAAAACGCAAGCAGCACTGGACAGTCCCGCATCATCGGCGGCAAATACCTTAGTCGTCACATTATTCATGACGCTGCGTTCTGGTTGCGGGTCTGGCCCATGTGATTAGCCTTTCGATTAGCACCCACATACGCGGCTGCCCTTTTGATTCCAAGGCACCCAATTTAACATTTCCTCCCGTTGGAGACTTCTTATGCCCTATCGTTCGCCAATCACCGATTTCAGATTTATCATGGATCATGTCGTTGGTTTTGACCAAGTCCCCGCCACAGATCGTTTTGCCGAAGCTACACCAGAAATGTGTGACGCAATCCTGACCGAAGCCGCAAAGCTAAGTGACGAAGTCCTTGCACCGCTGCAAAGGTCCGGTGATGAGCATCCAGCGGTCTTGGAAAACGGGATCGTGCGGACCTCACCGGGGTTTGCAGAAGGCTTCAAAGCGATCGCGGAAGGTGGCTGGATTGGCATTTCGGCCTCGCCTGAAAATGGCGGCATGGGTTTGCCATTGACCTTAGCGACAGCCGTGAACGACATGATGGCGGGCGCGTGCCTATCGCTGCAGCTTAATCCGTTGATGTGTCAGGGCCAGATTGAGGCGCTGGAACACCACGCAAGCGATGCCCTTAAAGAGACTTACCTGCCTAAACTGATCTCCGGTGAATGGGCAGGCACGATGAACCTGACTGAACCACAGGCCGGTTCTGACGTCGGCGCATTACGGTCTAAAGCTGAGCCGAACGATGACGGTAGCTATGCGATTTCGGGGCAAAAGATTTACATCTCTTGGGGGGACAATGATTTCACCGAGAACGTTTGCCATCTTGTTTTGGCGCGCTTGCCCGACGCAGTGGACGGCGTGAAGGGCATCAGCCTGTTCATGGTGCCCAAAGTTATTCCCAACAGCGATGGTTCATTGGGTGCCCGAAATTCACTGCGTGTTGTCAGCTTGGAACACAAAATGGGGCTTCACGGCTCACCGACTGCGGTCATGGAGTATGACAACGCCACGGGCTGGCTTGTCGGCGAGCCGCACGCTGGTTTGGCAGCTATGTTTACGATGATGAACAATGCACGTCTTGGCGTTGCGACCCAAGGCATCGGTGTCGCAGAAGCCGCTTATCAACATGCGCTCGCATATGCGACGGAGCGTAAACAAGGCAAAGCCGGCGGTACGGGAACGATCGCCGAACACGCCGATGTGCGTCGGATGCTGGCATCAATGAAGGCCGACGTATTCACAGCGCGGGCGATTTCCCTTGCGAATGCTGTCGCGATCGACATGGCGAATGCAACGGGTGACGACGCGTGGAATGCGCGTGCGGCCTTACTCACCCCGATTTCCAAGGCGTTTGGCACGGACATCGGCATCGAGGTTTCCACGACTGGCATTCAGACCCATGGCGGTATGGGGTATATTGAAGAAACAGGGGCCGCGCAGTTCGCTCGCGATGTGCGTGTTACAGCGATCTATGAGGGCACGAATGGTATCCAAGCGATGGACCTCGTGGCCCGCAAGATGATGGACAACGGCGATGCTGCCTTTGCGTTACTCGATGAAATCGAGGCCGCAGCAGAAGCAGGAAAGGCAACGCTACCAGATCTGGCGGAACCCGTTTGGCAAGCAGCCGAAACATTGCGTGAAGCCACCGAGTGGCTTGTGTCCCAAGAGCTGAACGACAGATTTGCAGGGGCCGTGCCATACCTGCGTGCCTTTGCGCGCGTTCTTGGGGGGCACTATCACCTCGCGGCGGCATTGACCGACGACGCGACGCGCACCCGTTTGGCGACCTTCTACATCAAACGCATTTTGCCCGAACACATCGGTCTTTTGGCGCATGTTCGTGAGGGTGCGGATGATCTTATGGCCGTTACACTAGATGATCTCGCGTCATGAGTGGCGACCCTTCCGGTTTTTCGTATAAACACCGGAAGAACGGCGACGTTGTGATCTCGCATCATGGGCGGGTCGCGACGACGTTGCGTGGTGACACTGCAGCAGAATTCATCGAAGATATGAACGAAGCATCGCCATTGGACGCGCAAGATATTATGGCTCGTTTGACCGGAAATTATCGCCGTGGAAACGAGCGACTTGCGAAAGATCATCCTCGAAATGTCTGACGGAAAGATTCACTACCCTTGGTCCGAACCGCCTGAACATGGCGAAGCCACTGTCATCGCTGATGGCGTGCTTTGGATGCGTTTACCGCTGCCGATGGCACTGGACCATGTGAACGTTTACGCGTTGGATGACGGGGACGGTTGGACAATTGTCGACACCGGCTTTGATACCCGAAAGACGCGCGCGATTTGGGAAGCTCTGCTGGCAGGCCCGCTGGCCGGAAAACCCGTAGGCCGCGTCATCGGCACCCATCACCACCCTGATCACATCGGCTTGGCCGGTTGGTTCCAAGAGGCTGGCGCAGAACTTGCTATGCCGCGCACCGGTTGGCTTATGGCGCGTATGCTGACGCTGGATGAACAGCCGGCCTATCCTTCACAGTCGATCAAATTCTACCAACGCGCTGGCATGGATCCCGAAATGCTGGCGAAACGCCGCGAAGACCGTCCGTTCAACTTTGCCGATTGCGTTCATCCAATGCCGCTTGGTTTCACGCGCCTGCAAGAAGGCGGCACGATCCAAATGGGCGGCCGTACGTGGGATATTCGCATGGGCAACGGTCACGCACCTGAACATGCAACTTTCTGGAGCCGCGACGATAATTTGGTAATCGGCGGGGACCAGTTACTACCATCTATCAGCCCCAACATCGGTGTTTACCCGACTGAACCAGACGCCGATCCGCTTGCAGAATGGCTCGAGGCCTGTGAGCGTCTTGCACAGTTTGCCCGCGAGGATCATCTGGTTTTGGGCGGGCACAAGTTGCCGTTCAGCGGGCTGCCTAAACGCATGACGCAGCTTATCGACAACCATCACGGCGCGCTAAATCGCCTGATAACCCACATCGCCGACCCCAAACGTGCCGGCGATTGCTTTGCACCGCTGTTCAAGCGTGAAATCGGTGAAGGTGTTTATGGTCTCGCTTTGGTCGAAGCGCTCGCCCACCTGAACCACCTGCATCAAACCGGCCAAGCAACGCGCGAATTGCGCGACGGCGCCTATTGGTTTCAGGCGGCCTGACGGGTCTTACGCCCGCCCAATTCCACGATCTTGCCTTGGGGCACTTCGTCCCATTTATCGCCATCCAAAGGCTCGGATGCGAACGCCAATCCGCCGTTATCCAATGTGTCTGACCCATAAAGCGTCGGCGCTTTGCCTTTTGATGCATGGCGAAACCCAAAGAGCGTTTGACCATCTGAGAACACACACGTCAGCTTAACCGGATCACCCCCCTCGCCGATCTGTTCGAGTGTCTTTGCCATCGCGGTTTCTGGGTCATTCGCCAAACCATTTGCCAACAGGGTCAGGAAGATCATTTCGCTGTCCGTTGACCCGCCACGTGCGTCGTAAAGATAATCGGGTAAAGCTGCCTCAAGGCGACGCCGGATCACCGGGAAATGCGGCACCTGCCCGTTGTGGCAAAATGACCAACGGCCATAGCTGAACGGATGGCAATTCTGACGGCTCGTTTCGCCGACCGTGCTGGCCCGGACATGGGCAATAAAAAGGCGCGATCGGACCATGCGACACAGGCTTGTCAGATTGCCATCGGCCCAAGCCGGTAACACGTCACGATAAAGCCCTGGCGCGTCGTCCTGATCGTACCATGCTATACCAAATCCGTCGCCGTTCACGGCCAACTTTGCTTCACTCGCGTGCTGGCTTTGTTCAAGCAGCGAATGTTTAGGGCGTACAATGATGTTTTCCAGCGGAATTGATGGGCCAGAGTAGGCAGCGATCCGACACATTTCAGTGACGCGCCTCCATACGATCCATCAACTTGCGCAGAATGCGGCTGGCCGTTGTTTCGCACAACGCTGGAAAAATCGCGTGAACTAATGCAGCGAGACCCGCCGTTACCAACCAAAATGCAAACCCAAATGCAAAACGCATGTGCTGGAAATACGTTTCATTCACCGTTGCCGGATGCGCTAGGAACCAACGCCCAATGAGGCTGGTGCGACGGTTCGGATTGCTGAGGTCTGACATTATTTGGCTCCCATGAGTGGCTTTTTATAAATCTACCTTGCGAACCCTTTAACCACGTCCCAAATTAACTAGCCAAATCACTAAAACTTGGGATACTATCCCAATATGAGCGAAGTTTTAGATACAATTGACCATCGTATCCTTAGCATACTGCAAAAAGACGCGACTGAATCCGTCGATGCAATATCAGAGCAGGTCGCCCTGTCGCGCAATGCATGTTGGCGACGCATTAAAGCGATGGAAACGAGCGGTGTTATTCGTGCGCGTGTCGCGCTTTTAGATCCGATTAAGGTCGGCTGCCCGCTGACAGTGCTGGTTTTGATCCGCACGGACCACCATTCCGATGCGTGGCGTAAAGATTTTGCCGCGGCAGTTTCGGTACTGCCTGAAATCACGACCGCCCAGCGCATGACTGGGGATTTGGACTATGTGTTGACGGTTCGCCTTGCAGATGTTGCGGCCTACGATACCTTCTATAAACGACTGACATCACGAATTCCTGTTTCGGATATTTCCGCCAGCTTTGTTATGGAAAACATCAAAGACACAACCGCCCTGCCCATTTAGCCAAAGAGACAATCATGGACGATAAAATAGCTACCTCTGCAGAAGCATTGGAATCAGCGGCCATGCCGCAGGTTCACGAGGTTCACACAGACCCAACCAAGTGCGCGCCTGACGCCAGTGCAATCAATGGGGCGGAATCCAAAAGCCCTGCACGCTGGGCCTATGAACGGCTGATTTTGTACATCCAGAACTTTGAAAAGCAGCTCGATAATGAACACGAGGTCGCGATGGGGTTTGCCGGCGACAGCTCCGGCGTCATCAAGATTGAAGGCATGGGTTACTATGACCCTGATATTATTACGTTCTATGGCGCTGACCCATCTGGCGCCAAAACCCAACTGATCCAGCATGTCAGCCAATTGTCCGTCATGCTACGCGCCCTACCCAAGCAGGTTGAGGCCGAGGAGCCGGAACGTATCGGGTTTAGGCTTGCAGCGGAACTAGAAGCAGAAGATGCGACGTCCTGACGACCTATGCGGGGCTGACAACGCCCCCTGAATCGTCTAGATCGAGATCAAAGAGATTAAAGGAACACGACATGGCAGAACATAAGCACGGCGAAATGGACATCTCAGTTCAGGAAAAGACATTTGATGGCTTCATGAGCATGGTCACGAAGGGCGCAATCATCAGCATCCTGCTTTTGATCTTTATCGCTTTGGTTAACGGTTAATCCACCGATGAAACGCCGCGCATTTATTTTGTCTGCACCGCTTGGCCTTGCGGCCTGCGGTGCTGTTATGCGCGAAGAAGTCCTCGCGCCACAGTCCGCGATTGACCGCGTGGCCTATGTCGAACCTGGCCCGAAAACGCTGACGCTGCTGACCATGAAAAATGTTGGGTCAGGCAACGGTGCGCACACCGGCTTGCTGATCAATGCCAGCCAAAGGGTGCTTTGGGATCCAGCGGGAACGTTTGGACATTCTTCAATTCCCGAGCGCAACGATGTGCATTTCGGCATCAATCCGCAGATCTACCAGCATTATCTGTCTTACCATTCCCGCGAGACGTATTTTTCCCTCATTCAAGAGGTTGAGGTTTCACCAGAAGTTGCGGAACTGGCCCTACAACGCGCGATTGCCAACGGGCCAACGCCCAAAGCGGCCTGCACCACGCATACGTCAGCAATGCTGGCTAGTTTGCCGGGCTTTTCTAGCCTGCGCCGAACGTTCTTTCCGGGGAACCTTTCGGACGATTTCGCCAAAATCCCAGGTGTACGTAGCCGCGAGTATTATGAGACTGATAGCGATGACAAAAGCATTGCAGCGGCCGAGATTGACCGCGAACTTAGCGACACTCAGTAAGCGCCCAACAACCAGATCATTCCAAACAGCGTCACCCCGCCAAGCGTAATGGCGGCGACGACGTTACGGGTGAGTAATCCTACGGCAAACGTAACCAAGGCCGCGCTTAAGCGGGCGGGTTCCACATCGCCGCCGTTTGCAGCAGGCCAAAGCACCAGCGGCGCGACAAGCCCCGGCAATACCGCGACAGCCGTATACCGCAAATGACGCAACACCCATTCAGGTAAGTCTTTGCCACCAATTAGGCCCAAGAATGAAAAGCGGATCAGGTAGGTGCCGACACCAAGCACAATGATAATTGTCCAGATGTAACCTGCGCTCATATCATTGATCATTTCGCGGCCCTCCGGTCCATCAAAATTTCGACCTGTGCGCCGACAATCATCGCAACCGCCGCAGCGACAAGAAGCCCAAGGTTGTAAGGCAGGCCCGCAAGGGCAAGCGCCAAAACGATGGACACCACCGCCGCAATCATATGCGCCAAGGTGCGCATCATTGGCGCAATGATTGCGAGGAAGCAAATCGGCACCGCGAAATCCAACGCCATCCAATCTGGAATCGTATCACCGACCCAAATCCCAAGCCCTGTCGCCACAATCCACATGGGACAAACAGGTGTAACAGCACCAAAAAAGAAACTGATCCGCTGGGACAGCGTCAAGTCAGGCTCATCCTCGAAGCGATTGATTGACACGGCATAGCTTTGATCGACATTCACATAAGCAATAAGCGCGCGTTTCCACAACGGCGCCTTGCCCAACCAAACCGCCAACGACGCAGAATACATCGCCATGCGTAAGTTCACCGCCAAGGCCGTAGCAATGATAATCAAGAAAGGCGCATCCTCCGCCATAAGCTGAAGTGCCGTGAATTGTGCAGCTCCGGCAAAAACGACCGAGGAAAAGGCCATGGTTTGAATGCTCGTGAAACCAGCTTCGGTTGCGATCACACCGAACAACAACCCGAATGGCACGACGACCAACAGGAACGGGACCCCTGTTCGAAAGCCAAGCCAATAATATGATTTCTGGGTCGCGCCGGACATCAAGCTGCCTTACATTTTGCTACAACCGCCATAGCTTTGGCCCAACCAATTGACAATAAGGCGTTCTATGATGCGCGAACCTCTGGGCTTGATCCTATCAGGCGGACTTGGCTCCCGAATGGGTGGCACCCAAAAATCTGAACTGTTGCTGGGCGACGCAACGCTGCTTGCCCGTGTGGTTGATCGACTGGACCCCCAGGTCGCTGGTCTAGTGGTGAATTCCAATGTGCCCGTTGCCACCAAGCTACCCATCGTCGCGGATGCAACACCTGAGAACCTTGGCCCACTTGCCGGAATTTTGGCCGGCCTAAACTGGGCCTATGAACAGAATGCTACGCATATTGTAAGCGTCGCAGTGGACACCCCGTTCTTTCCTTGCGATCTTGTACCGCAGTTAATTATGGCGGGGTTGGCGCATCCTGAGGGTCTTGCGGTTGCGGCAACGACGGACGGGCTACACGGCACCTTCGGACTCTGGCCCGTTTCATTACGCGACCCACTTTCTACGTTCCTTGCAGATGGGCACCGCAAGGTTCGCGTGTTCACCGAAGCCCAGAACGCTGCGATTGCGCATTTTCCCGACACGTCACCGCCGTCGTTTTTCAACATCAACACCAACGATGATCTGAATACAGCGGCGCAATGGCTGTAGTCGTTTCAAAAGGATTCTCCCAAAACGAACGGGCGCAAATTGCTGCGATGTATTGGGACGCCTTCGGCCAAAAACTGGGTCGTGTCATGGGCCCAGAACCCCGTGCGATTGCCTTTATCGAAAGCGTTCTGGATCCGACGCATGCAATATGTGCCCGGAATGAAACGGGTGCGTTGCTTGGGGTTGCTGGGTTCAAAACATTTGATGGCGCACTTGTCGGCGGCACGTGGCGCGATCTTGCCCGCAATTATGGTTGGATCGGAAGCACGTGGCGCGTTGGGCTGTTGGCTTTACTGGAGCGCGACACCGAGAATGAGCGTTTCTTGATGGACGGCGTCTTTGTTCACGAAGCTGCGCGCAGCACGGGCGTTGGTACGGCGCTATTGAATGCCATTTGTGAGGAGGCCCGCGATCGAGGCTACAAAGAAGTGCGGCTTGACGTTATCGACACGAATCCACGGGCGCGTGACCTATATGAACGTGAGGGGTTTGTTGCAGGCGAAAGCCAAAACCTTGGCCCACTGAGGTTCATTTTCGGGTTCAAAAGCGCAACGATAATGATCCGTCAAACCTAGTCGAACGCGCCCGTAACACGTCCCAGCAGCATAAATGCGCGGCTCGTGCGGGTTTCGGCAAGGGCTGCGATGTCCTCATCACTGGCCTCGTCTTCAAACGCGACCAGCATTTGGTCGAACTTGCGCAAGAAGTGGTGCGCTGCATCGCGGAAAATCGCGTCTTCACGCATACGGCCCGCCGTAAGCGCAAGCGAGGATCGGTCGCGTATGCCGCCAAGTGCCGCAACAGACTTGCCGCGTTCACCCTGTGAGAAACGGCGCCAAATTTCAGCGCGCGCGCGGTCTGGGCGCAAGTCATCCATGTAAATCCCGTCTTGCGACATCAGCGTCAGCACATCTTGGCTGGCTTGGATCAATTGCTTGGAATTGCGGTCTTTCAATGCACGACGCAGGGCTGCAAAACCGACCTCGTCGGCTTCGGTGTCAGGAAAATTCAGCGCGCGGACCAGATCAGGGCGCGAAATCGGCGGCGCGATTTCTTCGGCTGTTGTACCCAGCGCAAGGCTTGGCTGGTCATCCGACCCCGTAGCGGTGGGCGCTGGCGCTGCTTTCACACGCTCGGCCGGACGCGAGGTTGCAAAGGTTGCCAGTGTCGTTTCTGTCTTTTGGGTCGCGCGTGCAATTTCGTTCAGCTTGCGCTCAACGGTTGGTTCAATGCCTGCACCGCGGGCTTGGCGATCCGCCACATAGGTTTGACGCATCGCGTCAACGGCAGCTTGCAAGCGCTGGCTTTCCTCACGAACGACTTTGGCAGACCGTGCAGCAAGTGCTGCAATCCAAATCATCGCAATCGGCAAAAAGATCGCCATCAATGTCATCAAGAAACGCAGACTATCAATCTGCGCCGCGCCCTCGTCGTCACCGGGCAAAACGAGGAAGAACACGGCAACGCCAACAAGCCAAATCAAGCTGATAACAATAGCAATGACTTCGATAACGGTCACACGAATGCCGTCAGACCGCACGCCCGCCTTGAGCGAAACATCTGCTTTATTTCGGCCATCCGTCATGCGCCAAGTACCTTATTTAACTGGCCCAATAGTTGGGAGTTTAGTTGAAAACGATTGAAAGCACTTCGTAAGACTTAACACCACCAGGCGTGCGAACTTCGACGCTATCGCCCTCTTCTTTTCCAATCAGCGCGCGCGCAATTGGGGACTTCATATTCAGGCGGCCATTTTCGATGTCCGCCTCATATTCACCAACAACCTGATATGTTGTCTCTTTGTCGGTGTCTTCATCCACTAAAGTCACATGCGCACCAAACTTAATTGCGCCACTCAGCTTGCTTACGTCGATAACGTCCGCCAACGAGATAACCCCTTCGAGTTCTTTAACACGGCCCTCAATAAAGGACTGTTTTTCCTTGGCAGAATGGTATTCCGCGTTCTCAGAAAGGTCGCCGTGCTCGCGTGCCTCGGCAATCGCACGAATGATCGTTGGGCGCTCGACAGTCTTCAGGTGCTTGAGTTCAGCATCCAGTTTATCAAAGCCTGCACGTGTAAGCGGTATTTTTTCCATTTCGACCATTCCGTAACTTCGGTTTTTCAAGTGCATATGCTTAACCCGTCCGTGGGCATCGCCTCAAGAGGCATCGACATCGCGCTGGTCTTTATTTGCAGACGTTACGTTTGCGTCGTGCAGACGCAATTTTATGTCGCGGCGAGATTGCCGTCGCCCCTGTCGTCCTATATCCAGTTTTCAACAGTTTACGCTTACCGCAGGGAGGCCCGATATGGCCGATATCGAACGCGAATCCATGGAATATGACGTTGTTATCGTCGGTGCAGGGCCTGCCGGCCTTTCCGCAGCGATCCGTCTTAAGCAGTTAGACGCGGATTTATCCGTCGTTGTGCTTGAAAAAGGCTCTGAAGTTGGGGCGCACATTCTATCTGGCGCGGTTTTAGACCCATGTGGCCTAGATGCGTTGATCCCAGATTGGAAAGCCAAGGGTGCCCCCCTTAACGTTCCAGTTAAAAAGGACAACTTTTACCTGCTTGGTGAAGGCGGAAAGCTGCGCATTCCGAACTTCCCGATGCCACCACTGATGAACAATCACGGCAATTACATCGTTTCCATGGGCAACGTTTGCCGTTGGATGGCAGAGCAAGCCGAAGAACTTGGCGTTGAAATCTTCCCCGGCATGGCGTGTTCCGAACTCGTTTACGGTGACAA
>CALBVZ010000039.1 GCA_937969445.1 uncultured Octadecabacter sp. | reverse complement strand
CGTTTCGGCGTCACCCGCAGCTTTCATAAGATCGCCATGCGCCCTGGAAAGCCACTGATGGCGGGCGCAAAGGGCACCACAGCCTTTCTTGGCCTTCCTGGCAATCCGGTGTCTGCCGTCGTCTGTGGGCACTTGTTTTTGTTACCAATGGTGCGCCGCGCCTTGGGCCAGACGGATGTCCTGCCACGCGCAGTAACAGCCCGCCTAACCGCACCGATGCCAGAAGGTGGCCCACGTGCCCATTACATGCGTGCAATGTTTGACGAATGCACGGAAAACCGCACGGTTACGGCCTTTGATAAACAAGACAGTTCGATGCTGACTGTGCTTTCGAATGCGAACTGCCTTTTGCTGCGACCGATTTACGACCCTGCCAAAAACGCGGGTGATCCGGTAACAATTTACCCCATCACATAAGAACAGATTGACACAAAACGAGAACAAGCCTAGAACATCCCTTAACAACGACCATTGAGGGAGAGGGCATATGCTCACGAAGAAGCAACTTGATCTGTTGGAATTCATCCAGAAACGGGTGCAACGCGACGGTGTCCCCCCAAGCTTTGATGAAATGAAAGAAGCCCTTGATCTGCGATCAAAGTCGGGCATCCACCGCCTGATTACAGCACTTGAGGAACGCGGGTTTATTCGCCGCCTTGCGCACCGTGCCCGTGCTTTGGAAATCGTGAAATTGCCGGATGCGTTGCAAGCCAAGTTTGACACGCCATCTGCGGGTGGATTTCAGCCGCGTGTTATTGATGGCGACCGTCCTGATAGCCGCCCTGCTGACGCGCAGCCCCTTGATAACGGGGGCGCGATTGAACTTCCTGTCATGGGTCGCATCGCGGCTGGTGTTCCTATCGCTGCGATCTCTGAGATCAGCCATAATGTCTCTGTTCCGTCAGCGATGGTTGGCCAAGGTGAACACTACGCCCTTGAAGTCAAAGGGGATTCCATGATCGACGCCGGCATCAATGATGGTGATGTCGTTGTGATCCGTGAAAGTTCAACGGCTGATAATGGCGATATTGTTGTTGCCTTGGTCGAAGACTCTGAGGCCACGCTGAAGCGCTATCGCCGCAATGGCGATGCCATCGCGCTTGAGGCCGCAAACCCTGCCTATGAAACCCGTCTGTTCCGTGGCGATCAAGTGAAGGTGCAGGGTCGTTTGGTCGGCCTTATCCGCACTTACTAATCAAACAAACGTCTGCGCAGGGAAGCGGTGTTCCAAATCCGCTCTCCTGTACGTTCGTGCGCACCAATCAGCGCTAGCTTTCCGTCCTCGACATAGCCTGCCAGCGCCCCTGTTTGGCGCAAACGCCTTATGTCGAAGACGTTGCAACCATCAATCTGGTCAAGCTCTTGATTGGTGATGATGATGTCTGCCCCGCCGCACCCGTCCAGTGCCGCAACAGCCGTTGCGCCACGAACGTTCAGCACGCGGGTGTCGCCCACCCGTGCGAACACCGTACGCCCCTCCTCCTGCAATCCGTCACGCCCATAGGCGACGCTTTGCGCAACAGGCGCACCATCGTTTTCCAACCAGTTCCCCACTGCAAAAGTTTCGCCACGTTCCTTAGAAACCGCGCGCCCATCCTGCGTCATGACCCCGATAAGTGACCCACTGTCCGCCACCAAAAGCATCGGTCTTTCAACCGCTTGCCACAAAACAAATGCTACAATTACGGGTGCGACACCTAACCAGCGAAACCGTCCTTTCCAAAGTACAACAAACAGACCACCAAGCGCGATCATCATGAGCACTTCAGGTCCGGGTGTCGCAACATGGCGCAGGGCGGCATCTTGACCGGCGACGAAATGCGCCACGCCCAAAATCCAACGCAACCCAAGATCCATCACCCAAAGGCCAATCATCTCAAGCCCAAAAGGTGCGAGTACGGTTGCAACCACGGCGGCAGGCATCACGAGCGTTCCCATAAGCGGCACCGACAACAGGTTCGCAATCAGGCCGAATTGCGCGATTTGGTTGAAGTGGAATGCGGCAAAGGGCGCTGTGGCCAATCCGGCTACCAAGGATGACACGAAAACAGCGCCAATGGATTTCAACCACCTTGGCACCTCGGGAAGCTCTAGTTGGCGCATCACACCAAATACAGCCACCAGTGCCGTGGTCGCGGCGAATGACATTTGAAAACCGGGCCCGAATAACGCTTCTGGGCGCAGTGTAAGTACAATCATCGCGGCAATCGCGACTGCGCGCAGCGTTAATGCACGTCTATCAAACAACACCGCGACCAACATGACGGCGACCATGACAAACGCGCGTTCAGTGGATACGTTCCCCCCCGACAGCGCCAAATAGCCCGCAGCCGCGATCAACGCGCCCACGGCCGCAATCTTTTTCACTGGCCAATGCAGGGCGGCGTGGGGCCATAACGCCATGCTGTAGCGCAATGCCGCGAACAGAAACGCGGCAAGAATCCCCATATGCATCCCCGAAATCGCCAATAGATGTGCAAGGTTCGAGGCCCGAAGCGCGGTCAAGCTGTCTTGGCCCATGCCAGAGCGATCCCCAGTCATTATCGCGGCAGCAAAGGCACCGGATTCCCCGTCCAGACGTCCCTGAACTGCCGCGCTAATCGCTACCCGTTGACGATCGACCCAAAGGCCGGCAGCCCCCTCGCCGGCCTCAACTCCAAGTAAAACAGGGGTGCGGGTATAGCCGACAGCACCAAGCCCCTCAAACCAGGCCATCCGTTGGAAATCAAAGCCGCCCGGTTCCACTGGGCCACTCGGGGGCGACAAATGCCCTGTCATCAAAACCACCTGCCCTGGTTCGGGCGTGATAAACCCCTGATCACCATGCAAGGACACGCGCACCGTTGCAGGCGTGCGCTGCATTTCCATGCGCGCCAAAACCACGCGGTCCAACGTCAGGCGCACAGCGTCCGAGCTTGAACGGTCAATCTCGATGATGCGGCCCTGGATAGGGCCGTAATACCGGAACTCCAACACGGGTTCGGCGACCATGTTGGTGCGTAAACCGGCACCCCCAAAGCCAGCACAAAGTAAGGCACAGACGGCAAACAACAGGCTAACGCGTTCAGAGCACATAAAAAGTGCTGCGAACAAGACGACCGTGACCGCGAGGGCTGAATAGACCGTCAGAACCGCAGGTTCGACTGGTGCTGCGAAATACCCAGCGATCCCAAGGCCAAACAAAACGGGCGCCCAGCCGAATAAATCACCACGCTGCGCTGCAATCTGCGCCCACGCGTCATTCAGCATGCGCACTTGTCCTTACCCCGCGCTGTTAGTATTCCCGCATCAAGCCCGCCAATCCTAACGAAATGGTGGTTAGCAAAAGGTTAATTTCCCATGTCGCAAGCTCAAGTCATCACCCGTTTCGCCCCTTCGCCAACTGGTGCATTGCATATCGGCGGCGCACGCACGGCCCTGTTCAACTGGCTTTATGCACGTGGCCGCGGCGGTAAGTTTTTGTTGCGCATTGAGGACACAGACAAAGCCCGTTCCACGGATGAAAATACGCAGGCCATTCTGGACGGTCTGACATGGCTTGGCCTTGATTGGGATGGCGCGCCAACGTCGCAAGCGGCGGCAGCTGCCCGTCACGTCGAAGTTGCTAACGAAATGCTCGCCAACGGGCACGCCTATAAATGCTTTGCCACACAGGACGAAATCGAAGCGTTCCGCGAAGACGCGCGTGCCAACAAGACCTCAACGCTTTATCGCTCGCCGTGGCGCGAAGTGGCTGATGCGGATCACCCTGACCTGCCCTACGTTGTTCGCGTCAAAGCCCCACGGGACGGCGCGACGACGCTGAATGACGAAGTTCAGGGCGCAGTCACATGGCAGAACGAGCAGCTTGATGACATGATCTTGCTGCGCAGTGATGGTAGCCCTGTTTATATGTTGGCCGTCGTTGTGGATGACCACGATATGGGCGTGACCCATGTTATTCGTGGGGACGACCACCTTGCCAATGCGTTCCGCCAGAACCTGATTTACGACGCAATGGGCTGGGACAAGCCCACCCTCGCCCACATTCCGCTTATCTTTGGCCCTGACGGTAAAAAACTGTCCAAACGTCACGGCGCGACGGGCGCTGCTGAATATCAGGCACTGGGGTATCCTGCGGCCGGCATGCGCAATTACCTGACCCGTTTGGGCTGGTCCCATGGTGATGACGAGTTTTTCAGCGATGCCCAAGCCCGCGAATGGTTCGATTTAGGCGGAATTGGCAAAAGCCCCGCACGTTTCGACACCAAAAAGCTGGAAAACATCTGCGGCCAACATATCGCTGTCGCAGAAAATGCTGCGCTGCTGCATGAATTAGAAGCGTTTCTTACTGCAACTGGGAAAAATGCCCTCACGTCAGAACAGCATGACGGAATATTGAAGGCGATGGAAAGCCTTAAAGAGCGTTCAAAGACATTCCCGGAACTTATTGATAAAGCTCATTTTGTATTGACATCACGTCCAATCGAGATGGACGAGAAAGCGGCGAAATCCCTTGACGATGTACACAAAGGTATACTGACAGAATTGACGCCGCAGTTGCAAACTGCTAGCTGGTCCCGAGACGAACTTCAGGGGATCGTGGCCTCCCTCGCAGAGGCCCACGACACCAAACTTGGCAAGCTGGCGGGGCCCCTTCGGGCAGTCCTAGCGGGGCGCGCAGTTTCCCCATCAGTGTTCGATATGATGCTAGTCCTTGGGCGTGACGAGACAATCGCACGTATCACGGACGCAACCGGTTGAAACACTTTCGTTACCTTTTGCAGGTAGGGGGTGTGATGACCGGAAAACCGCTGTCGCCTTTGGGATCCCTCAAAGGTGTGCCTAGAAAGGGATAAATATGACCGAGACCAAAACCGCGACATTGACGATTGATGGTAAATCATTTGAGCTGCCGATCCATACCCCTTCTGTTGGTCCAGACGTAATCGACATCGGTAAGCTTTACGGCCAGTCCGGTGCTTTCACATATGATCCAGGTTTCACGTCTACAGCCGCTTGCGACAGTACGATTACATTCATCGACGGTGAAAAAGGCGAACTGCTGCACCGCGGTTACCCGATTGATCAATTGGCGGGCCAGTCTCACTATCTCGAAGTGTGCTTCTTGCTGCTTTACGGCTACCTGCCAGAAGCGAATGAACTTGAGAAATTTGAGCGTCTGGTCACGAACCACACAATGATCCACGAACAGATGCACAACTTCTTCCGTGGTTTCCGCCGCGATGCACCGCCAATGGCGACAATGGTTGGTGTTGTTGGCGCAATGTCCGCGTTCTATCACGATTCAACGGACATCAACGACGAGCACCAGCGCGAAGTTGCATCCATTCGCTTGGTTGCGAAGATGCCTACGATTGCTGCGATGGCCTACAAATACTCAATCGGTCAGCCATTCGTGTATCCACGCAATGACTTGGACTATGCGTCCAACTTCCTGAACATGTGTTTCTCTGTTCCGGCTGAAGAATACCAAGTGAACCCGATCCTCGCCCGCGCGATGGACCGTATTTTCACGCTTCACGCTGACCACGAACAGAACGCGTCTACGTCTACGGTGCGTCTTGCGTCCTCTTCTGGTGCGAACCCGTTCGCCTGTATCGCTGCTGGTATTGCGTGTCTCTGGGGCCCTGCCCACGGCGGCGCGAACCAAGCATGTCTTGAGATGCTTAAGGAAATCGGAACAGTTGACCGCATTCCTGAATTTATCGCCCGCGCGAAAGACAAGAATGACAACTATCGTTTGATGGGTTTTGGCCACCGCGTTTACAAAAACTTCGACCCACGCGCGACTGTAATGAAAGAGTCCGCTGACGAAGTTCTTGAATTGCTCGGCGTTGAAGACAACCCGCTTTTACAGGTCGCGATGGAGCTCGAAAAACAAGCGCTCGCGGATCCGTACTTTGCTGAGAAGAAGCTGTTCCCGAACGTCGATTTCTATTCTGGTATCATCCTTGAAGCGATGGGTTTCCCGACATCAATGTTCACGCCAATCTTCGCGATGGCGCGTACAGTTGGTTGGATTTCCCAGTGGAAAGAACAGCTTGGCGATCCACAGCTTAAAATCGGTCGCCCACGTCAGCTGTATACCGGTGAGACAAAGCGCGACTACGTAGACATCGAAAACCGCTGAATAGTTCAGACATGCAAACAAGGGCCTCCGAGATACGTCTCGGGGGCTTTTTCGTTTGTGCCGTTCGCGAAGTTTTCCGAGACCGAACCGTAGGGGATAAATGACTGTTCAGAAACAGATTGTTTTCAGAAGGGTGCAGACTGACATAGTAAACAAGATTAATATTTGGAAAAATATCACCTTTAGGTTGATTTGTGGAATTTTCACTACCGTTGCTACTTGGTTTTGGTTTGTTGTCAGTGTTTTCTGGCGGATCGGACAGTGGGTCTGAGGAAACGCATCCGGATACCGAACCTCTTCCGACGGACGATGGAGATACAATTTTACTGACAAATGGCGCCGATGTTTTTCTTGGCAGCGTTGACGATGACGACATTGATGGCGGCTTTGGCTTCGACACGATTTCAGGCGGCGATGGTAATGACACGATCGAAGGTGGCGACGGCAAGGACGATCTGTTTGGTGGTAACGGTTCAGACTCCCTGTCCGGTGGTGCATGGCACGACACACTGACAGGTGGCACCGGTTTTGACGACTTAGATGGTGGTAATGGAAACGACGAATTGTATGGCGGCGACGGCAAGGATTTGTTGGAAGGTGGCGATGGAAACGACGAACTATATGGCGGTTCTTGGATAGATGGGTTGTTTGGAGGTGATGGTGACGACATCTTGTTAGGTGTGCCGCAACTAGTGCCTGAAATTTCATCCGAAGATTACGAAGCTAATCGTACTGATCCAGACTTTGAATTGGCTGACGCGAGCATAGTAAAAGCTGGGTTCATTGGCGACAATGACGTACTGTCCGGTGGCGATGGTGACGACATATTGATCCTCTCAAATGACGTGATCGCGATCGGTGGTGATGGCAATGACACGTTCGTTCTCGGAGATTGGATAGCCAACAGCCAGAGTTCGATGGCGGTCATTGACGAGTTCGACCACACCGAAGACATTATTTTGGTAGCGCTGTCGAACGACAATCTGGACGCACAGATTCGCGTTGAATCGCTCAATGGCGGCCGTATGGCATTGTTGACGACGCAAGCGTAGCCTTTGTTTCGGGCACGTTCGACCCGCCTGATGATCTTGATGCCAATATTTTGACATTCCAGTATGCACCAGCTTAACGCCCTTCATACTTCGCAGGACGTTTCTCAAGAAACGCCAACACGCCCTCTTGGAAGTCACGGGTTTTGCCGCATTCCCCTTGCAGACGCGCTTCGGTAGCGAGCTGTTCATCA
This sequence comes from uncultured Octadecabacter sp., assembly GCA_937969445.1. GTDB lineage: Bacteria > Pseudomonadota > Alphaproteobacteria > Rhodobacterales > Rhodobacteraceae > Octadecabacter. The sequence continues at coordinate 22 of CALBVZ010000039.1, read as the reverse complement.
AGCGTGTTTTCAAACGATCCAC
>CALBVZ010000038.1 GCA_937969445.1 uncultured Octadecabacter sp. | reverse complement strand
AAGTGGCAGCCGAATGATGTTTATCAATTGGGCGCTTATTATTTGTACGGGACAGATATTGGTGTGTCCGCAACGATTATTATTGATCCAAAGAGTTCTAATTTCCCAAGCGGGCTTGAAAGTGCGCCAATGCCAGTTGGTGTGCGCGCTGAGGGCATCGCCGCGGCGGCATCTTGGGATACTCCGCAAGCACAAACTTCGGGTGTCGGCACGCTCGGGCAGGTGATGGCGACGGACGGTTTCCGTTTACTCGGTGCTGAGGTTGTCGGGAACACGATGCGGGTTCGTTATGAGAACACTACCTACCGGACTGAGGCGCAAGGCTTGGGCCGCGTGGCGCGGATGCTCTCCCACGTTGCGCCTATAAATGTCGATACATTCGTCCTTGAGCCCACACAGCGAGGGATCGCGCTGTCTGCTGTCACGCTGAGCCGAAATGATCTTGAAGCGCTGGAGAACACGCCCAACGCTGCAGCTGTGTCGTATGATCGTGCGATTTTCGGAGATGCCGCGGGCGCTGCACCAGCGATCGGTTGGGATGATCCAACACCCGCATTCTTGTGGGGTATTTCACCCTACATGGAAGTGGCGTTGTTTGACGGAGACAATCCTGCACGCGCTGACTTAGGCATCGAGGCGTCATTCCAGTACGAAATTCAACCAAACCTCGTCTTAGCAGGGGCGTATCGCCAGAGACTTGTCGGCAACCGGGACGAAATCGGGGCAATTTCAGCGTCGACGCTTCCGGCCGTTCGCCGTGAAGGGTTGCGGTACGGGGCGGAAGGTGGTGGGGGCATCGAAAACTTAACGCTGGCTTGGTACGGTCGTCCCGCGCCAAATCTGTATTCGCGCGTTTCGGTTGGTTACTTGGAGCGTATGTTCGGTGGCGTATCCGCTGAGTTGTTGTGGAAGCCAGTGGATAGCCCCCTCGCATTGGGTGCTGAGGTGAACTACGCGGTCCAGCGAGATTTTGATCTTGGGTTCGGGTTTCAAGATTACGATATTATGACAGGTCATGTGTCTGCCTATTACGATTTCAACAATGGTTTTCAGGCGCAACTTGATGTCGGCCGCTATCTTGCAGGTGACTTCGGCGCGACGTTCCAGCTTGACCGTGAATTCGACAATGGATGGAAGGTTGGCGCTTACTTTACGCTGACAGATGTCCCGTTTGATGACTTTGGCGAAGGGTCCTTTGACAAAGGTATCGTTGTTGAGATTCCGACTGATTGGGTGCTCGGGCGTCCGACACGCGACACAACAGCGACACGGTTGTCCTCTCTGGAGAGAGACGGTGGCGCGCGGTTGAGGGTGGATGGTCGTTTGTATGAGATTGTCCAAGATGGTCATCAAGGCAATATGGGCGACCAATGGGGACGGTACTGGCGATGAAATGGGTTTTCGTATCAATGCTTGTTGGGCTCACTGCTTGCGGACCACTTGCAAATAACAGCAGCTCTTTAGAGGCCGTCAGAGGTGTTACAGGTTCGAATGCCCCGAGCGAATCGCTACAGCTTGGTGCACTGGCAGGCTGGGCGCTTGCTGGGGTTGAGGAACAGTCGGCGGATCGGCTCCTATTGAATGTGTTTGAGAGTGGCGGCGCTGCCACACTGGTACATGTCGGCACCAATGGCCCTCGGCGGACTTGGTTGAGTACAGAAGGCACAACCATAACGATAGAAGCAGGGATCATTTTGACAACGCGAGGTTTTGGGTCCGACCTAATGGGAACGCAAACACCGGTCACTGGGGATGCTCTTCGAACCCCAACTAACTATATAAGAACGCATGATTTTCTTAACGGGCTTGGTCAAATTGAACGCCTCGATTTTCGATGTGAATCCTCGTTTTTGAAAGAAGAAACCTTAGAAGTTTCTGACAAAACATATGAAACGATGGCGTACGCTGAGCTTTGTGAAGGTGATCTTAACAGCTTTACGAATACATATTGGATCACGTCTGATGGTGCGTTTGTGCAGTCGGTGCAATGGATATCACCCGAACTTGGGTACATTGGCTATCAACAGCTATAGGGACTTAGTTCCAACTTGCTTTTCTTGTGGGGTAAAGTATTCTGCACAAGATTTTTTCGCACTGGAGTACAATTATGAAAATCAAGACACTTATCGCTGCAGCAGCACTTGCTAGCGCATCCACAACTTCTTTCGCTGGCAACACAGAAGCAGTAGTCATTCCTCAGTCCCCTGAGTTTGTTGCTCCTGCGGCTGCGCCATCTTCTTCTGGCGGCAAGTACCTCATTCCGATCGTAGCTTGCTTGATCATCTGTTCCGCACTGGCTTCCAGCGGCGGGTCCTAAGCTTTACGCTTAACGAATTTTGGAAAAGGCAGGCCTCGCGCCTGCCTTTTTTGCGTTTTGGCCTACCCTCTGCGACGTCCGAGCATGGCCAAGCGGATAAACATGCGCTCAACCAAGGCGCGGTCTGGTGCGGAATGCGCGGACCTAAGCGTCAGATCGGTATCAGTGATGGTGCCAAGTGCGTCTTCCAGATTGATCCGTCCCCAATTCGAGGCTTGCCGCATAATGCGGTCGCGTCTTGCACCAAATGCTGGTGGCCGCAAACGACCAATGCCAGCGCTCGCACCGCCGGGGTCCGAGGCGACTGTATGCAATTGGCGGAAGTGGCGCAGCGCACCGATGCACAGAGCGACAGGTTGCGTTCCTTGGGCATAGAGGCGGCTAAGCACGGGGCCAATCTCGGCTGCCTTAAGGTCAGCCACCACATTCAAAATGTCATCGAGATCTGCTTCGTTCGACAAAGGGGCGCAGGCTTCTACGTCCGAAACGGAAACTTCGCCCGTTTCACCTGTCATATACAGGCCCAGTTTCTCAATGGTCTGGCGAAGGTCCCCCGGTGCCATTTCGCGTGCCAGAGACGTAATAAGATCCATTGCATCGGGCCCGACATTCGCGAGCCCTGCATCCCGCAGTGATCCATCTCTTTCTTCACGCGAGGGCGGGTCATCGTAAACGCCAGCGGCATAGGCGGATGTGTGCCCCTCAAACAGTTTTCGCAAAGATGAGCGGGCATTCAATTGACCTGCTGTCACCACGATCTGCGCATCGCCCTCAACCCAATCTGCAAGCGCTGGCGTCAGTGCTTTCGTGACGCTATCGCCAGCTTCCTCGATGAATGCTACTCTTGGGCCAGGGAAAAATCCCTGCGCCTTAATTGCGTCCCCAAGCAAAGCAGGGTCTTTACGTAGTTCGGCTCCGGTCATCCGCGTCAGACGCATCTCTTCTTCACCGTTTGGACCAACTAGCGCTTTGATGACGTCTTGGCGTTTTAATGCGACGCGCATTGCGTCACCGCCGTAGATCAAAATACCCGCACCTTTCGGGTTAGGTTTCCGGAAATAGTTGGCAGCGTCGCGTGCGGATAATTTCATGACCTAACGGCCCGCCGAGGCAACGATAATGTCTGTCACAATTAGGTCGGCCAAAGCGATGGCTAGACGGTCACGTGCGTCGTCTTGCGCCTCACGCGTGGCAACGGTGGTCCCAAACGCGGAATATGCGGTGAAGGTTTCCGCGGTTCCTGACGCAAGCGGGGTATCATTCCCCGGTTCTCTTAGGTCCCATATCGCCTTGCCGGGCAGATTGAAGCGGTTGATGTCTTGAGCAGAAGAAATCACGACTGCGACTTCGTCGATCTCAAGCTGAACTGTGAGCAAATAGTCGCCTTGCTCAACCCGCCCGAGGCGATCTTCAAGGCGCGTACGCAGTCGGAAACCCTCTGGCGTATCAGGGGCGCGATACGCAATGCGGCCACGTAGCGTCCGCGCTGAACCGTCGGTGCCATAGACAGGTGTGAACCCGCAGCCCGCCAAAGGCAAAGCGGCAAGTATACCTAGAAATTTACGTCTGTCAGATGACAACATTGATAATCCGGCCCGGTACAACGATCAGCTTTTTGGGCGCGTTGCCCTCCAATGCCTTAACAACAGCCTCATCCGCCAGCGCAAGTTTTTCAACCTCTTCCTTGCTCATGTCCTTTGGAACGGCAAGTTCAGACCGACGTTTTCCGTTGATCTGGATCGGCATGGTAATGGTGTCTTCGACCAACATTGCCTCGTCTGCGATGGGCCACGGCGCGTTCGCGATAAGGCCGCTTCCACCCAACATCGCCCAGATATCTTCGGCCAAGTGCGGCGTCATCGGGGACATTAACTGCGCTAGGGTTTTCATGGCTTGGCGTTTGGCATCGCCACCCGCCTTGGACTTCGCAATGGCACCCGTGAAGCCGTAAAGCTTTGCGATGGATGCGTTGAAGCCAAAGGATTCGACGCCTTGAGTGACGTCATGAATCGCTTTGTGCATATCGCGCAGCAGGGCTTCGTCCTGATTGTTAGGGGCGTCCGTGTTGTCTGCAATTTCACAGGCGATGCGGTGGACACGTGAAAGGTGTTTGTGGGTCGCTTCCGCACCGGATGCCGTCCATTCCACGTCCCGTTCAGGGGGGGAATCGGATAGAACGAACCAACGGGCCGTATCAGCGCCGTACTGGTCAATGATCGCCACTGGGTCGACAACATTGTTCTTTGATTTCGACATTTTGGCGGATGGGATGATGTCGACCTGCGTGCCGTCTTTCAAGAAACCGCCACCATCGCGAAGCTCAACTGCTTCAGGATAGTGATAAACAGGACGCCCATCAGCACCGTCGGTCTTGAAGATCGCGTGTGTCACCATGCCTTGAGTGAACAATGCATCAAACGGTTCAATCGCTGTTTCAGGCAGGTGACCTGTCTTGTGCATCGCACGGGCGAAGAAGCGGGAATAGAGAAGGTGCAGGATCGCGTGTTCAATACCGCCGATGTATTGGTCGACGTTCATCCAGTAATCAGCGTCGGCCTTTTCCGTAGGAGTTGCCGCATGGGGTGCGGTAAAGCGGGCGAAGTACCAGCTCGAGTCCACAAAAGTATCCATTGTGTCGGTTTCGCGTAGGGCTGGCTTACCACACGCGGGGCAAGGCGTATTGCGCCATGTTGGGTGGCGGTCCAGCGGGTTGCCTGGAATGTCGAAAGACACATCATAAGGTAGCTCAACCGGCAGGTTCTCTTTTTTCTCAGGCACCACGCCACAGCTGTCGCAATGAACGACAGGGATTGGGGCACCCCAATAACGCTGGCGGCTTAGCCCCCAATCGCGCAAGCGGAACTTGGTGACGCCTTGGCCAACGCCGTTGGCTTCGCAGAAATCGACTGCGGCATTGATCGCATCTTCGCCGTTGGTTGCTGGATCCCATGCAAATGGGGTCAGCCAGTGAACCATGTCGGTCTTGTTTGGTGCGAAGGCTTCGGTCAGTTCCGGGTCGCTGTCTTCAGATGGCAGAAACGTCGGCATGATCGGCAACTCGTATTTCTTGGCGAAATCGAAGTCGCGCTGATCATGGGCAGGGCAGCCGAAAATCGCGCCTGTGCCGTAATCCATCATGATGAAGTTGGCGATGTAGACAGGCAGTTCCCAAGACGTATCAAACGGGTGGCGGACACGCAGACCGGTGTCAAAGCCTAGCTTTTCAGCCTTTTCCAATGCCTCAGCCGTTGTGCCACCTTTGCGGCATTCAGCGTTGAACGCGGCGATTTCTGCGTTGTCTTGCTCAAGCTCTTTGGCGAGCGGGTGATCTGGTGAAATGCCAACGAAAGACGCGCCCATCAGGGTGTCTGGGCGGGTTGTGTAAACTTCAACGCGATCATGCGCGCCAATGCCTTCGACCATCGAAAACGAGAACTGCAGGCCACGTGATTTGCCGATCCAGTTTTCCTGCATCAGGCGTACTTTGGCGGGCCAATTATCCAAACCATCCAGCGCCTCAAGCAGCTCATCCGCATAGTCGGAAATCTTGAAGAACCACTGTGTCAGGTCTTTACGCTCAACCTCAGCACCGGAACGCCAGCCTTTGCCGTCGATGACTTGCTCGTTGGCCAACACGGTCATATCGACCGGATCCCAGTTCACGGTGGCATTCTTGCGGTCGATCATGCCAGCATCCAGCATATCAATGAACAAGGCCTGTTGTTGGCCGTAGTATTCAGGATCACAAGTCGCAAACATGCGGTCCCAATCGATGCCAAGGCCCAGCGGCTTCATCTGTGCGACCATGTCGTCGATGTTTTGATAGGTCCAGTCCTTGGGGTGACCACCAGATGCCATCGCCGCGTTTTCGGCGGGCATACCAAAGGCGTCAAAGCCCATCGGATGCAGAACGTTATGCCCTGTCGCCAGCTTATAGCGCGCGATCACGTCGCCCATTGTGTAGTTGCGTACGTGGCCGATGTGGATGCGTCCGGACGGGTAGGGGAACATCTCAAGCACGTAGTACTTGGGTTTGTCGTCACTGCGGACGGCCTTGAATGTTTCGGCTTTATCCCAAGCGGCTTGCCACTTTGCTTCGATTTCGGAGGGTGAGTATTGTGACATGTCGTGTCCTTAAAAAGCGAACGCCGGGTGCTGGACCCGGCGCCTGAAAAACTATGGGTTGCGCCTGATTTACAGTGCGCCGTCTGCGATGCGGATTTGGCGTGCGCGTGAGAGAATTGCATCCTCGATCGCGCGGGTGGTCTCTGCTGCAGCAGGACCAGAACGCGTGAGAAGCGCAACATTGAGGGAGCGCGCATCAAGTGCCGGATCAGTGATGTAGATCGTAGCGCGGTAAGCGCGGCTGCCGCCGGGTGGTGTGCCGTAGCCCATGACGATAACGCCAGTGAATGGATCGACGGATTCGACAGGCAAGAAGCTGAGAACATCCAAAGATGCGGCCCAGAGGTAACGGTTTACTGCAACGCTTTCTGCGCCACGTGTACGGGATACTTGTGATGTGGTTGCGTTGTCATTTCCACCTCCACCCAAGCTGCCGATTGAGCCGAAAGGATTGCTGCCAGAACCGCCGCACGCGGATAGCGTGGCGATCAAGCCAATTCCAAAAGTCATGCGAATGCGTTTCTTAAATCCGGTCACAGGATCGCCCTTTGCGCTTTTTGCTTGGCAAATGTGTAGCGAAGGGGCGCAGGTGCCACAAGACCCGAGGTCATCACGAGGCGGCGGAAACGAGGCCTAGAACAAGAAAGGGCGGCCCCCGAAGGAACCGCCCAATACTTTAGAGATATATTCGGTTCAATTAGAACGCGAA
>CALBVZ010000037.1 GCA_937969445.1 uncultured Octadecabacter sp. | reverse complement strand
GAAGTTTGGTGCGCCAACGGCGAATTCAACAACTTCGAAACCGCGGGTCACTTCGCCGACGGCATCGTCGTGGGTTTTGCCGTGCTCGGAGGCCAGAATGGCGGCCAGCTCGTCGGCGCGCTCAAGCAGGATGTTCTTGAACTTGTCCAAGATACGCGCGCGGCGCAGGACAGGTGTTTTGGACCAGTTCGGCCAAGCGGCCTTAGCCGCGGCAACAGCTGTGTTGACTTCGTCGGTGGATGCCAGAGGCACGCTACGTTCGGATGCGCCAATGGCGGGGTTGAAAACAGGCTGCGAACGGCCAGATGCGCCCTGCACATGGGTGCCGTTGATGTAGTGGGTCAGTTCGGGCATGGGTTACTCCTCCTAATGCTTGGGGTTCCCCTACCACTGTGCTACACCCAAAAACATACACAATTATGACGATCTAATATTCGATTTTGGATGTAATGGATGAACTGGGACGATCTGAGGTTCTTTTTGGCCGTCGCGCGCGAAGGGCAGATATTGCGCGCAGCGCAGCGCCTTGGCACCAGCCAGGCGCGGGTCAACCGCCGGATTACGCAATTCGAAGAGGCGCTTGGTGAAAAGCTGTTTGACCGGCGCACTGTGGGGTGCAGCCTCACGCAGGCGGGGCGGGCCGTGATGCCCGATGCCCTCGCCGCTGAGGTAGCCATGCTCAGGCTGCGCAGCACCACGGGCAAAAAGACGGCAAACCAGATAGACGGCACCGTGCGCATTGGCGCCCCCGAAGGTTTCGGGGTGGCCTATCTGGCGGCGCATCTGCCAAAGCTTCGGGCGCTTTATCCGAACCTGAAAGTGCAGCTTGTCCCTGCGCCGCGCGCCTTTTCACTGTCGCAACGCGAGGCCGATATCGCCATCGTCGTCGGGCGCCCGCAAAAGGGGCGGCTGAAGGCAACAAAACTGACGGATTATTCGCTCGGGCTTTATGCTTCGAAAACCTATGTGGCCGAACGCGGCGCGCCCCATTCGATTGCGGATCTGGGGGATCATGAACTTGTCGGCTATGTGGACGATCTGATTTACACCCCCGAACTGGAGTTTAACAAAAGCTTCTGGCCGGGATGGGACTCGCAGATCGAGATATCAAGCGCACAAGCGCAAGTGACGGCGGTGAAGTCTGGTGCGGGAATTGGTGTCTTGCATGACTTTGTTGTGCGCGACGATCCGGAACTTATCGCGCTGTTTCCAGAAACGAAAGCAGAGCGAAGCTATTGGGTGGTCTGGCATGAGGCGATGGATGCAATACCGCATATCTCGGTGACGAAACGCTTTATCGTCGAAACCGTGCGACAGGATCGCAGACTGTTTTCCCCCGGCACCTGACAGGGTGAAAGAAAGGGGGCGCGCGGCCCCCTTTCTGAGTTTATTCAGCTTCGTGCACAGTCTGTACGCCGTTCTTTTCGCGCATGCCGTCTTTGATGACAGCTTTCACGAGAGCTACGCACATTAGCATCATCACGAAGGAGAACGGCAGGGCGCCGATGACCATGGCGGATTGGATCGCGCCAACACCACCAGCGATCAACAGGCCGCCAACAACCAGCGACAGCGCAACACCCCAAAAGATGATGTGCGGACGGCCGGATGGCTTTTCTGCACCGGCTGCGTTGATGGTGTTCACGATGAGGATCGCGGAGTCGGCTGTTGTCACGAGATAAGTGAGCAGCAGTACAACAACGATGATCGCCATGATCCAAGCAAGACCGTCTTCCAGCATAAAGTCGAGCATCGCGAAGAGCTGGTTCTGTTGACCTGCACCCGAGATCGCATCGCCTGCGGCGCCATTCAATGTGAGGTCGATGGCTGTACCACCAACGATTGTGAACCATACAAAGCACATCATAGATGGGATGATGACCGCACCAAGGATGTATTCACGCAGTGAACGGCCGCGGGAAATACGAGCAAGGAACACGCCAACAAATGGAGCGAAAGCGATCCACCAAGCCCAGTAGAATACCGACCATGCATCCTGCCAACCGGACAGACGACTGTCTGTACCAGCCGCATATGTCGCTGCGATATCTGCTTCGGATAGGCCAGCTGCGGAAGCAGGAAGTGCTTCTGTAAAGCTTTCAAGCGAACCCCAAGGGCTGGTCGCAGACCCGAACATTGCACCGACGTCTTCTGCAGGTAGTGCTTGCACAGCTGCTGGAACGGCGGACGCGAATGTGTCTTCAGGTACAGAAGTCCATACAGTGAAGAGAAGGTTCGGCAGTTCAACGATGTAGGTTGCGAGTCCTTCGAACAGAGCGGTGAGGCCGAAGAAAGTCGAACCGAACAGCAGGAAGAAGGCGAGCAAGAAGAAGCTCAGGCCCATGTTAATGTTGGAAAGCCACTTTATGCCTTTGCCAACGCCGGACAGTGCGGACAATGTAGATGCACCCATGATGATCAGGAGCGCAGTGACAACACCAGCTGTAGATGGATCGCCTGTTTCAACAACGATCAACCAGTCGCCGAAACCGATGCGGTGAAGGCCGGATACGAATTGCTCAACGCCAAAGCCGAGTGTCTGCGCAACTCCGAGAATGGTCGCAACAACGGCAACAACGTCAACGATATGGCCCAGAACGCCGGAAAGCTTGTCACCAAAGAGGGGCGTCAGAGCGGAACGGATCGTTAAGGGCAAGTTGCGGCGGTATGAAAAATACGCAAGCGCAAGGCCAACGATGGCGTAGCAAGCCCAAGCCGAGAAGCCCCAGTGTAGGAAGGACCAAAGGTAGGCGTTGTTTACGTTGTCAGCAGAAGATGCGCCGGCTTCACCCATGATCACCTGTGGGTTTGTCCCGAAGTGATACATTGGTTCAGCTGTCGCGAATGTCAGCATTCCGATACCGATACCCGCACCGAACATCATCGAGAACCATGAGAAGTTAGAGAATTCAGGCTGGTCGCCCTCCATGCCCAGTTTCAGACGGCCTGTGCTTGGAATGATCGCAAGAATGATACAAACGATCAGAAAGACTGCCACAACATAGACATACCAACTGGAGAATATGCCGAGCAGGGAGCCGTTCAAGTCACCAAGGACTGATGCGGCTGTTTCAGGAACCGCGATTGCCCAGACGATGAGAGCTGCGATTACAATTTTTGAGATGATCGCAACTTCTTTGCTGAAACCAGCATAAAAGCCGCGTTCAGCGGTTTTGATGGGTAGATCCATCAATGGGGGGGTCTTGGCCATGTTTCCTCCTAAATGGCGAGTAAGCACAAGACGCAATAGGCCCTCCCGCGCGTTGCAAGGCCGCGCGACCTACGTTTTTGCGTCAGGCTTGGTTGATTGGGCTTTGAATTGTGTTTGGCCCATTTGTTGCATAAAGGCCGCCCATCCAAGAATTGGATCGGGCGGCAGATTTGATTAACTGGGAAGGTATTCCTCGCTCCAGCTTTCACTTAGGTTGCCAGATTTGATCATCGCTTCGATTGCGGATTCCGCATATCCTAGGTCCTTAAGAATGGCCCGCGTGGACGTTCCGAACTTTTCTGCCGGAGTGACCGCGATGACCTTTCCACGAGTGGTCCGCACAGCATAGGGATCAAGCTGTATAACTTCGTGACCACTTGGGTGATCAGGATAGTTTGAGAACGAATAGCTTCCGTTGTCGGTTCCTGGTTTACCGTCCGCGTCACGCAGGTTCCGCGCGCGCAATGCATCAAGATTTTCGCAAATTACTGCACCGATATCAGCCGCTTGCAGGGCTTCGACCCACTCTGTAGCTGCTTGTGTCAGGAACGCATTTGCCAAGAACGCCGCGCGTTCTTCTTCAGGCAAGTCAGGAAGCTCTTCAAGCCCTTCAACATTGCGGAATAAAGGCAGGTCAGTCTCGTAAGCACTCAATAGAATGTGACGGGACGCCGTGCTATAAAACCGTGTCAGCGCGTCGTAACCACTGGCATCTGGACCAGAGGGTTCATCGAACAACCCCCGCCCTTTGTAATCAAAGGCGAACGGTACCTGCAGTAAGCCGCTGTTGGACGACAAGGACGTACGCCCACGACCAATACGGCCAAAACGGTACTTCTGATACAGCGCTGCCGCGACTCCCAAGGCACCACCAAACCCGCACATCACGTCAATCGTGCCGACGTGGGCGTGTTCTTCAGGGCGATCCATGGCGCCGCCAAAGCGCAGCATGATGCCCGTTGTCGCCTGCACCAGATCGTCATAACCGATGTAATCGGTCCGCGCCCCACGCCGCACACCGCTGAAGCAATCCAGCTTACAGAACAATGCATCGGGGTTCAGCTTGCGCAGGTTTTCCGCGTCCAGCCCGACGTTTTTGATCTGGTTGTCAGGCGCGTTCCAGACGATCACATCGACCGATTTCACCAGATCTTCGAACACCTGGCGCCCATGCCGGGATTTGATGTCCGCCAGAATAGAGCGTTTGCCCCGCATCTGCGACATGCCATAAATCACGGTGTTCCAGCTGTCATACATCGGTGACGCCGGTTCCAGTTTGATCACTTCGGCCCCGAATCGCGCCAGATAGCTGGCCGAATGCGGCCCCGCGATCACGTTGCACAAATCCAGAACCCGAACGCCCGAAAGCCAGCCTTCCTGTTCAACCGCGTCAGCGGGGTCGGGAATTTCGGTGCGGATCTTCTGAAGGATCTTAAGCGCCTCGTCAAATTCCACCCAACGGCGCGGTTCAGGCTGCAGGGCCTCTTCGCCGCTTTCTTCCATCCAGACAACAGGCCCCGGTTGGGTCATGTCGCCATAGATCGGATCGTGCACATCAATCATCAGGCCCGATGTTTCGGCGTATTCATCGTGAATCCATTCCTGCAACCAGCGTTGCGGCGCACCAGGGATAAGCCCGCGGCCAAACATCTTTTTCCATTCATGCGATGTGCGGGTCATAAAGACCTCTTTCATCCGCGTGGAAATCTTTTCGGCCCAATCCTTGGGCATCGGGTAAACCCCAAGCGACGTTTCGCTTTCCCACTCAGACCACGGCTTGTAGGTATCTTCCTCGGATGTCAGGCCCTCTTCGACCAGCTCATCATAGATGCCCAACACCTCTAGGCAGCGGCGCGCGTGGTTTTTGTGGCTGGGGCAAACAACATAGAACCCGCGCCCGTCCTTGCACATATAGCTGCGAAAGAACGGATCCATCAGTTCCTGAAGTTCCTCAAAGGTGACATTCATCGGCAGGCCTTCGACGCGGCGGCGTTCGATTTCGACTTCGCGTTGGGTCAGGTAGCGTTCCGGCATCTCCGAGACGTAAATGGAATTATAGCACAGCCCCTCCATTACGGCGGCCGCAAGCGGCACTTCGATCTGGTCGCCAAGGCCTGTGAGCTGACGGGATTGCAGCGCCAGAACCGTGGCCGAGGCCGCAATCTGGGATGCATAGGCCGAGGCCAAAGGCAGTGGGGAAAACGACGGGTTCAGCCCCATCAAAACACGGTTCAACCCCATATCGGTAAACACACCAGAGCTGGCCGAAACGATGCTTTCATAGGCGCGCAATTCGCGGCGTTCTTCGTCATTAGAGGCGAAGCCGGGCAAAGAGATCGTGATCAGTTCGGGGCGTTCTTCGCGCATCGTGGCAAAATCAAACCCCAGCTTAGCAAGCTTCCCGGGGCGGAAATTTTCAACGATGATGTCGGCCTCGGCGCACAGGCTGCGCGCCTTCTCCAGGCCCTCGTCGGTCTTAAGATCAAGGTTCACGATGACCTTGTTGCGGTTCAACGTGGCATTCGCGGGGCTGTCCCACATCGGGCCATCCGGAGGGTCGATATGAACGACTGTAGCTCCTAAGTCCCCCAATAACATGGCGACGGCGGGACCTGCGATATACTGGCCGAAATCAACAATTTTCACGCCTGTAAGCGGCAAGTTGGAAAACGAATTGGGCATGTGACCTCCTGTGAGACGTCAAAATTTTAGAATTGCCGAGTTACTGACCAGCCAGCATCCAGCCAGCGGCTTTCTCGGCGATCATGATTGTTGGCGAATTGGTGTTTCCGCTCGTGATCTCTGGCATGACCGATGCATCTACCACACGCAATCCTGCGACACCTTTGAGTCGCAGATGCGAGTCCAGAACGGCGCTCGGATCATCATCGCGACCCATCTTAACGGTACCCACCGGGTGAAAGATCGTGCTGGCGATATCACCCGCAAGGCGGGCGAGATCTTCATCGCTCTGGTACTGAACACCGGGTTTATATTCCTCGGGTTCATAAGGCTTCATCGCCGCTTGCGCCATGATTTCGCGCACTTGGCGCAGGCTGTCGGCTGCAACTTTGCGGTCATCCTCTGTGTCCAGATAATTGGGCGTGATTTTCGGCGCATCGCGGAAATCGGCAGAGGCAATGCGCACATGGCCGCGGCTGGTTGGGTTCAGGTTACACACGCTGACCGTCATGGCGGGGAAATCGTGCAAATCATCGCCAAAGGCCTCAAGGCTGAGGGGCTGCACGTGGTATTCAAGGTTGGCATGGCTGCGGTTTGGGTCTGAACGGGTGAAGGCGCCCAACTGGCTGGGCGACATGCTCATCGGGCCGGAGCGTTTGAACAAATATTCCAGACCGATCTTGGCCTTGCCGACCATGGAATTGGCCAGCGTGTTCATTGTTTTGGTGCCCTTCACCTTGAACACCGCGCGAATTTGCAGATGGTCCTGCAGGTTTTCGCCAACATAGGGCTGATCCATCACCACATCGATGCCGTGCTCTTGCAGCAGGGCCGCAGGGCCGATGCCCGACAACTGCAGGATCTGGGGGGAGTTCACGGCACCAGCGGAAAGAACAACTTCCTTGCGGGCTGTCACGTCAACCGGTTTGCCCTCGCGGTGAACCTTGGCGCCAATACAGCGCAGGGCGCCATTGGCATCTTTTTCAAAGCTCAGCTTTTCAACCTGTGCTTCGGTCCAGATCGCCAGGTTTTCGCGCTTTTTCGCCGGACGCAGAAACGCCTTTGACGTGTTCCAACGCCAGCCCGAACGCTGGTTCACATCAAAATAACCAACACCGGCATTGTCGCCGCTGTTGAAATCTTCGGTTTTATCGATGCCCGTCTGTTCAGCCGCATCTGAGAAACTGTCCAGAACATCCCAGCGCAGACGTTGCTTTTCGATGCGCCATTCGCCGCCGTGTCCGTGCATATCCGAAAAACGGCTGTTGTCGCCGGTGACAGGGTCCGCGCCATCGTCGAGCTTGTAGTGGTTTTCATGGGCTTTAAAGTCAGTCAGGGAGTTTTCCCAATTCCACGCATCCTCGCCTGTCAGCTTCGCCCAATTGTCATAATCGCGAGCTTGTCCGCGCATATAGATCATGCCGTTGATCGACGAACATCCGCCCAGCGTTTTGCCGCGTGGGTAAAGAAGGCTGCGCCCGTTTAGTCCCTTGTCTGGCTCGGTCTTGTACATCCAGTCGGCACGCGGGTTGCCGATGCAGTAAAGATAGCCGACGGGGATGTGGATCCACGGATAGGTATCAGGCTTTCCGGCTTCTAGTAGAAGCACCTTGTTGGCCGGATCGGCGCTGAGGCGATTGGCCATCAGGCACCCGGCGGAACCACCACCAATTACGATATAATCGAACCCGTTCGAACCTTCAGACATATTGATCATCCACCCATCAGTCGTTTCTTTGCGGTCTGCGTGCTGAATAGGGGCAATAAACCATCTGGCTGTCACACGGCAGATCGACTGGCTGTGCAATAGCTTGCGGTTCGGCGGCTCTTCCTCCCAGAACGCGGACTTCTATGATCAGTGAACGACGCGTGTGAAAAAACCTAATGACAAATCACACAGCATAATATTAGTAATTTTTATATGGACCGTTTTTCAAATATTAACACCATCTTGGCGTTCGTGACAGTTGCCCGCGAAGGGAGCGTTTCGCGTGCCGCGGAAGTGTTGAACCTGACCCAGCCGGCGATCAGCCATCAAATCAAGCGGCTTGGTGAGGAAACGGGAATCACCTTATTCAACCGAACGCCATCGGGTCTTCAGATCAGCCATGATGGCGCAGCTGTCTTGGCAAAGGCCGAACAGGTTCTGGATGCGATGAGTGACTTCCAGCGCAGCGCCCGTCAAAGATCGGGGCGCATCAGTGGTAAGCTTAGGATCGGTACGATCGTAGACCCCGAGTTCATCCGGCTTGGTCGAATTCTGGCACGTCTGCGCACCGAGCATCCAGACATTGAAACCGAGCTGACCCACGGTGTTAGCGGCGATATTATGACGTGGCTGAAACGGGGGCAGATTGATGCGGGGTTCTATTTGTGTGGGCCAGACGACCTTGCCACGATGGGATTGGACCGTGAAGATCCAATACATGCACTCAAGCTTGCCGATTTCACCTATCGGGTTATCGGACCGGCCGGCTGGGAGAAGAAGATCGAGAATGCCGATTGGCCCGAGCTCGCGAAGTTACCTTGGATCGGCACGCCAGACCGCTCCGTCCACTATCGCCTCCTGTCAAAAATTTACACCAATCCGGCTGATCGTTTGGGGGTTGTTGCGCGGGTCGACCAAGAGGCTTCGATGCTCGAGATGGTGCGATCCGGTATCGGCTTAAGCCTGTGTCGCGATTCCATCGCGCTCCACCAAAAACAATCCTTCGGTCTTGCGGTTTGCAATTCAGTTTCGGTGCCTGCTTGTCTTTGTTTCGTTGCCTTAGAGCGCCGCAAAGATCGCCCGACCCTCTCAGAGATATTCAACCTGTTGCAGAGCTCGTGGTGACTGTTTGGCTGCGATCTGTACGGATTATTGCTTTGAACTGCTGATCTGCATGCTTCTGGTTGGCGCTTTGCTTCGGGATTCGATCAGAATATGGACTGTGTGACGAGGTGCATTTGAACTAGGCGTATCGCTGGTTTTGTCGCCTCTATCTATTTGCCTCGATCCCCAACGTTTCCACCTTCCCGAAGAACCGTCACATGCGTTTCCGTGAAAACTCGCAGCCGCGTCATCTGCTCGAGAGGACTGTCACACGGTGGAGCGCGGGATCTGAACTTGCTTAGGTGTGAATGTTCCGTGTTTCTGTAAAGTCATTTCTAATCTCATCCCAAAGAGCGGGTGATCATCACACCCGCCCAAGCGGAGAACCCCGTTAAAATGCCGCCCCAAATCGTATCGACGGCAACTTGCTGGATCGACCAATCACGAAGTGTTGCGTAGTTGGTGAATTCATAGGTGCCGTAGGCCAAAAGCCCTAACGCAATGCCACCGACAATGGCTGACGTTGGATCTTGATTGCGCAAAGCAGGCACGGATACGAACCATAACAAGCCGGCGATATAGCCTAAGTAAAACACAGCGGCTGGCACGACGCGAAACGGGTCAGCGAACAGGTGCGCGACATGGCGGTCAAACACTGGTTTGATGATCAACCGCAGGCCAATGGCATCAGCGGCGAAAAAGATCACGGCAGTGGCGATGTAAAGAATGACGATGTTCATGTGCTTGGGCCTTTGATGACTGAAAACAAGGAGCAAGATATCAATGCAGCGATACCAAGTGAGGCAAGAATGATTACAGGCCAGTTGCTGTTGGGGGTGCTTTGTACAATGACGCCAACAAGTGCCCAAACGACGGCTACGGGGTAACCCCACTCGCGCGGGCGGGCTGATTGCACGGTTAGCGCAACGGCGAGAACGCCAATCAAACAGACGATTGCCGCGTTTTGGGCCGATAGAATTGCGTATCCGCCGAGGAGGACGCCAATGCCAACACCACTGGCTGCGGTCAGCCACCCAGCGTACAGGGCGACTGGCCTGACTTGCAGCCATGGCATGTGATCGCCCGCGCGCAACATGGCAAGGATCGCTAAGGCGGCCATCATAACGATCATAATTGTCGCCAGAATGGGCGCTGCAATCGCGGCTGCGATCCAGAAGGACCCGATAATCAAGCTCACTGCAAGCGGTAGCCGCATCGCCTGCCAACCGGGGTCTTCGCCCGCTCGCCAAAACCCATAGCCGGCCCCTACAATAAGCCACGCATAGATCAGGCCCCAAATCGAAAAGGCGTAGCCAGCCGGCTGAACGGGTGGATCGTTTTGAACAACTGGAAACTGATCCGGCGTAAAGCCGTTGAACCCTTTGGATGCCAACGGAGACAACACGAATGTCAGTGTTGCAACAAGCACCACGAGCGGGAGGTAGCGCTTCATTGTGTTAACCTTTTGGTTAGCGGCAAAGCCGCCCAATATGGCAAGGCGCTCAAAAGCTTTAGTCCCCAAGTCAGACGTTTAGGAAAATGCACCTCGAAGCGCTGTGTATTCAACCCGTCGATAATCGCGCTGGCCGCTGCCTCAGGTGTCATAATAGCGGGCATTTCGAACGTATTACGTTGTGTAAGGCGCGTGTCGACGAAGCCCGGGTTAATAAGGCGAACATCGACGCGGTCAGAAAGTTCGGCTCGTAGAGATTCTGCCAGATTGATTACACCTGCTTTGGTTGCCGAATAGATCTGGCCCTGAGGCAGTCCAATGTAACCTGCCACAGACCCGCATAATGCCAGTTGACCACCAACACGCAGCAGTGGTGGTGCTACTTGTGCAACGTGAAAACTGCCGGTCAGGTTTGTGGTCACAATCTGCGCCGCCGTATCGGGATCGAGCTCGGCTATTTTGCCGGGATCGTAGAGGGCGGCCAAATGGACGACGCGATCTATCGGTGTGATCTGGGACATCTTGGTCGCCGCTGCATTGATGCTGGCGCGATCGGAAACGTCGAGCGCAAGAGGGATGTGTTTGGGCCCGAGCTCGGCTGCTAGATCTTCTAGTCGATCTTGGGATCGCGCGGATAGGACCAGACGCGCGCCACGTTGCGCCCATTCACGCGCAAGCGCGGCGCCGATGCCATCACTGGCACCAATTATCCAGATGGTTTCGGGCTCAGACATGGGCCAGCTCTATTTGAACGACGTCAGTCTGTTCGACGGCAAAAGATCCCGCGCAGATGCCAAGGTAGAACTGCCAGTTGCGCAAAAAACCATCGTCATAGCCGAGTTTTTTCACGTTAGCAGATTGCTTGGTTAGACGGTCGCCCCACTGGGCGCAGGTGCGGGCGTAGTCCTGTCCAAACCCATGACTACCCTTTACCACCAGACCCGCACGCATTGCTTGATCAGCGATCACGGCATTTGATAGCAACATGCCACCGGGGAAAGTGTATTGCCGGATGAAGTCAGCGCTACGTCGATAGGTGTCGAAATAGTCATCGGGCACGGTGATTGCTTGGATGACAGCCCGCCCGCCTTCGGCCAGTCGGTCTTTGAGCGTGGAGAAATAGGTCGGCCAGTAGGCCTCTCCGACGGCTTCGATCATCTCAATGGAGACGATGCTGTCATATTTTCCTGTGCTATGACGGTAGTCCTGAAGTCGGATGTCCGCGCGACCATCCAGCCGCGCATCGGCGTAGCCTTTTTGGCTGGGAGAGATGGTCAAACCCGTCACGTGGCGGCCGGTTTCTGCAGCACGCTCAGCAAAGCCGCCCCAGCCACAACCGATCTCAAGCACGCGTTCGCCGTCACCGATCTGGTTCAGGACACGGTCGTATTTGCGGGTCTGGGCACGACCTAGATCAGTGTCACCGGGCGCGAACATCGCGGAGGAGTAGGTCATGCTTTCATCCAGCCACAGCTGATAGAATTCGTTGCCGACGTCATAGTGCGCGCGAATATTGCGTGACGCGCCCTTTAGCGAGTTGGTGCGCATCAGGCTGTTGACCAAGCGGAATTTCAGGCTGGCCCAGAACCCTGCGTAGGCGTAACCGCTAAACTCTTCGAGGTTCCTGAGCGACAAAGCCGTCAGGTTCTCGATCGAGGAGGTGTCCCAGAGCCCAGCGATATATGTTTCGCCCAAGCCGATATCGCCGCGTGATGCGATGGCTGTGACGACCGACCAGTCGTGGATCTGGATATCTGCCTCGGGGGTTCCTTGGCCAAAGTTGAAGACCTCACCCTCGGGCGTGCGCAGGGTCAGGCTTCCTGACCGGATCTGTGCGCAGGTGTCCAGAAAATCGTGTTTCACGCGTTTCGTCAGAAAGAGCATTAAGTAACCTCGGTCTTGGGGGGCGTCGGGCGGGTGCGGTACTGTGCGCCCTTAAGTTTCAAGCGTAGTGCCTGCCAATGGATCAACGCGAGTGTACGAACCGCCGACAGGGGGCGGCGCAACACGGCCTTGATTACGCTGGTGTTTGTCAAACGCGCGCGAGGCCCTGTTAGCGTCGCGACAACACCCTCTTCGCCGTTGCGATGCAGGATGCGGATTGCGATTTTGCCGGGGCGAATATCAAACCTGAACTCATAGCTGCCTTTGACGTCTTGGAATGGCGAAACATGCAGGGATTTCGGTTTGGAAATACGGCTTTCAGCAGTGATGGGGGCGTAATTCGGTAGGTGGCACAGGTAGGAATGGCGGTCACCGAAGGGAGTTGAGACTTCGGCGATAACAGCAATTAGTTGCGGGCCCTTTTCAATCAACCAAAAGCTGACCGGATTGAAACCAGAGCCAAGCAGGCGAGGCTGGGTCAGGAGGCGCAGCTGAAGGTCGGGATCGGTAAGCCCGTGCGTTGATAACACGTCGCGCGCCCACTTGGCGCCGCGTCCGTTCTTAAGCGGGCCACCATGGTCGCGGTCATGGACCGACGCCAGATTAAACCGGTTGCGCGAAAATAAGGTCGGGTCGTTAGCTGCAGCCTCGGGGTCGATCAAAACAAAGTCGACACCATATCGAAAGCCATGCGAGATCGCCCCGCGGCGGGCATGAACCGTTTCTCCAGCGATATGTTCGGGCGTGAATGTCATGCGAGTTGTCGGTCCATCATTCGGGCGATGCGGGCAGCACTTGCAAAGCCGTCCTCGTGAAAGCCATGCCGGGTGTAAGCCCCTGCGAACCAAGTATTATTTTCCCCCTGCATGTCGTTCAGCTGTTTCTGAGCTGCCAACGCAGGGCCGTCAAATACGGGGTGGCGAAAAGTTTTCTGGTCGTAGATCAGATGATCTGGCACGGGTTCTGATGGATTCAGGGATACGAAAAGCGGATCATTCTCAGGGATGTTTTGCAGCCGGTTCATCCAATAGGTCACTCCGATGGCGGGTTCAGGGCGGGTCGTGTCTGCTTTGTAGACCCAGCTGGACCAAACCGAGCGCCGTTGCGGCATTTGGTTTATGTCCCTGTGCAGGATCATCTGGTTGTCCTGAAATCTGATCGCCGAAAGCGCGGCCCGTTCTTGAGGGGTTGGATGATCTAATAGGCGTAACGCTTGATCCGAATGGCAGGCGAAAATAACCTGATCGAAAGGCGCGAGTGGTGCGTTGTCACAGTGGACGATGCTTTGGGTCGCGGTGCGGCTGACGCTGTCAACTTTGGTATTGGTGCGGATTGCAACGCCGCGCCCGCGAAGGCTGTGTTCCAGACGACGTACATATTCGATGCTGCCGCCATCCACCGTCCACCATTGATGCTGGCCGGAAGCGCTGAGCAGGGCGTGGTTGCGGAAAAACTGGACCAGAGCGCGGGCGGGGAACGCGCGGATCTCGTCAGGTGGCGTGGACCAGATCGCGCCACACAGCGGCATCAAATAGTAACGCTGGAACCAGTCGCCCAACTGCAGATCGGCCATGAGATCACCAATCGTGGCGCTGTCGTCGGTTGCAAGGCCCTCGGCCTTGGCGTTGAACCGCAAGATGTCACGCACCATACGGACAAACCCTGGCCGCATGAGATTTCGTTTTTGAGCGGTGAGCGCTCTGAGGTCGCGAAGCCCGTATTCGATTTCGCCGCCATTGATCGAGGTTCCGAAGCTCATGTCGCTTTTAGTGACCGGCACGTCGAGGTCCTGAAACATTCGCGTCAGGTGCGGGTAGTTCGCATAGTTGAAAACAATGAAACCTGTGTCGACGGGTTGATCTCCATTTCGGCCAGCCATGACCGTGCGCGCGTGCCCGCCCAGCCTTGGCGCAGCCTCAATCAGGGTGACGGCATGATGCGGCGAGAGCAGGTGTGCTGACGCGAGGCCAGAAATGCCGCCACCAATGATGGCAATGCGCTGTGGGCGGGTCACAATGGTGTCTAGCGACATGGAAGCTCCGGTTCGTTGTTTGATATATTACGCGAGGCAAAGAAATTTGGATCAAAAAATGATCCAAAAACCAACGTTCCGCGTAATTGGGCTATGTTGACAGGTTGCATCAATCCCGATCAAGCTGAACGGCGCCCTCCGGTGGCGCCGCGAAAGGACCGTGCAAGTGTGAAGCAACCGCCTTCTCAGATATCTTCACTGACGACTTATATGTTGGCAGTCCGCGATGATCGCGATCGCACGGCGTTTGCGTTGCTGTTCGATCATTTTGCGCCCCGATTAAAGGGTTTCATCATGCGCTCTGGCACAGGAGGCGGACAGGCCGAAGAAATCGTGCAAGAGGTCATGCTGACGATTTGGCGTAAAGCAGAACAGTTTGATCCCGAAAGGGCGCAGGTATCTGCTTGGGTTTATCAGATCGCGCGCAACCGCCAGATAGATGTGATCCGTAAGGAGAACCGCCCACTGCCTGAAGAACTGGGCGAAGATCCCGGCTCAGAGCCCGACGCGAGCCAGATACTGGCTGTCGAACAAGAAGCCGGACAATTGAAAGACGCATTGTTGAAGCTGAAGCCCGATCAGCGCGACATGATTGAGAAGGCCTATCTGGGTGAGCTCACCCACCAAGAGATCAGCAGCCAAACGGGATTACCGCTTGGTACGATCAAATCCCGCATCCGTCTCGGTCTTGAAAAGCTGCGATACGAGTTGAAGGAACTACGTTAAAATGACTGCTATTACTCACCATGCCCCCGACGCCTTACTAGCCGCCTATGCAGCGGGTAACCTGCCGCAGCCCTTTGGGTTGGCGTTGGCTGCTCATATCTCACTGTGTCTGGAATGCCGTGCAGCTTATGAAGCCCACTTGGTTTCAGGCGGCGCGGTCTTGGAAACGAGCGAAGCTGAAGTCGTGTCGGAGGGATTGAAATCCAATGTGCTTGATCTGCTGGATACGCCGGCTGTCGAGGAAAAGGCTTACCAAAGGTCAGGTGTCTATCCTGGTCCAGTGGTGGAAGCCTTGAAGGGGAAGCCGCCGCGTTGGAAATCCCTGGGGATGGGGGTGCGCCAAAGTATTTTGTCGGATGGGCGCGAAGGGTCCGTGCGTCTACTCTATATTCCGTCTGGACGGGCGGTGCCTGATCACAGCCATAACGGTCTGGAATTGACGTTGGTTTTGCAGGGCAGTTTCAGTGATGAAACTGGACGGTTTGGAGTTGGTGATCTTGAGGTCGCGGACCAGAGCCTAGAGCACACACCAATTGCAGATGAAGGCCCTCCATGCATTTGTTTGGCAGCTACGGATGCGCCTTTGCGCTTCAATTCGTTTGTCCCGCGTTTACTGCAACCGCTGTTTCGGATTTAGCACCACCTTTGCAATCCCCGCCAACTTGAAAGTCATCGGTGCTCCGGTGGCTTTTTTGTTTTTATTCAAAGGCTTGAATTGCCCCTCACGTTTCTGTGAACTTGTGAACCATGCTTCTTTCCCCTCCGTAACCTTAGCACGGAACACAAAATAGAACGGACGTTATCGTCCAGCAATTCGGAGAACCAAGATGAAAATGAACCTTAAAGTAACCGCCGCAGCCCTCGCACTTAGCCTATCTGCCGCTGCAGCGAGCGCGGAAAATATCGTCGAAATCGCAGCTGGCGATGAGCGCTTTTCAACCCTTGTGGCCGCAGTCTCAGCGGCTGGCCTCGTTGACACGCTTTCGGGCCCGGGGCCGTTCACTGTCTTTGCGCCTGTGAATGACGCATTTGCCGCGCTTCCTGAAGGCACTGTAGAAACTCTGCTGCTGCCCGAGAACAAAGGCCAACTTACCAATGTATTACTTTACCATGTGGATGACCGGAATTTGTCCGCTAACATGATCCCATCTGGCTCAAATTACTTCCGTCCAATCCTGGATAGTGAGCGCCTATGCATCACGGCTGGCAGTGGCGGCGTGACGATTGCTGACGGAACCGGCGAAATGGCGAATGTCGTGGTCGCTGATATTGTGGCTGACAATGGCGTTATTCACGTCATCGACAAAGTCCTGTTGCCTGGCACACGTCCGGCCTGCCACTAATGAAATTGGGTGCCCTGCCAGACTGGCGGGGCATCAACACAAGCACGTTTGATGAACGTTCAGACTTTCTTTGCACATAGCCTTAAGCGCTATCAGGCCCGATTGTGCAGATTATAGATATCAGAACGACCCAGTTTTGACCGAGGCGCCAGCTGAGGTTGAAAATGGCAAAACAAGGATCGCGAGTTTGATGTGATGTCGACGTTCAATTTGGCCCAACACATTTACGTCTTACTAAAACAGGTGGCGCTCTTTCGCGAATAGAGCGGCTTGAGTTCGGTTTGAAACGCCCAGTTTTGCCAATAGATTTTTGACATGCAACTTTACTGTGACTTCTTGGATGTCGAGATTCCGCGCAATTTCTTTGTTCGAAAGACCAAGGCACAGCTTTTCCAAGGTCTGCATTTCACGCGCCGACAAATTCGCAAACTCACCACTTGTCTTTTCTCTGGGGTCGTTCGATCCGAAGTCGAAGGGAATATACCGCTCGCCCGCAAGGATGAATTTGATGGCGTTAACTAAAGTGTCTGCTGTCAGTGACTTTGGAATGAAACCATGGGCTCCACGGTCCATGGCGGCGTTCGCCACGTCACGGTTGGCGACACCTGACATAATGGCGACCTTCGCGACGGGGTGCGCTTCGCGTGCTTTAACGAGTCCATCTAGTCCGTTCATTCCTGGCATATTGTAGTCCAGTATCAACAGATCGATGGAGTCGATCCCCGCCATCAGCTCCATAGCGCCATTCAAGTCTGGCGCTGTCAGAACATTAAATTCTTCTACGGTTCTTAGATATGCGGCGATTGTATCGCGAACGAGATCATGGTCGTCGGCCAAAAGTATATTAGGCATAGGTTTACCGTCCTTTGTTTCCACCTAAACTTGCACAGCAAATATGATCTAAAAGTGGCAAACCTATACCAAAGTATAGATCGCTATGCCGATGCCCCAAACTAATTTTTCGAATTTCTTCTAAATTTAAGTTACTTGATCAAAGGAAACGGAAAATGGCCTCACTAATCCACTCACGGAAATCGATCCTCTTTCTTGTTTTCACTACGTTCTTTGCTTCGGCAGCGGCTTCTCAAGATGTGATGGCGCTTCAGGTTACGCCAAGTGCGACGTCGTTGGACATTGTGGAGTTTAGCCTCGAAGAGCTGGACGCGTTTGAGCAAGTCGAATTTACAACAACAACAATTTGGACCG
>CALBVZ010000036.1 GCA_937969445.1 uncultured Octadecabacter sp. | reverse complement strand
ATCTCGTTTGACGGACCTGACGGCCCCCTCTTTCAAACAGACGATGTGCTAGACCGCCAACAGGCGCTTTTCATGCGCGCTGGCGGCCTTAATCCACCTGATCAAGGTTGGCCAACGGGCACTTATTCCGGCGTTGTCGTTCACACCCGCGACGGGATTGAACTTGATCGCCAGATCACGACCATCTCTCTGCCCTAACATATTGCTTTTGTTTCAAAAATATCCCCGCCGGAGGCGCAGCTTTCAGCGCATCGCCACCTTTCCGGATTGGCTCACGTCACTCACACCCACCAATAATCCAGCGCGGCGCAGCCGCTCAACTGGATCAGCGCTCGGTGAGTTTCAACTCAATACGGCGGTTTTGAGCGCGGGCGGCATCTGAATTCCCAGGGTTAATCGGTTGATACTGCCCAAACCCGTTCGCCGCTAAACGTTCCGGCGGAATGCCAAGAAAATTGACCATGTACAGCACAACAGACAGTGCGCGTGCTTGGCTTAATTCCCAGTTATTGGCGAATTGACCCTGACCCGACAGCGGCACATTATCCGTATGCCCATCCACGCGGATCACCCAATCGATACCTTCTGGAATATCGCCCGCAACGTCGCGTAAAATTCCGGCAACTTTGGCAATCTCACGCTGGCCTTCATCTGAAAGCTCTGCGGCACCTTGTTCAAACAGAACCTCGGACGAGAACACAAATCTGTCCCCTTCGATCCGCACGCCTTCGACATCTTCCAAGACGACACGCAAAAGCCCTAAGAAATCGGAACGATAGCGTTCCAGCTCGACAGCTTCCGCCGCCAATCGTTCCAGTTCAGCCTCCTCCAACACCCGTGCACGACGCTCGGCAAGCAAGGCCCGCGCCATCGCCGTGTTCAAGTCTTGGGTTAGGGTTTCGATTTGTACGTTGGCCGTGGCGTCCTCGTCGTTCGCCAGATTCAGCAGCCCCTGCAACCGCTCCAATTCCCCGCGCAATGCGGAAACTTGTTCGTTCAGCAATGCAACCTGTCGCTGGCTTTCCGCTGACAACGCTTGCTCCTGCGTTAGCGCGTCATTGGCGAGCGCAAGAAGTGCGGTTTGCCGTTCCGCATTTTCCGCAGCCGAACCTGATTGTTCTTGTGCTGCTGCCAGCGCTGAAACTGCTGTCGCAAGATCGGCATTCAGTGCATCGCGTTCTTGCGCGGCATTCGCCAAGTCGGTTTCGATCTCTGTTCGGGCAATTAACGCCTCTGCCAGTTGCGCTTGCAGGGCTTCAATACCCGCACCGGTCTCACTTTGTTGTTCAAGTTCTGCCGCCAATCGTTCTGCCAGATCACTCCGTTCAATCCCGGCAGCTTGTGCAGCGGCCTCTGCTTCTTGTTGTGCCAGCAACGCAATGGCGAGGTTTTGATCCA
This sequence comes from uncultured Octadecabacter sp., assembly GCA_937969445.1. Classification (GTDB taxonomy): domain Bacteria; phylum Pseudomonadota; class Alphaproteobacteria; order Rhodobacterales; family Rhodobacteraceae; genus Octadecabacter. Next base: position 1,797 of record CALBVZ010000036.1, on the reverse strand, counting down.
ACTCATCCCGCGCGACTTGCGCTGCGGCCAATAACGTCAGCGTATCCTCGGCCTGTTGGCGCTGTTCTTCGAGCGCGAGCGTCATTGCCGTGAGTTCAGTATCCGAATTTGCAAGCCGTGCACGCAGTGCTTCGGCAGCGGCAGCATCAACCAACTTCGCGGCTTCTAGTTCACTGATCTGGGTCGCCGACGCTGCGTTGTCCGCTTCCAATTCAGCGATCATCGCATCAAGGGCATCGGCACGTGCGGCGGCAAGGCGGGTGGCCTCTGTACCTTCGTCAATTTCAGTACGCGCCTGCGCGAGGGCAAGGTTCAGCGCATCTTGCGTGCTGATCAGTTCCGCTTCGCGCGCCTCTAGATCCGCAATCGCGCCCTCAGCCTCGCGGCGCTGCGCCAGAAGCCCAGCAACCTGTGCTTCAAATCCGGTGATTTGGGATTGGGCGTTTGATACATCCGCAATTAGCGCATCACGTTCCCCAGTCAGCCGTGCGATGACTGCGTTCTGTTGCGCGACCATGTTTTCGCTTTCAGCCAAATCGGTCTGTAAGTCAGACAATTCGCCAGACAACACACCGACTTGTGCGCCGAGTGCGGCGGATTGGTCTTGCTGAATTCCGAGTGCGCTGGTCAGCGCCAAGACCTCGGCAGACAGGCTATCAAGTTGCGCTTCTTGGCCTGTAATCGTTTCGCGCAGCACAAATTGCAGCACCATGAAAATGGTCAACACGAACATCAAAACCAACAATAGGCCCGTCATCGCATCCACAAAACCGGGCCAGATGGACGCTTGAAAACGTGCGCCTGTTCTGCGGCTCAGTGCCATGGCTTAGGATCCGTCCGAGTTTGACTTGCGCGTTTCGCGGTTGCTTTGGCGAACCGCCTTGGTCAGCCCAGCCATATCAGCGCGTAGATCTTGAATGACCTCTTGGCGCCCTGCGGCCATGTCCTCAAGAATACGCAACAGACCGACGTCGATAGAACGCAACCGCATACGGCTTTCTGCGTCGATGCCCTCCATTCCCGTGTCTTTCAGCGCGGCAATCAGCCCTTCTTGGGCGTCAGCCACACGGGTTAGCTGGATGTTCGCTTCCTCGTTTGAGGTTTGCTGCGCAAGTGTTTCAACAGCATTGGCCAGCTTGCCGATGCGTTCATTGGCTTCTGTTCGACTGGCCTCGGATGCCGCAAACATCGCCTGCATCCGTTCCATTTGTTCGACCATATGATCAACAACGCCCGCCATCGCGACTTGATCGCCGCTCGCGTCTTCGCCTGTCGCTAGACCGACGCGGGTGATCGTTGACATCCATTCTTCCAGTTCGCGGTAGAACCTGTTCTGGCCGTGGCTGGCAAACAGCTCCAACAGGCCCACAACCAACGATCCGGCAAGGCCCAACAGCGAGGACGCAAAAGCAACGCCCATGCCACCAAGTTGGCTTTCGAGGCCGGATTGCAGACGCGAGAAAACGTCCCCACCACTTTCGCCCTCATCTGGCGTTAGCGACTGGATGGTTTCGACAAGTGCCGGAACAGTCGTCGCCAAGCCGTAGAACGTCCCCAAAAGGCCGAGAAAAATCAATGTGTTGACGATGTAGCGCGTTATTTCGCGGTCTTCATCAATCCGCTGGGAAACTGAATCCAGAATGGATCGCGATGAGCTGGACGACAGTTGCATCCGCGATCCACGCGAACGCAGCAACGTCGCGAGCGGCGCCAGCAATCCCGGTGCTTTGATGATGTCCGAGCCGAGCTGCTCACCCGCGAAGGCTTCGATCCAACTGACCGATTTGATCAACTGCC